>JANNHK010000025.1:0-56461 GCA_031404355.1 Actinomycetes bacterium
CCGCGATCTGATCGAGGACCCAGACCTCCAGACCGGTGCGGGCCGGGAGTTCATGGAGCCCGCTGTAGTTTTCCGCGTGCGGGTGCGTCAGCGTGACGACCTCCAGATCTCCGCCGACCCACTCAACCCCGAGTCGGGCGATGCCGTACCGGGGTGCACGCAGACGTTCCCCGGCTACGCCGACATCTTCCGTGCCGACGACGCGAACGCACTGGGCATGTGGCGGGAGTGGGTCGACCTCTGCGACATCACAGATCCCGGTAAGTACTTCCTGCGCGTCACCGGCCGGGCGAACACACAAGGCGTCAACAACTTCTCGATCCGAGTCGGCGACTTCGGTGAGACCGGCGCATCGGTGACGGCGTTCCAGCGGTTTACGTTCTTCACGAACGAGGAGGCAGCGGAGGGTGCCTTCTACCTGGCCCGGATTCTGCCGGCGTCGGTCGATCGCACGCTCGTGCTCTCCTTCTTCGACATCGGCGACATCGACGACTTCGACCCAGACACGGACGAGTTCATCACCATGCAGGTGCTCCCGGCCGAGGAGGCCTGGCGGGGAGTCGACGAAGACGACGATTTCGACACGTTCGAAGACTGTGAATACAGCGGTTCGGTGCACGGTTCCGACAACGGTGACACCCCGTGGGAATTCGGGGAGAGGTTCCACGACAACGGCGACCCCGGTTGGGACGACACGGACGCCGGTTGCACGATCGCGAACATGAACACCGAATTCTTCAACGGGCAGTGGACCACGGTCGAGGTCGTCATCCCCTCCGACTACCGGTGCGAGGCCGAAGACCCCAGGCAGTGCTGGTTGCGGGTCCGTCTCGCGACGGACGGTGCGGGAATCACCGACGTGAGCACATGGACGGCACAGTTCAAGGGTGGTCCGGTCCGTATCGTGGAGTAATCCCGGCTCACCTACGCTGACGGCCGTGCAGTGGCCGCCGGCCGTGGCGATCCGTGACGTCGGACCGCGAGACGGACTCCAGAACGAAGCACCCGTTCCTGTCGACGCGCGCGTCCGGTTGATCGACGCGCTCTCGGGCACCGGTCTGCGCCGCATCGAGGCGGCGTCGTTCGTGCGGGCCGAGGCGATCCCGCCGATGGCCGGTTCCGAAGAGGTGATGGCCGCGATCGAACGCCGGCCCGGCGTCGTGTACTCGGCGCTCGTGCCCAACACCAAGGGTGCGGAGTTGGCGCTCGCCGCGGGTGCCGACGAGATCGAACTCGTCGTGAGCGCGAGCGAGACGCATAACCGCAAGAACATCCGGCGGTCCGTCGCGGAGTCGCTCATCGCCGCGAGCGAGCTGGTCGAACTCGCCCACGCCGCGTCGGTTCCGGTGGAGGCGATCGTGTCGACGGCGTTCGGCTGTCCGTACGAGGGCGACATCGCACCCGAGCGCGTCGCGCAACTCGCCGGGCATCTGCTCGACGCGGGCTGCGACCGCCTGTCGTTCGGCGACACCACGGGTATGGCGTCCCCCCGCCGGGTGCACGACCTGCTCGACGCGCTCGAACGGGCGGGCATCACCGCCGACCGCGTTGGTCTGCACTTCCACGACACGCGCGGCACCGCCCTCGCCAACGTGCTGGCCGGGCTCGAGTGGGGCGTCACGCAGTACGACGCGTCGATCGGCGGTTTGGGCGGGTGCCCGTACGCGCCCGGGGCGTCGGGCAACGTCGTCACCGAGGATCTCGTCCACATGCTCACCGACATGGGTATCGAGACCGGCGTCGACCTCGACGCGTTGCTCGACTGCGCGCGCCTCGCGCGCGAGATCGTCGGCCGCGACCTGCCGAGCGCGCTGTTGCAGGCCGGGCCGCGCTCGCGCCGGTACGACGCGTGACCCAGCACGAACGCTTCGACGAGCAGGCGGGCCGGGCCCGCGCAGGCAACCTGGCCAAGGAGGGCGACAAACTCGCCCGCCAGAACAAGCTGTTCGTGCGCGACCGCATCGCATTGCTGCTCGACGACGGTTCGTTCGTCGAAGACGGGTTGCTCGCCAACGCCCTTGCCGGTGACCTGCCCGCCGACGGCGTCGTCACCGGCGTCGGTACCGTCGACGGCCGCCCGGTCTGCGTGCTCGCCAACGACCCGACCGTCAAGGCCGGGTCGTGGGGCGCGCGCACCGTGGAGAAAATGGTGCGGCTGACCGAGCACGCGCTGCGCCACGAGGTGCCGGTCGTCTACCTGGTCGACTCGGCCGGGGCGCGCATCACCGACCAGGTCGAGCTGTTCCCGGGCCGGCGGGGCGCGGGCCGCATCTTCGCGAACCAGGTGCGGCTCTCGGGCAAGGTCCCGCAGGTGTGCTGCCTGTTCGGGCCGTCGGCCGCGGGCGGGGCCTACATCCCCGCGTTCTGCGACGTGGTGTTCATGGTCGAGGCGAACGCTTCGATGTACCTCGGCTCGCCCCGCATGGCCGAAGTCGTGATCGGCGAGACCGTGTCGCTCGAAGAGATGGGCGGGGCGCGCATGCACGCGACCGTGAGCGGCTGTGGCGACAACCTGTGCACGTCCGACGCCGACGCGATTGCGAGCGCGCGCCGCTTCCTGTCGTACCTGCCCACGAACTGGGTGCAGGAGCCGCCGGTCGAAGCGCCCGCGGCGGCCGCGGTCGAGGGCGCGACGATCCGCACGACCGTGCCGGTCGAGGAACGGCGCGCGTACGACATGCACAAAGTCGTCGATGCTCTCGTCGATACCGACACCTTCTTCGAGCTCAAGCCGCTCTGGGCGCGCGAGCTGATCATCGGGTTCGGCCGCATCGAGGGCATGCCCGTCGGCATCGTCGCGAACAACCCGAAGTTCCTCGGCGGGGTGCTGTTCGTCGACTCCGCCGACAAGGCGGCCCGGTTCATCTGGCTGTGCGACGCGTTCAACGTGCCGCTCGTGTTTCTCGCCGACGTGCCCGGGTTCATGATCGGGTCGCAGGTCGAGCGCGAAGGCATCATCCGCCACGGCGCCAAGATGATCACCGCCGTTGCCGAAGCCACCGTCCCGAAGTTCTCGGTGATCGTGCGCAAGGCGTACGGCGCCGGTCTCTACGCGATGTGCGGCCCGGCGTTCGACCCCGACGCCGTGCTCGCGCTCCCGACCGCGCAGATCGCGGTCATGGGCCCCGACCCGGCGGTGAACGCGGTGTTCTACAACAAGATCCAGGCCATCGAGGACCCCGACGAGCGCGCCGCGTACGTCGCCGACCGCCGCCGCGAGTACGAAGAAGATGTCGACCTCCTGCACCTCGCGGCCGAACTCGTTGTCGACGCAGTGGTGCAACCCGAAGACCTGCGCGACGAACTCGCGCGCCGGCTCGTGCTCGCAACGGGTCGGGTGCGCGAAGACTTCGGGAAACGCCACGGCGTTCCCCCCGTGTGAGCGCGCCGTGCCGTGGTGTGTGCACTGCAACAAGTTCCTGACCCCGCCGACCGTGACCACCGAGGGCAACTGCCCGAAGTGTGACCAGCCGGTCGAGCGGGGACTCATCCCCGGCATGACCCGCTCGGCCGACGAACCCGAACCGCGGGTCCCGTGGCACCTGAAGCTGCTCGGCCTCGCGCTGGTGATCTACCTGGGCTGGCGCCTGCTCCAGCTCATCGGAATCCTCGTCAACTAGGTCGCTTTGCTTGGCTCTGCTTAGGCGCTCCGCCTGCTATCGCCCGTGTGGCCTGGGACGGTCGGGCCGGCTCCGCTGGCGCATCGCTACACTCTGGCGCTTCACACGGGCTGTGGCGCAGCTTGGTTAGCGCGTCGGTCTGGGGGACCGAAGGTCCCGGGTTCGAGTCCCGGCAGCCCGACCACGAATCGCGCACGCTCGCCTCCTCTCACGTCGCCTCGGCGACGAAGGCGGCGACGGGCGACGGCTGGAATGCGGCGATGAAGCTCCGGGTCGCGGCATTGGACCCGCTCAGATCGAGCTGCCCGGCGCGGAACGCGTCGCCGAGCGTCTGGTGCCCGAGATACGTGCGGTAGAGCGTCGAGAGTTCCGAATGGAGCGTCAGGTCGACGTCGAAGCCCGGGTCGCTGAGACACAGCGACGCCTCGTCCTCGACGACGATCCAGTAGCGCTTCGGGTCGTCGCGGAAGTGCACGTAGACGACGAACCGGGGATCGGGAAGGCGGCCGGCGTCGAGGCGACGGTGGAGCCACCACAACAGGAGATCCGGGTCGAGTTCGTCGGCGTCCGGTTCGCCGAACGCCCATCGTGCGCCCCATTCGGCCAGGCCGAACACGATCGGCTGGAGGTCGCGGCCCGCGGCTGTCAGCTGGTAGCGCCCGTCCGCGTCGTGCGCGATCACACCGGCTCGTTCGAGTTGGTCGAGGCGGCGGCTCAACAGGGCGCGGGAGAGTCCGGGGTTGCCGCGGATCAACTCGTTGAACCGTGTCGTCCCCGTGAGCAGGTCGCGCACGATGTGGAGTGTCCAGCGGTCGCCGAGCACCTCGGCCGACCGTGAGATCGGGCAGTACTGGCCGTACTTGTTCATTCCCCACCTTGCCACGCCGGTTCAGTTTTGGAACTAGGCGCCCGCATCGTCGCAGGGTTCGATAGGCGCGTCCCCGACGCCACCAGGAGGTTGCGCCATGCGCATCGCCAAGAACGAGATCCCGGTCAAGATCGACGTCCCCGGCGCCGTCGCCCGCCAAGCCCCCGGTTTCGGCGAGGCTTCCGGTACCGCGTTGGGCGCCGAATACTTCTCCCTCGGCGCCGGAACCGACATCGCGCCGCTGTTGCAGGGCCTCGAGGATGACGCGTGCCAGGCACCGCACTGGGGCTACATGATCTCGGGCGAAGTCGTGGTCACGTACACCGACGGCGCCGACGAGACTTGCGCGGGCGGCGACCTCTTCTACTGGCCGCCCGGGCACAGCGTCCGTGTGGTCGACGACGCCGAAGTCATCCTCTTCAGCCCCCAGGTCGAGCACACGCACGTGATGGACCACATGCTGGCGGCCATGACCGGCGGCTGACGCCCTACGGGCAGTAGTTGAGCGTGCCTTCCTGGCCGGTGACCCACGCGTTGATGAAGTTCGCGTAGTTCTGCGCGCCGACGTCGGTGACGTGGAAGCCGTCGCTGGCGAACCAGTCGGCGTGGCAGCCTGCGTACTGACGCCAGTCGATCAACTTGGCGTTGTCCGGGTGCCGGCTCACACCGTCGGCCAGCTTTCCGTTGACCTCGGCCTCCCACGTTCGGGGCATGCGCGCGGTCACGAAGTACGCCTTGCGGTCCGGTCCGATGACTTCCATCATGTGGTCGAACTCGGGGCCGTTCCAACGCCCGTTGGTGCCCAGATGCACCACGATGGTCGGCGGCAGGTACCCGAGGCCCTTGTAGTCCTCGAAGACCTGGATTGCCTCGGCGAATTGGCGGCTCACGACGGCGTCGACGCCCATGCCCGCGACGGTCGCGGTCAACTCGCCCTTGGCGCCGAGCATCACCGAGTCGCCGACACCGAGCACGCCCGGCGGTGCGAGGGCGATCGGAGGTGTCGTTTCCGGCGCCACGGTCGCGGGTGGTGGTGTCGCCGTCGGGTCGCCGACGCTTGTCGGGGTCGTGTCGACCGGCGCGACGGCTGTCGTCGCGGTCGTGCCCGGCGCGAGTGTCGTCGTCGACCCGAACGCGGCGAGCACGCTCGGGTCGGCTTCGTCACCGGCCGCGCTCTCGTCGAAGTTCTCGGAACCGTGGATCTTCTCCGCGCCGGGTTCGGCGTTGGCGAGGGTGCCGCCGAGCAGCACTGCCGAGGCGGTCATGGCTGCGCCGATCAGCGCACCGCGTGACGCGAGCCTCCGGCGGGGGAGCCCGTGCGCGGCCTTGAGCTCCGCGACGTAGCGGGCAATCGCGCCCCGGCGGATCGGCATCTCGACGAAGCGGTACGACAGCTCGGCGATACCGATGGTCAACGCGAAGCGGAACACGGTCGTGAACCAGGGCCACCACGTGTTGTCGAGGCCGTTGGGACGGGTGACCGCGAAGATCGGGTAGTGCCAGAGGTAGATGCCGTACGACCGTTGTCCGATCCACCGCAGCGGGCGGACGCCGAGGATCCGGCCCCAGTCGGAGACGCGGTGCGCGACCGCCGCGATGACCAGCAGGGTGCAGAAGTCGACGAACAGGAACCCGCCGCGGAACGTGCTGAGGTCGACGAACGGGAAGGTGCCCTGGAAGTAGGCGCCGCCCACCTGGTCGAAGTGAATGTTGCGGAACGACCACCACAGGCCGGCCAGCCCGACGAGTCCGGCTGCGTCGAGCACCCAGCGTGCACCGGGGCCGGTGCGAACGCGAATCCGGTCCGGCGTCCACACGAACGCGAGCGCGCCGCCCAGCAGGAGTCCGGAGAGGCGCGTTGCCGTGAAGAAGTACGCGTCGCTCGGGTCGCCCTCCGACGTGACGAGCGCGAGCAGCAGCGCCGACGCGAACGCGGTGACGATCATCGCGATCAGCGTCCGGCGCCTCCCGAACCGGCGCAGGCCGGCGACCAGGATCGGGGGCCACAGGAGGTAGAACTGCTCTTCGATCGCGAGCGACCACAAGTGGTTCAGCAGTGGCGGGCGGCCGGAGTCGGCGATGTAACTCCGGTCCGAGAAGATCTGCCACCAGTTGCTCGTGTAGGTGAGCGCGGCAAGGACGTCGCCCTTCAACGACTCGACCGCGTCCTCGTAGAACAGGAGCGCGCCGATGGTGACGACGGCGAGCATGAGGAACAGCGCGGGCAGCAGGCGGCGGGCGCGCCGGAGCCAGAACTGGGCGAGGTTGACCGCGCCGGTGCGGCGCCGTTCGTCGAGCAGCAACGCGGTGATCAGGTAACCGCTGATGACGAAGAACACTTCGACACCCATGAACCCGCCGGGGAACGGGCCGGGAGTCGTGAAACCCAACTGCCAGTTGTGGTACATCAGGACGGCAAGTACCGACACGGCACGGAGGCCGTCGATGCCCGGGAGGTAGCGCATTGACGCGCCTCGGGAACCGCGCTGAGGGGCGAGGGTTTCCTGCGTCACGGTGAGGGAGAAAGCCGTCCTTGGAGCGTCGAAATACGGTCCGCGAAATCGGACTCCGTCGCCCCGAAGGCTACCCGACGGCCCCTTCCAAACTGAGCCAGGCCTGCACCAATCCCGTAACGGATCGGGGTTACGCCGGGCGGAGCGCGCGCACGAGGCGATGTATCTCCTCGTCGGTGTTGTAGTAGTGCACCGACGCCCGTACGACTTCGGGTACGCCCCGCGCATCGAGGTCGAGCCGGGCGGTCGACGCGTCGATGGTCCACACGTTGATTCCCGCAGCGCGCAGCCGGCGTTTCACCTCGACGGGTGACTCGCCGTCAACGGTGAAGGTGACGATCCCGCACCGTTGCGAGCCCTCGTCCCGCAGCGTCACGCCCGGGAGGTCGGCCAGCGCGGCGCGCAGCGTTTCGGCGAGGCCGCGGACGCGGGCCCAGACCGCGTCGAGCCCGAGGCCGCGGGCGTACTCGACCGCGGCACCCAACCCGAGCACGCCGGCGATCGAGCGTTCCCAGTGTTCGAAACGGCGGGCGTCGGGCCGCAGCGTGTACGTGTCGGGGCCGGTCCACTCGGCACCGCGCAAGTCGGGCGCGAACGGTTCGAGCCCGGCGAGGTACCCGCGCCGCACGTAGAGGAAGCCGGTACCGCGCGGCCCGCGCAGGTACTTGCGCCCGGTCGCGACGAGCACATCGCAACCGAGGTCGTCGACTGCGAGCGGGAGTTGGCCCGCGCTCTGGCAGGCGTCGAGCACGAACGGTACGCCCGCGGCGCGCGTCACCTCACCCACGGCCGCGGCGGGGTTGACCAAGCCACCCTGGCTCGGTACGTGCGTGAGCGCGACGAACCGCACGCGCTCGTCGAGGGTCGCCGCGAGCGCGTCGACGTCGATCTCGCCCGCGGCGGTGCTCGGCACGACCTCGACCGAGACGTCCTTCTCGCGCGCGGCTTGGAGCATCGGGAGGAAGTTGCTCGCGTACTCGACCCGGTGGGTGAGGATGCGATCGCCCGGCGCGAAGCGCAACGCCGCGAACCACGCCGTCCACGCGCGCGTCGCGCTCTCGACCAGCGCGACTTCGTCGGCCGCGCACCCGAGCAACGACGCGACCGACGTGTACACCGCCTCGATTCGCGTCGCGGCTTCCTCGGCCGCTTCGTAACCGCCGATCTCGGCTTCGCGCTCGAGATGCGCCACGACGGTGTCGACGACGACCCGCGACGGCAGCGCGGCCCCGGCGTTGTTGAAGTGGACGACGCGCTCGCAGCCGGGCGTGTCGGCGCGCACTTGTTGAAGATTGATCACGCGCGCAGTGTGACCCCTGCGTGCGCACCGGTCGGCGTGCCGTCCTCCATGAACACCGTGCCGTTGACCAGCGTGTAGCGGTAGCCCGACGACCGTTGCAGGTACCGGCCCGCCCCGGCCGGGAAGTCGTGTACGTACTCGGGGAGCGGGAGTGTGAGCTCGTCGAGGTCGATCACGTTGACGTCGGCGAATGCGCCTTCGGCGAGCACCCCGCGGTCGCGCACGCCGAACAGCTGGGCCGTGTCCTGGGTGAGCCGGCGGATGCCGTCCTCGATCGTGAACACCTTGCGATCACGCACCCAGTGCATGAGATACCAGGTCGGGAGCGACGCATCCATGATGAGCCCGACGTGGGCACCGGAGTCGCCTAGGCCAATGAGCACGCGCGGGTGCGTGAGCATGTCCTCGACCGCGTCCATGCGCTGGTTGAGGAACGGGAACGTGACCAGTGCCTTGCCCCGTGTCTCACGCGAGAGGCGCACGAACGCTTCGGCGATCGTCTCGCCCGCCGCCTGCGCGTGCGCGGCGAGCGAGTCGGCCGGGTCCGAGGTGTAGTCGATCCGGTCCGCGGTGAGGACGAACACGCCGTCGAAGGGGAGGGGAGGCGTGTGCGTTTCCGCCTCGCCGAGGAGTTCGGCGCGGCGCGTGTCGTCTTCGAGCGCGGCGAGGCGGCCGTCGAGATCGAGCGCCTGGAGTGTCTCCCAGGCGGGTGACCGGTCGAAGAAGGTGCGGTGCTGGAGCCCGAAGAGCAGGCCGATGCCGCGCGCCGTCGTTTGTGGGCGCAACTCGCCGCCGGTTTCGGCTTCCTCGTCGACGAGGTCGAGGATCACCTTGTACAGGTCGGGTCCGGCGTTGCTCTGCGCGAGGCCGAACGTGACGGGTCGTCCGGTGCGCCGGTTGATCTCGGCCATCCAGTGCACTTCGGCGCGCGTGCCTTCGTACGCGTCGCCCGGCCGTTCGAACCGCGGCGCGACTTCGTACACCCCCTTGCCGTGTTTGCCGAGCACATCGGCGATCGCGAGGAGTTCGTCTTCATGGGCCCACGTTCCCGGCACGGGTCGACCGTCGGGGACGCGGTGCAACAACGTGCGCGACGTCGAGAAGCCGAGCGCGCCCGCGCCGATCGCTTCGTCGACGAGGTCGACCATCGCCGCGATGTCGTCGGCGGTGGCGGGGGCCTCGTCGAGCCCGCGCTCGCCCATGACCCAGTGCCGCACCGCGCAGTGGCCGATCATGCCGCCGACGTTCACGCCCTTCGGCAGCCGGTCGAGCGCGCCGAGGTACTCGCCGTACGTCTCCCAGTCCCACGCGAGCCCGTCGAGGATGCTCGCGGCGGGAATGTCCTCGACCGACTCCATCAACTCGGCGATCCAGCGCTCGTCGCCGTGCTTCACCGGCGCAAACGTGACGCCGCAGTTGCCGAGCACGACCGACGTGACCCCGTGCCAGCACGACGAGGTGGCGTCCGGGTCCCACGCGATCTGGGCGTCGAGGTGCGTGTGCACGTCGACGAAGCCCGGGGTGACGTACGCGCCGGTCGCGTCGATCTCACGCGTGCCCGTGTCGGGGACCGTGCCGATTTTGGTGATCCGGTCGCCGTTGATTGCCACGTCGGCCGCCACCGCGGGCGCACCCGTGCCGTCGACGACCGTCCCGCCCCTGATCACCACGTCGTGCGTCATGGACAGGAGAATAGGTTCCGGTCACTATCCTTGGCCCGTGGGCAGACTGGTCCCCGAGAACGTCGACGAGGTCGCCAAGGGCCTCGCCGCGCACGACTACCTCGCCGACGAGGGATTGGCCACGTCGATCTACCTCGCGCTGGCGCTCCAGCGGCCGCTGCTGCTCGAAGGCGAAGCGGGTGTCGGCAAGACCGAGGTGGCGAAGGTGCTGGCCCGGTGGACGGGTGGCGAGCTGGTGCGCCTCCAGTGCTACGAGGGCATCGACGCGACGCAAGCCGTGTACGAGTGGGACTACTCGCGCCAGCTCCTGCACCTGCGGGCGGTCGAAGCCGGCGGCGGCGAGGTGGTCGAGGACGAGCTGTACTCGCCCCGCTTTCTCGTGAAGCGTCCGCTGCTCCGCGCGCTGGCCTACGAGGGCGACCAGCCGCCCGTGCTGCTCGTCGACGAGGTCGACCGGGCCGACGACGAGTTCGAGGCGTTCCTGCTCGAGATCCTCTCCGACTGGACCATCTCGGTACCCGAGTTGGGGGCCGTGCACGCGGCGGTGCCGCCGATCGTGGTGCTCACGTCGAACCGCACGCGCGACGTGCACGACGCGTTGAAGCGCCGCTGCCTCTACCACTGGATCCCGCATCCCGACTTCGAACGTGAACTCGCGATCCTGCGCCTGCGCGCGCCCGGAGTGTCCGACGCGTTGGCTCGCGATGTTGCGGCCGCGGTCGAGGCGTTGCGCGACCTCGAGCTGTACAAGCCGCCGGGTGTCGCCGAGACGATCGACTGGGCGCAGGCCCTCGCCGTGCTCGGTACCGCGCGCCTCGACGATCACACGGTCGATGTCACGCTCGGGACGATCCTCAAGTATCGCGAGGACCAAGAACGGGTCCGGGCGGCGGGGTTGGGCGAGCTGGTGCGCGCCGCGGTGACCCGCAGTGCCTAACCAGCCTGGGCCTGACGAGCCTGGGTCGGACGTCGTGGTCCTCGAACCGGAGCGGGCCGCGGTCGCGTTCACGCGGTTGTTGCGGGGTGCCGGCCTCGATGTCCCGGTCGGCGCGACGCTCCAGTTCGCGGAAGCGCTCGCGAGTGTCGGGCTCGAACGGCGCGAGCACGTCTATTGGGCCGGGCGTGCGACATTGGTGAAGCGGCCGGAACACAACGACACGTATGACCGTGCGTTCAATGCGTTCTGGCACGGCATCGCCGCGCCAGGCGACGACAGTCCGGTCGAGGACCCGGTCGCGCTCGTGCTCGCGTTCGACGCGCCGATGCCCACCGTCGAGGATGACGAGGACGTCGACGAGATCGACGCGCCCGTCGTCTCCGTGCGGTGGAGCCCGAGCGAGGTACTCCGTCATCGCGACTTCGCCGCGTATACGCCCGCGGAATTCGCCGAGGCGCGCCGGCTCATGGCCGATCTACGCCTCGTCGGCGCGCTGCGTCCGTCGCGTCGCCGACGGCCCTCGAAGCGGGGGCGAGGGACACCGGATGTTCGGCGTACGGTGCGGCGCGCGCTGCGGGCCGGCGGCGAACCGGTCAGCCGCGCGTTCCTGGCGCCGGGCGTGCAGACCCGCCGGCTGGTGTTGCTCCTCGACGTCAGCGGTTCGATGGAGCCGTACGCCCGCGCGTTCGTGCGGTTCCTCCACGCCGCCGTCGTCGGGCGGTCGCGCGTCGAGGCATTCGCACTCGGGACGCGGGTCACGCGCATCACGCGCGAATTGTCGTCACGCGACCCAGACGCGGCCATCCGCGCCGCAGCCAAACGGGTCGTCGACTGGTCGGGCGGGACCCGGCTCGGCGAGTGCGTCAAGGTGTTCAACGACACGTGGGGCGTGCGCGGCACCGCCCGCGGCGCGGTCGTCGTCATCCTTTCCGACGGGTGGGACCGGGGCGACCCCGACGTCCTGGCCGAGCAGATGGCCCGACTCTCACGCGTCGCGTACAAGATCGTGTGGGTGAACCCGCTCAAGGCCACCGAGGGGTACGCGCCGCTCGCCCAGGGAATGGCCGCAGCCCTCCCGCACGTCGACGCGTTCGTCGAAGGACACTCCCTCGCCGCCCTCGAAGAGCTCGCCGAGGTGATCTCCCGGTGAAGGAGGTGCTCGACGACATCGAACGGTGGCGGAGCGCCGGTCACCGCGTGGCTGTTGCGCGCGTGGTCGGGACCGAAGGGTCGTCGCCGCGCGACCCGGGCGCGACGATGGTCGTGAACGACGCGGGCGAGGTCGCCGGGTCCGTCTCGGGTGGTTGTGTCGAAGGCGCCGTGGTGCAGGAGGCGCTGAAGATCCTCGCGGGGGAGAAGGAGCGCGGCATCGTCACGTTCGGCTACTCGGACGACGAGGCGTTCGCGGTCGGGCTCACGTGCGGCGGCACGATCCACCTGTTCGTCGAACCGCTCGACTGGTAGCGGACGCATGCCCGGCGTCTACGAAACATTGCGCGACGCGCTACGGGACCAAGTTCCGGTCGCGCTCGCGACGGTCGTCGCCGGGCCCCACCTCGGCGCCAAGCTGCTCGTGCAACCGGGTGCGGAACCCGTCGGCACGCTCGGCCACGCCGACCTCGACCGCGTCGTCGCGCGCGACGCACGCGGTGAGCTCGAAGCCGGATTGACTTCGACGCGGCACTACGGCGAGCACGGCGAAGCCCGCGAGGACACGGTGAGCGTGTTCATCGAGTCGTTCGCGTTGCCGCCCCGCATGGTCATCTTCGGCGCCGTCGACTTCACCGCCGCGCTGGCCAAGGTCGCCAAGGTGCTCGGCTACCGCGTGACTGTGTGCGACGCCCGCGCCGTGTTCGCAACGGTGCAGCGGTTCCCGATGGCCGACGAGGTCGTCAACGACTGGCCCGACCGCTACCTCGCCAAGATCGGCGACGAACTCGGCCCCCGCGACGCGGTGTGCGTGCTCACCCACGACCACAAGTTCGACGTGCCCGCCATCGCCGGGTCGGTGCGGACCCGGGTCGGGTACCTGGGCGCGATGGGTTCGCGGCGCACGCACGAGAGCCGTACCGAGCGGCTGCGCGAGGCGGGTCTGACCGACGACGAGATCGCCCGAGTGCGGTCGCCGATCGGACTCGATGTCGGTGCCCGCACCCCCGAGGAGACCGCGATTTCCATCTGCGCCGAGATCATCGCGATCCGTACCGGGCGCGGGGCGCGGTCGTTGCGCGACACTGCGGGCCCCATCCACTAATCGGAGGATCGCTCGGTGGATCTCGGCATCTCTGGCCGGCGCGCCGCCGTGGCCGCCGCGTCGCAGGGACTCGGCTTCGGCGTGGCTGCCGCGCTCGCGGCCGAGGGAGTACACGTCGCGATCTGCGGCCGGCGCGAAGCCGGGGTCACGGCGGCGGCCGAACGCATCGGGTCGGGCACCGTGGCGATCGTCGCCGACGTGTCGACCCCCGACGGTGCGGCCGGGTTCGTGCGCGACGCTCGCGCCGCGCTGGGCGGTGTCGACATCCTCGTCCCGAACGCGGGCGGCCCGCCACCGGGCAACTTTGCCTCGACGTCGATCGACCAGTATCTCGATGCGTTCGAACTGAACTGCCGGTCGGCCATCGCGATGTGTTACGAAGCCGTTCCCGCGATGCGCGAACAGCACTGGGGGAGGGTGGTCGCGATCACGTCGATCGCGGTGCGCCAGCCGATCGCCCACCTCATCTTGTCCAATACGGCCCGCGCCGCGTTGACTGGATTCCTCAAGACCCTGGCCACGGAGGTCGCACGCGATGGTGTCACCGTGAACTCACTGCTCCCGGGCCTGCACGCGACGCAGCGGCTCACGGGGCTGTACGACGACGCCGGCCTCGATTCCCTCGCCGCCGGGGTCCCCGCGGGTGTGCTCGGCGAGGCGGCCGACTTCGGTCAGGTCGCCGCGTTCCTGTGCTCGGAACACGCCCGCTTCGTCACCGGCACCGCCACCCCCGTCGACGGCGGCGCGTACGCGGGCCTGCTCTAGTGCTCCGCCACGTCTCGTGCCTTACGCTCTCGGCCGCCGCCGACCTCGACGCCATCGAGCACGCGTTGCGAGCACTTCCAGCGCGTTTGCCGCAGCTGCTCGACTACCGAGTCGGCCGCGACGCGGGAATCGACGTAGGCAACGCAACGTTCGTCGTCGTCGCCGACTTCGAAGACCAAGAGGGCTACGTGGTGTACCGCGACGACGAAGAACACAAGCGCATAGCCACCGAACTCATCCGCCCCCACCTAGTAGCCAGATCCGCCGCCCAGTACGAGATCTAGGCATGCGTCGATAGGCAACAGTGGAGTGTTGGCTATCGACGCATCCCTGTCGGGGCGGCACCGTCATCACCCGAGCAGGTCAGGTGCCTTAGACACGGCCAACTCCTTGGCCCAGCGGTAGTTGGGTTTGCCGGCCGGCGTGCGTTCGACTTCTTCGACCAGTACCAAGTGCCTGGGCACTTTGTAACCCGCAAGTGACTCGCGGGCGTGTGCCGCCAGTTCTTCGAGTGTCGGTGTGGTTCCGGGTCTCGGCGCAACGACTGCGGTGACCGACTCGCCCCATCGCTCGTCGGGGACACCGACGACGATCGCGTCGAACACCGCCGGGTGACTCTTGAGCACGGCTTCGACTTCTTCGGGGAAGACCTTCTCGCCACCGGTGTTGATGCACTGCGAGCCGCGGCCGAGCACGGTGATGGTGCCGTCGTCCTCGATCACGGCCTTGTCGCCGGGAATGGCCCAGCGCACACCGTCGCGTTCGACGAACGTGGCCGCGGTCTTGGCCGCGTCCTTGTAGTAACCGAGGGGCACGTGCCCGCGCCGAGCGAGCATGCCGATCTCGCCCGGCTTCGCGAGGTGGCCGTCGTCATCGATCACTGTGGTCCACTCGTTCATGCGGAACCGCGGGCCCTTGTCGGTGACGTCGACCGCACCGTTGGCTCCCGTCTCGGACGCACCGAACGCGTCGACGACCGCGACCTGCGGCATCCGTTCGTTGATCTCGGCCTTGATCGACGGCGAGAGGATCGCGCCACCGGACACCATCGCGAACAGCATGGGCGGCGCGTGACCCCGCGAGGCGATCGCGTCGACGAGCGGGCGCGCCATCGCGTCGCCGACCAGGCTGATGACGAACACGTTCTCGCGTTCGACGAGATCGAGGATGTGGTTCGCGTCGAACCCGTGACTCGCGTCGAGCACCACTGTGCTGCCACCGAACAACGACACGAACATCGTCCACTGCGCGTTCCCGTGCATGAGGGGGGCGAGCGCGAGCGTCGCCGCCGGTGCCGCGCTCACGTTGGCGGTGATCTGCTCGGGCTCGGTGATGCCGACGCCGCCGTAGTTCCCGCCGCCCATCGCCGCGAAGAAGATGTCTTCTTGGCGCCACATCACGCCTTTGGGCATGCCGGTGGTGCCGCCCGTGTAGAGGACGTACAGGTCGTCGGGGGAGCGGGGCCCGAAGTCGCGTTCGCCCGCCGCCGATGCCAGTGCGTCCTCGTATCCGATGGCGGTGAGGCCTTTCGTCACTGTGACGGAACCGTCGTCGAGTTCGATCAGGTGGCGCAGCTTCGGTGCGTCGGGCAGGGCGGCCGCGACGCTCGGCCCGTAGCCCGCCTCGTACACGAGGGCGACGAGGTCGGCGTTGTCAAACAGGTAGCGCAACTCCTCGACGACGTAGCGGAAGTTGATGTTGATCGGCACCGCGCGCGCCTTGAAACACCCGATCATGGCCTCGGCCCACTCGGCGCGGTTCTGCGCGTAGATGCCGACAAAGTCGCCCGGGGCGATCCCGACCTCGAGCAGGTGGTGTGCGAACCGGGTGGCGCGCTCGTCGAGCTCGCCGTACGTCAGGCGCCGGTCGCCGGCGATGAGGGCGTTCCGGTCGGGGACCGTGTCTGCCACCTTCTCGAACAAATCGGCGAGGTTGAATTCCATGAGCCGACCCTAGGGCCTTAGGGTCGCGCCATGACCCCCTGGCTGCGCCACGCCCGGCACTTCCCGCAGGCGGCCGTCGCCACACCGCACTACCTCGCGACGGCCGCGGGGCTCACGACGCTGGCCGGCGGGGGCAACGCAGTCGACGCCGCGATCGCGGCCAACCTGACGCTGGCCGTCGTCACGCCGTACATGTGCGGGCCGGGCGGCGACCTGCTCGTGCAGGTGTGGGACGGGAACCTGCACGGCTACCTCGGTGTGGGCCGGGCACCCGAAGCCGCGACGCTGGAAGATGTGCGCGAGCGCGCCCCAAGCGCGACGTTCCCGACGTTCGGTCCGCTGACCGTGACCGTGCCGGGCGCGGTGCGCGGGTGGTTCGACCTGCTCGAACGGTGGGGGACGCGGTCGTTCGGCGATCTTGCGGCCACCGCGATCCGCTACGCCGAGGGCGGGTTCCCGCTCAGCGCGAAGGGGGCGTGGTATTTCGACCAGGCCCGCCGCGTCTACGACCACTTCGACCTGCCCGACTTCGGCCGCGCCTACCCCGAGACTCGGGAGGGTGGGCGGGTCATGCAGCCCCCGCTCGGGCGCACGTTGCGCACGCTCGCGGCCGACGGGCCCGACGCGTACTACAAGGGCCCGATCGGCGCCGCGATCGCGGCGCGGCTGCAGGAGTGCGGCTCGTGCATGACCGAGGCCGACATCGCGCGCCACGAGGGCGACTGGGTTGTCCCGCTGGTCGCGCGCTTCGCCGGCCTCGACGTCTCCGAACTGCCTCCGCCGACGCAGGGTGTCGCGGCGCTCGAAGCGATGTGCATCGTCGACGGTCTCGATCTCCCGCCCGACGGTCCCGAACGCGCGCACCTGATGATCGAGGCGATGAAGCTTGCGCTCGCCGACCGCAACTGCCACGTCGCCGATCCCGACGCGATGACGATCGCGCCGACCGAGCTGTTGACCGACGTGTACATCGCAGAGCAACGCGCGCGCATCGACCCCGCGGCCGCATCGTCGTTTCCGCTCGACCCGCAGCCCGACGGTGGCACGGTGTACTTCTGTGCGGCCGACGGCGATGGCCTGATGGTGAGCATTATCCAGTCGAACTTCTTCGGCGCGGGTTCCGGCATCCGCGTCGACGAATGGGGACTCAACCTGCATAACCGCGGCAGTTCGTTCCGGCTCGACGCCGGCCACCCGCAGGCCATCGGGCCGCGGCGGCGCCCGATGCACACGCTCATTCCCGCGTTTGCCCGGCGCGACGGCGAACCTGCGCTCGTGTTCGGGTCCGAGGGCGGGCACCAACAGGCGCAGGCCCAACTCCAGTTCCTCACCCGCATCGCGATCGACGGCACCGACTTGCAGGCCGCGCTAGACGCGCCGCGCTGGACCGTCGACCCCGCGTCGGGTGCCGTCGCCGTCGAAGATCGGGTCGACCCGGACTGGGTCGACGCGCTCCGCGCCAAGGGCCACGCGGTCACCACGGTGCCGGGGTACGGCCACGGCATGGGCTACGCGCACGTCATCGAACCGACCGCGACGGGCTACCGGGGCGCCAGCGACCCCCGGGCCGAAGGTGGGATCGCCGGCTTGTAGAACGCCTACCCTGGGGGGCAGTGTCGACGACGCGTGTGTGGACGATTCCCAATCTGATCTCGATCGCGCGTCTCGCCTGCGTCCCGGTGTTCCTCTGGCTCCTGTGGGGCGCCGACGAACCCGGATGGGCCGCGGTGCTGCTCGCCGTCCTCGGCGCCACCGACTGGATCGACGGTTACATCGCCCGGCGTTATGACCAGGGCAGCGAACTGGGCAAGATCCTCGACCCGACCGCGGATCGGGTGCTGCTCGTCGCCGCCGCGATCGCGCTCCTCGTCGAGGATCTCGGTACTGCGATCGACATCATGCTCTGGATCATCCTCATCCGTGAGGTGCTGATCGCGATCGCGACGATCGCACTGGGGATCGCCGGCGCCCGCCGCATCGACGTCGTCTGGGCCGGCAAGGCCGGAACCCTCGCCATCATGTTCTCGCTGCCGGCGTTCCTGTTCGCCGAGGCGGTCGAGAGCGACGCCGTCGCGTTCATCGGCAACCTGATTGGTTGGTGCTTCGCGATCGGCGGCATCGCCCTGGGGTACTACGCCGCGATGAAGTATGTACCGGCGGCCAAGGCTGCACTCGCAGAAGGACGGGCGGCCCGCACGGCCGCGGAGGTGTCGGGATGAAGGCGGTGATCATGGCCGGAGGCGAGGGCACTCGTCTGCGGCCGCTCACGAGTAACTCGCCGAAGCCGATGATGCCGATCGCGAACGTGCCGATGATGGAGCACATCGTCAGCCTGCTCGCGCAGCACGGCTTCGACGACATCGTGGTGACGGTCGCGTTCCTGGCCAACCACATTCGCAACTACTTCGGTGACGGCTCCGACTTCGGGGTGCGCATGCGCTACGCAACCGAGGAGTCGCCGCTCGGCACCGCGGGCTCGGTGCGCAACGCAATGGACGAACTCGACGAGACGTTTCTCGTCATCTCGGGCGACGTCCTCACCGATGTCGATCTCACCTCGATCGTGGACCAGCACCAGAAGCACGAGGCGTTCGCCTCCATCGCGCTGAAACGGGTGGAGAACCCGGTCGAGTTCGGCATTGTCATCACGCGCGCCGACGGCACGATCGAGCGGTTCCTCGAGAAGCCCACGTGGGGGCAGGTCTTTTCCGACACGATCAATACGGGTATCTACGTGCTCGAGCCCGAAGTGTTCGACTACATCTCGGCCGGGGAGGTCGTCGACTTCTCGGGCGAGGTGTTCCCGGCGATGCTCGACGACGGCCGCAAGTTGTTCGGTTGTGTGGTCGACGGGTACTGGGAAGATGTCGGCACCCTCGAGTCGTACCGGACCGCGCACGAAGACATCCTCGACGGCCGCGTGCAGGTCGACATCCCCGGGTTCCGGCTGCGCGAGAACGTGTGGCTCGGCGAGAACGCCGACCTGTCGCCCGACGCCGTCATCGACGGGCCGGTGATCGTGGGCGACAACTGCCGCATCGAAGCAGGTGCGGTGCTTCGGCCGTACACGGTGTTGGGTGACGACGTCGTCGTGAAGGCCGACACGACCATAGAACGATCGGTTGTCCACGACCACGTGTACCTGGGCGCCGGATCTCGGCTTCGCGGCGCAGTCGTCGGGCGCGCCAACGACGTCCGCGCCGGTGTGCGCATCGAAGAGGGTGTCGTCATCGGCGACGAGTGCTTCATCGGTGCAAATGCCGTCATCAATCCCTCGGTCAAGATCTACCCGTTCAAGTCGGTCGACCCCGGCGCGCACGTCACCTCGTCGATCGTGTGGGAGAGCAGGGGAGCGCGGACGCTGTTCGGGCGGCGGGGCGTGCGCGGGCTCGCCAACGTCGACATCAACCCCGAAACCGCGATCCGGCTCGCGATGGCGTACGGCACCTCGCTGAAGCGCGGCTCGGTCGTGTGCACGAGCCGCGACACGAGCCGCACTGCGCGTGCACTTAAGCGGGCGATGATCGCGGGGCTGAACCTCGCCGGAGTGCATGTGATGGACCTCGAACTCTCGACCGTGCCACTCACGCGGTTCCAGGTACGTAGCGAGCGCGCCCAAGGTGCCATCACGCTGCGCCTCGACCCGACCGATCCCGACAGCATCGAGATCCGGTTCCTCGACGAGACCGGTCTCGATCTCGACGAGGGCGCCCAGCGCAAGATCGAGCGGCTGCTGTACCGCGAAGACTTCCGCCGCGCGTTCGCGGGCGACATCGGCGACATCGTGTTCCCGCCCCGCGCCATCGAGTTCTACACGGCCGCGCTCGACCGCAGCGTCGACGCGGCCCGGCTCCGTCAGCGCCGGTTCAAGGTCGTGCTCGACTACTCGTTCGGTGCCGCATCCACGGTGATGCCCAACGTGCTCGGCAAGATCGGAGCGTCCGTCCTGGCCGTGAACCCGTACGCGGCGACGGCGGGCGCGGCCGCGGCGGGCGAGGATCTCGACACCCGGCTCAAGACGATGGGCGACCTCGTCCGAACGTCCGGATCCGATCTCGGGTTCGTGTTCGACCCCGACGGCGAGACCGCGATCATCGTCGACGACCAGGGAACGTCGCTCACTTCGGAACAGGCGTTGCTCGCGCTCGTGCAGCTCGTCTGCGAAGCGCGCCCGGGTGCGCGCATCGGGCTCCCCGTATCGGTGAGCCGGTCGGCCGAACGCATCGCGGCCGACCTCGGCGCCACGATCGTGTGGACGAAGCTGTCGGCGGCGCACCTCATGGAAGTCGCGGCAAGCGGCGCGGTCGACTTCGCCGCGTCTCAAGAAGGCGGGTTCATCTGGCCGACGTTCCTGCCCGCGTACGACGCGTCGGCGACGTTGGTACACCTCCTCGATCTCCTCGCGGTCGTCGACCGCCCGCTGTCTGCGATCGTGGCCGCGTTGCCGGAGCCGCACGTCGCCCACGAGGCGGTGCCCACACCGTGGGAACGCAAGGGCACCGTGATGCGCGGCGTGATGGAGCGGGCCAAGGACCACGAGGTCCTGCTCGTCGACGGCGTGAAGATCCTGTACCCGGACGGCTGGGCACTCGTCCTGCCCGACCCCGAAACCCCGGTGACCCATGTCTGGGCCGAAGGCGAAAGCGCCGCCGACGCCCGCCGCCTCGTCGCGATACACGCCGGCCAAGTCGCAGAACTCACGCGCTAGGCGGGGCACCCCTACGTCGTTGCCCTGGCGTGCACGGGTGGTGACGGTGGGCCGTGCCTTGCTCCGGGACGAAACGACACCCAGCACGCCCTCCGCAAGACACGGCCCACCGACATCCCACTTCTCCCACCCCCCAAAGAGAGAAGAGCTGTCCCCGCGCGCGGCGTGGTCCGTCTTTGCCGGGCTCACGTCGTGACCGACCCCAAGACGTTTGCCCGGCACTCGGAGACCGGCACCGACGGACAAGGTCGCACGTGAGGAAAGCTTCTTCTTCTTTGCGTGGTGACAACCGTGAAGGGCGGTGGCGCAGTGTCTCGCGGAGGCGTGATGGGTGTGGGTTCGTCCGGAGCGAGGCACTGCGCCACCGTCACCCCCCGTGCAGGCCAGGAGGGCGCACCCGCTAACCTCCGCCGCCATGAGTATCCCGGCGGACCTTCGGTACAGCGTCGAGCACGAATGGGTGCGCGTCGAAGGCAACGTTGCGACGATCGGCATTACCGACTTCGCCCAGGACAGCCTCGGCGACGTCGTCTACGTCCAGTTGCCCGAGGTGGGGTCCACCGTCGACGCGGCCGCCGCGATCAGCGAGATCGAGTCGACGAAGTCGGTCTCCGACATCTACGCGCCTGTCAGCGGGTCGGTGCGCGCCGTGAACGAGCGCCTGGGCGAGCAACCGGAGTTGGTCAACCAGGACCCGTACGGCGACGGGTGGATCTTCTCGGTGGAGCTGTCCGATCCGACGCAGGTCGAGGCTTTGCTCGACGCCGCGGGCTACCAAAAGCTCATCGAAGGCTGACGATCTTCACCCTGTGGGTGAGGTAGAGAGTCCGTCATTGTGGAGCCCGGCGCACGTCGGTAGCCTGCCCGGCGTGGTTTGTGCCCGCTGCGGACATGTCAATCAGGACGGTGCTCGCTTCTGCTCGTCGTGCGGGGCCACCCTCACCGTCGACGACGAGACCACGCTGACGCTCCAGGCCGTCGAGGCGGCCGAGGACGTCGACGAGCTGGAGAGCTATCTGGAAGGTCTGCCTCCGGGTACCGGGTTGCTCGTGGTCCGCCACGGGCCCAACGAGGGTGCGTCGTACCGGCTCGACCAGGACGAGACGACGGTCGGCCGGCACCCCGACTCCGACATCTTCCTCGACGACATCACGGTGTCCCGCCGCCACGTGCGCATCAGCCGGGCCGACGCCGGCTACCGCCTCGAAGACGTCGGCTCGTTGAACGGCACCTACGTCAACCGCGAGCGAGTCGACGAAGCGCGCATCGAGCACGGTGACGAGGTGCAAGTCGGTCGGTACCGACTCACCTTCGTCTTCGCCCCTCCGCAGGAGCCGTGACCGTGGCGCGTACGCACGTCTCGATCGGCGAGGTTCTCAACGAACTGCGCGACGAGTTCCCCGACATCACGATCTCGAAGATCCGCTTTCTCGAAAGTCAGGGTCTCGTCGAACCTGAACGCACACCGTCGGGGTATCGCAAGTTCTACGTCTCCGACATCGAACGGCTGCGGTTCGTCCTGCGCGAGCAGAAGGACAACTTCCTGCCGCTGAAGGTCATCAAGGAACGCCTCGACGAAGTCGACCGCGACGGAGGGTTCACGCCAGAACAAGCAACGCCGGAGCCGTCGCCCGAACCCGAAAAGAAGCGACGGGCGAAGAAGGTGCCGACGCGTGAGCCCGTGCTGTTCGAGGAAACGCGGCTCGCACGCGAACGCGCGGAGGCCAAAGAAGTTGCCAAAGAGGTGCGCGACGACGTTGTCGGACCCGACTCGATGGTTGCCCTCGAAACGGGCGTGAGCCTGACGCGCGCCGAGCTCGCCAAGGCCGCGGGCCTGACCGACGAGCAACTCGGGCAGCTCGAGGAATACGGCCTCGTCGTGCCGACGCACACCGCGAAGGACCGGGTGCTGTTCGACGAGGACGCGCTGGCCATTGCCCGCGCGGGCGGGGCGTTCATGCGCCACGGCATCGAGGCCCGCCACCTTCGCATGTACCGCGCGTTCGCCGACCGCGAAGCCGGTCTGTTCGAACAGATCGTCTTGCCCTACCGGCGCCAGCGGAACCCGGAAGCGCAGGCCAAGACGACGCAGGCGCTCGGCGACCTCTCCGGTCTGGGCCGTCAGCTCCGCACCGCGTTGCTCCGCCAGGCCGTCCGGCGCACGCTGGGCGGCTGAGCTTGGCCGCCCGCGTCCTGCTCGACGCGGCGGAACTCGACCGTACCGTGCGCCGGCTCGGGGCGGAGATCGCGGCCGACCACCCCGAAGGCGTACTGCTCGTCGGCGTGCTCAAGGGGGCGATGATCTTCCTGTCCGACCTGGCTCGGGCGGTCCAAACCGTGCCGGTCGAGATCGACTTCATGTCGATATCGCGCTTCGCGCCCGACAGCGGCCGGGTGAAGCTCCTGCACGACCTCCAGACCGACATCGGCGGGCGCGACGTCGTCGTCGTCGAAGACATCATCGACACCGGCCTCACGCTCGGGTACCTGTGCACCCAGCTCGCGGCGCGCGCACCGCGTCGCCTGTCGGTGTGCGCGCTGCTCGACCGTCCCACCCGCCGGATCGTGCCCCACGACATCGAGTATCGGGGGCTCACGCTTGCCGAGGACGAGTTCGTGCTCGGTTACGGGTTACACACCCGAGACCTGTACCGAAACCTGCCGTTCGTGGTTGCCGCGGATCGAGACGAAGTGCTCGCCGACCCGGAGGTATACGTGTCGGAGCTGTACCGCGCCACGGAATAACGCCCGACAGTGCGGTGGTAGGGTCGTTGCGTGATCCGCTTGTCGCTGATCGGCGTACGCGTCGAGGTGCCGACGAACCAGCCGATCGTGCTGCTGCGGGAAGAAAGCGGCGCGCGATTCCTGCCGATCTTCATCGGGTCACCTGAAGCCACCGCGATCGTGTATGCCCTGCAAGGACTCGACACGCCCCGCCCGATGACGCACGACTTGTTCAAGACGGTGCTCGACGACCTCGAAGCGACATTGGAGAAGGTCGAGATCACCGAGTTGAACGACGGCACCTTCTACGCCGAGATCGAACTCGACCGGGCGGGCAAGAAGATGCGGATCTCGTCGCGGCCGTCAGATGCCATCGCCCTCGCCGTACGCTACGGCGGCACCATCCCGATCTTCGCCGACGAAGCCGTGCTCGAAGAGGCCGGGGTGCTGTTCGAAGCCGACGAGGAAGAGCAGGAGGTCGCACAGTTCCGCGAGTTCCTCGATCAAGTGACACCCGAAGACTTCGCCCAATAGTCGACGTTGTCGGCGGCGGCAGTCAGGTTCGCATCGGCCTGCTGTTGCTTGCGCTGATCAGCGTCGTCGGAATCCTGTGGTTTTGGGTCGTCGAAGGTTGGAGTGTCGTCGACGCGATGTACCAGACCGCGACCACGGTCACCACCGTCGGTCTCGGTGAGGTGCGCCCGTTCGACTCGAGCGCGAAGCTTTTCTCCATTGCGCTGAGCATCGTCGGGGTCTCGGCCGCGTTGTTCACCCTGGGCGGGGTGTTCGAGCAACAACTCGAACACCAGCTCGCCCGGTTCGGAAGGAGACGAATGGACCGGCGCATCGAAGCGCTCTCAGGGCACGCGATCGTGTGCGGCTACGGGCGGGTCGGAAGCCAGATCGCACGGTTCATCACGGCGCGGGGCCAGGCCCTCGTCGTGGTCGACGCGAGCGAGGACCGGTGCGCGACGGCAACGGCCGACGGGTACCTCGCGTTGCGTGGCGACTGCACCGAGGACGACACGCTGTTGTTCGCGGGGATCGAGCGGGCCGCGACATTGATCGTGAGCCTGGGTGACGACGCGGCGGCCATCTCGGCGGTGCTCTCGGCGCGGGTCCTCAACGCCGAGATGCGCATCGTTGCGCGGGCCAACGCGATTTCGTCCGAGGCAAAGTTGAAGCGGGCCGGCTGCGACCGGGTCGTCAACCCGCTCAGCCAGGGCGCGCAGCGCATGGCCGCGTTCGCGCAGCAGCCGGCGGTCGCGGACTTCCTCGACGTCGTCGTGCACGACGGGTCCCTCGAGTACCGGTTGGAGGAGATGAAACTCGAGGGCGCGTCTCCGCTCGCGGGTGCCGGCCTGGGCGAGGCCCACATCCGGGCCCGGACCGGAGCCCTGGTCCTGGCCCTGCGCAACGCCGACGGCACCTTCGTGTCGAACCCCGCCGCCGACGTCATCCTGGCCGCCGGGGCCACCCTCATCGTGATCGGCACCGCCGACCAGCTGAGCGCCCTCCAGACGATTCTCGGCGGGGCGCGCTCGGGCCGTTGACCTGGGCTCGACCTGACGTTTACCCTCACCGTTGTAGTTACACTTGTGTGACGTCGCCACCCGGGCCCGGGTGGCGACAGACCAGGCGAGGCATGAGCGGGATGAGCGGGATGAGCGGGATGAGCGAGCAGGGGTACCGCGGACCCCAGGTCTGCAAGATCGTCGGGATCACCTACCGGCAACTCGACTACTGGGCGCGCACCGATCTGGTGCGGCCCTCGGTGTGCGATGCCGCGGGGAGCGGCACGCAGCGGTTGTATTCGTACCGCGACCTCGTCGAGTTGAAGGTCGTGAAGCGACTCCTCGACTCCGGCATCTCGTTGCAAGCCGTGCGCCGCGTGATCGAGTACCTGCGCACGCAGATGGGTGTCGACCTCGCAGCCGCGCACCTCGTCATCGACAACGCGAAGACGGTGCTCGCCGAGAGCGACGACCAACTGTTCGACCTCATGCGCGAAGGCCAGGGCGTGCTCTTCGTCCGGCTCGGCCCCGTCGTGAAGGATCTCGACGCGCAGCTCCTGCTGTTCGCGCCGGACGACGGCGGCGGCGACACCCGCCACGCGGTCGCGACGTAGGCCACTCGCGGCGAGTGAGGGAGCCATGCTGAACGAGCCGCTTCCCTACGAAGCAGTGCGCTTCGCGCACAACTCGGAACGGCAATTCGCCAAGCTTCTCGACTTCTACGCGATTGCGTGGGAGTACGAACCGACGACGTTCACCCTCGAGTGGACCCGCGACGGCGAGCCCGCACAGGCGTTTACGCCCGACTTCTACCTCCCGGCGTACGACCTCTACATCGAGATCACCACGCTCAACCAGAAGCTGGTGACGAAGAAGAATCGCAAGGCGCGCCGGCTGCGGGAGCAGAACCCGGAACTGAATATCCGGGTGCTCTACCAGCGCGACTACCTTCACCTGCTCGTGAAGTACGGACTCGAACCGCCCTCGCAACTCGTCGAAGCCGGTGGGGACAGCCCGCCGTTACGACTCGACATCGAGCGGCACCTGACCGTCGACGCGCCCGGCGCCGAAGCCGAAAGCGCGTGACGCGGCGGCGGAGCCCGCTCGACGCGTCGCACCGTGCGCTCGGCGCGCGCATGGTCGAGTTCGGCGGGTGGGAGATGCCGATCCAGTACTCGGGCGTGCTCGAAGAGCACCGCAGTTGCCGTGACGACGCAGTCGTGTTCGACGTGTCGCACCTCGGCACGGTGGAAGTCGCCGACCGTGACGCGTTCGCGATGCTCCAGTGGCTCCTCACGAACGACCTCACGCGCATCACGCCCGGTCGAGCGCAGTACACGCACCTGCTCGATCCGGACGACGCCCACGTCGTCGACGACATCATCGTCTGGTGGGTCAGCGCCGATCGCTACTTCGTCATGCCGAACGCGTCGAACACCTCCGAGCTGCTGGACGCGATGCGTGAAGGTGTAGTGCACGTTGATGCCGCGGTCGGGTTCGGCGACATCACGGCGACACGCGCCGTGCTCGCGGTGCAGGGGCCCCATGCGCGAGAGCGGCTCGCCCAGGTCAGTCCCGAAGCCGCGGCGGTCGAGCGCTTCGACGTACGCGAAGTCGGCGAGTGGGTGGTCGCCGGCACCGGCTACACGGGCGAGGACGGCGTCGAGATCCACGTCGAGGCGCACGCCGCGCCCACGTTGTGGCAGCAGCTTCTGGCCGCAGGCATTGCGCCGGCGGGGTTGGGTGCGCGTGACACGTTGCGCCTCGAAGCAGGCTTGCCGCTGCACGGCCACGAGCTGGGTGCGGGCATCACGCCGTTGCAGGCGGGGTTGGGTTGGGTCGTCGCGTGGGACAAGGGCGACTTCCGGGGCCGGGTGCCGCTCGAGAAGGAACGCGACGCCGGTATTCCTCGGCGCCTGCGTGGCCTCGCGTTCGCCGGTCGCCAACCGGGACGCGCGGGTGCGGCCGTCCTGCGGGGCGGCGAACGGGTCGGTGCGGTGACGAGCGGCAACTTCTCGCCGACCCTCGGGCATGCGATCGCGTTGGCGTTCGTCGCACCCGACATCGAGCTCGGCACCGAGCTCCAAGTCGACGTGCGGGGCAAGGTGCTCGACGCGACCGTCGTGAAGACGCGCTTTCTCGCGCGGTAAGTCCACGGCGCCGAACCGCTTCTGGTCGCGCGTATGTGTCGTGGGAAACACAAACGCGCGACCAGAATGGGCGAAGCTACAGGCCACCCAGGGTTCGCAGGTGTGCGTTGAGGAACCGGCCCTCGGGGTCGAACGCGGCGCGCGTGCGCCAGAAATCGTCCCAGCGTTCGTAGGTGGGAGCGAGGTCGGCGGCGGTGCGGGTGTGGACCTTGCCCCAGTGCGGGCGACCCTCGTACGCGCGAAATACCGCTTCGCAGTCGCCGAAGAGCGCGTCGAACGGGCGGCTCGCGTCCTCATGGATCGAGATCGTGACGGTCGGGCGGCCGTGGGCGGGGGAGAGCCACACTGCGTCAGCCGCGAGGGTGCGGTACTCGACCGGCCACTGCACGTCGGGATAGCGGTCCTGCATGAGCGAGCGGATCTCGGTGAAGCATTCGACGCCCGCGTCGGCGGGGACCGAGTACTCCATCTCGTTGAACTTGGCCTCGCGCACGCTGGGAAACACGCGGTGGCTGTGGTCGACGTACTCGCGCTTGCGGTCGGGGAGCGGGTCGGGTTCGGCGGCGGTGATCGCGAGCGTCTTGTGCTCGAACAGGTCGCGCGCCGGATGCCAGAAGAACTCGTAGTGGCGGGTCGCGGCCACGCGTTCGGGGATGGCTGCGAGGCTCTCGTCGGGGCCTTCGAACCAGATGCGCTCGTGCAGGTTGTACGCGGGGAGGCACCGGAACGAGACGGCGCTGATGATGCCGAGTGCGCCGAGCGAGAGGCGGGCGGCGTCGAACAGGTCCGACTCGGTGCTGGGCGAGCACTCGACGAGTTCGCCGTCGGCCGTGACGACGCGGAGCCCGCATACGGCGCTGGGCAGGTTCCCGAGCGTCGGGCCGGTGCCGTGGGTGCCGGTGCCGATGGCGCCGGTGACGGTCTGTACGTCGATGTCACCTTGGTTGTGCAGCGAGAGGCCGGCGGCGCGGAGTGCCTCGCCGATGTCGGCGATGCGCGTGCCGCCCGCGATCGTCGCGATGTCGCCGTCGATCCCCTCGACGCCCGTGAGGTTGTAGAGGTCGACCGCGACATCGTCGGTCGCGCAGAGCGGAACGAACGAGTGCCGCGTTCCGGCGGGGCGCACCGCGAGGCCGTCGGCCGCCGCCCGGCGCACGAGGTCCTGCACCTCGGCTTCGGTGCGCGGAGCTTCCACGCGCACGGGCGTCGCGCGCACGCTGCCGGACCAGTTCGACCACTCGGGCATCGGCGTAGCGTAGAGGCGTGCGTGACGTCCGGTTCGGGGTGTCGCTGCGGACGCTCCGGCCGGCGCGCGAGCTGGCCGAAACGGCCCGGGCAACAACGACTTCCGCACCGGGAGCGATGGGGTATCTCGTACTTCACGGTGTTCGAGCCCGCGCTCGACGCGATGGCGCCGATCGTCGCCGCGCTGTCCCGGTAGGGTCAACCCGATGGTGAACCGCGCCGATTCCTTCCCGCCGCTGCCGCCGGAACGGCTCGAGCGCTGGTCGAAGTTCGGAGCGTGGGACACCGTCTGGTATCCGAAGTTCCTCGGCATCGATGTCGAAGAGATCCGCCAGGATTACGCGCGGATGCGGCTGGCGTTCCGTCCCGAGTTCCGCCAGCCCGCGGGCGTCGTCCACGGCGGCGTCATCGCGTCGATGGTCGACACCGTCGTCGTACCCGCGGTCGGCACCGGGTACGACGAGCCCCGGCAACTGTTCACCGTCGACATCCAGCTGCGATTTCTTGCACCGATCGTCGACGACGACATCGTGGGGGAGGGCTGGGTCGCGCAACGGGGACGGCAGATCGTGTTCTGCGACGCCGAGGTCCGCAGCGGCGCGGGCGCGCTCGCCGCGACGGCCACGCTCGTCTACAAGGTGTCGTCCAAACCGCCGGTGACCTGATGCGGTTCGGGGTCGTGGGCACGGGGATGATGGGGTGCGAGCACCTGCGCAATCTTCAGGCGTTGCCCGATGCCGAGATCATCGCGGTCGCCGACCCCGATGCCGACTCGCGGGCGTGGGCCGAACTCGCGCTGGGCGAGGAACACGGCGCCGCGGTGCTCACGGACCACCGTGAGCTGTTCGCGGTTGCGGAACTCGACGCGGTGATTATCGCGTCGCCCAACCACACGCACGCGCCGGTGCTGGCCGAGTTGTTCGACATGCGGCCCGACCTCGCGGTGCTCGTCGAGAAGCCGTTGTGCACCACCGTCGTCGACTGCCAACGCGTTGCCGACGCGGCTGCGACGCGGCCGGGCCTGGTGTGGGTCGGGCTCGAATACCGGTACATGCCGCCCGTCGCCCGGTTTCTGGCTGAACTCCACGCGGCCGGAACGTTGCAGACGATCTTCGTGCGCGAACACCGGTTCCCGTTCCTGCCCAAGGTGGGGAACTGGAACCGCTTCAACCGGTACACGGGCGGAACACTGGTCGAGAAGTGCTGTCATTTCTTCGACCTGATGCGCCTCGCCGCGCGCGCCGACCCGGTGCGGGTGTTCGCGACGGGCGGGCAGTCGGTGAACCACCTCGACGAGGTCTACGACGGCGAGACGCCCGACATCCTCGACCACGCGTTCGTCGTCGTCGACTTCGCCAACGGCGTGCGCGGCTGCCTCGACCTGTGCATGTTCGCCGAGAACTCGCGCAACGAGCAGGAACTCGTCGCGGTCGGCGACGCGGGCAAGATCGAAGCGTTCGTCACCGAGGGCACCGTGCACGTCGGCGTACGCGGGTCGGCGACGCGCGACGAAATCGACGCGTCGTTCGACGAGCGCGTCAACTACGAGGGCTTCCACCACGGCGCGTCGTACCTCGAGCTGCTCGCGTTCGTCGCCGCGGTCGAGTCGGGCGCACCGCCTGAGGTCACCGTTGCCGACGGGCTGTGGTCGGTCGCGATGGGTGCGGCGGCGCACGAGTCGATCGACACCGGCACGACCATCACGCTCGCGCTCTGAGGGTTACTCGACGGGCATGACGCCCGGCGTCATCACCGACTTCAGCGCGGCGGGTAGCGGCGGGGGAGGGGAGGGCAGGGCGCCCTCCGGTCGCGGCCAGATCATCGGCGTGCACGCACCTCGGATCGGCGCGCCGACTTCGATCGCGTCGCGGTCGACCGACGGGTGCCACTGGGTGTTGCGGCGCGTGCAGCCGTCGGCGAGGTAGATGATCGTGTGCACGGCGCGATCGGTTGCCGTCGTGTTCGGCTTGGCCATGTGCACCGTGAGCCCGTTGTGGAACGCGACGCTGCCGCGTGGCACCTCGACCCACACCGGCTCGATCGCCTTGATCTCGGGCTCGTCCATGAGCACGCCGGCGTCGTCGGCCTGGAAGATGTTCACGAACTTGCGCACGCCGACGAGATGCGAACCGGGCAGATACGCCATCGCGCCGTTCGCGAGCGTCGAACCGGCGAACGGGATCCACGCGGTGATCGTGTCGGTCTCGGTGATCGGCCAGTACGGCTGGTCCTGGTGCGGGTCGGTCTCGCGCCCGCCCGCGGCCTTGTACAGCGCCTGGTCGTGCCACAGGCGCACGCCGTCGACGCCGAGGAGCTCGGCCGCGGCCTGCCCGACGCGCGGGTGGAATGTGAGCGGGCGCACGCTCGGGCAGTCCTCCCACAGGTTCATGCACTGGAAGAACGACTGCTCGTACGGGCTCCGTTCCGCGAGCGTTCGCGTGTCGCCGGCGGTGCGGCGCGCGACGGCGGCGGTGACCTCGGGTTCGTAGGAGTCGAGTTCGTCTTCGGTGAGCAGCCCGGCTATGACGACGTAGCCGTCGCACCGGTACGCATCGAGCGTCTCGGAATCGATGAGTTGCGTCACTGTGACGAAATCCCCCGGAGGAAGGAGAGGAGGGCAGTGGTGAAGCTATCGGGATCTTCGAAGTAGGCGGAGTGACCCGCGCCCGCGATCTCGACCGTCTGCGCGTCACGAAGGCGCCGCGCCGTGTCGAGCGTGAGCTGCGCCGGGAACAACGCGTCTTCTGATCCGGTGATCACCAACGTCGGCACATTGCACGCGTCGAGATCGGCGTGCGCGACGCGCGTCGTGACGAGCGCGACGATGACGTCGGCCATCGGCGGCGAATGGAACGTGTTCAATTCTTCGTACAGGAACGCGCGCGCCGGATCGGTGTTCGGGCCGAGCGCCGGATGCCGGCCGATCACATCGTCGATCGCGACCTTCTGGCTGCGGAAATGCGCGTCGAGCGCATCGGTCCAGAGCCCGCCGACGGTATTGCACAGCGTCAACGAGAGAACGCGTTCTCGTTCCGCCAGGGTGAACGCGACGACCCACCAGCCGCCCATCGACTGGCCGACGAGGTGCACGCGCTCGGTACCGGTCGCGTCGAGCACGGCCCGCATATCGGCCACGGCCGCGTCGGTACCGTGCACACCGCTGCGAAAGGTCGAGTTGCCGAACCCGCGCGTGTCCCACGTGACCACCCGGTAGCCGGCGTCCGTCAGGAGCGGGAGCTGCTGGAACCACACGGCATGGTTGCCGCCCGCCCCGTGCGTCAGCATCACCGTCTCGGCCCCGTCGCCGGCGCCGAACACCTCGAAGTAGATCTCCTCGCCGCCGCTCTCGACGCGACCTTTCTGCCAGGCGGCGGTGGTCATCCCGCCGGCAGCGAGCTGCGGCCGTCGGTGGCCCACCAGGAGGCCGTGAGCTGGAGGCCCTCCACGTTGCCCCGGGGCTGGAGCTCCTCGAAGACGCGGCGGTAGCTCGTGCGCTTGATCCGCCAGTACCCGGCCTGCTTCACGTACTCGTCGTCATAGAACGAGGCGCCCCGGATCGTGATGTTCCAGTTGGTCTCGATCACCGTGTCGTTCAGCGCCCAGATACCCGTCGCCGTCGTCGGGCCGGTCAGATCGATCTCGGGATGGTGCATCGTGTGGCTCGAGTGGAACGTCTCCGCGCCCATCGAACGGCGCAGGAAATCGAGGATCGCGTCACGGCCCTCGAACGTGTAGCCGCCGCCGCTGTAGGCCGCCACGGCGTCGTCCGTGAACAGCGCACCGAGGTCGTCCCAGCGCTTCAGATCCAGGCACCGGGCGTACGCATATTTGAGGCGCTTGATCGCCTCCACCTCACACAGTTCCTCAGGAGTCATCGGGCCGGAGGCTAGAGCCCGGTGCCCTCCCCACGCCCGGGACCGCAACGCGAAAAGCGCAACTTAACATAACCGGCATTATCGGCGGTACGGGGGAGGGCTCGCTGTGCTCGCCTTGGGGCTTCGCCGATAATGCCCTGCTGCAGCTGCGGCAACGCCCGGGCGACGGCCCTGGTAGTGCCCGGGCGGCCGCCTCCTGGCCCCGGCGGGGACGGTCTCAGGGCTCGGCCGTTGCCGTTCTTGCGGCCGCCAACAGCCATTCGTACGCCCGTTTCGGGTTGTCTTCGCGCTCGCGTTCGGCGTCTTCCACGGCGCAGGCCAAGACGTACAGGCGGTCCTTCAGGCCGTGCAACTGCTCGCGTGTGACGACCAGTTCGCCTTCGTTCAGGCCGAGTTCAGCCGCCCGCGAGCGGCTCTCATAGTCGCGTTGGCGGCAGCTTTGGCGGCAGAACCTTCTCGGGCGGCCGGGGCCTTCGGAGCGTACGAACGGACGGCCGCACCAGCCGCATTGCTCGCGCAGTTTCGTCACGGTGACAGTTTGCGCGCCTTGGGCGACGGATGGGTGGATTTGCGACGTAGTCGCGGGCTACGGCTTGCCGATGAAGCCCGGTCCCCCGATAAGCGGGAGGTCGAGAACGGAGAGCAGGCCCGGCTCGGCCTGGCACACGGCGGGGATCGCGTTCACGATCCGGCCCGCAGTGCCGACGAGGCCGGCGGTGTTGTGGTCGCCGTCGTCGCCCATCATCTGCACGTCGAGCGTGTAGCTCGGGTTGCCCGTCACGATCACGCGGTAGCCGCTGTGCCCCGCGGGCTGCGGCCATTCGGGTGCGAGCGAGTCGTCGAGGCGGGTGACGTGTTCGAGCACGACGCGCTGCGTACCGTTGACGTAGCCCTGCACCTCGAACCGCATGGCCGCCGTCGTGCCCTCTTCGACGACACCAAACCCGAGGTCGATCTTCTCGGGCGCGGGCTTGCGTTCGTGGACCTCGCGGAGTTCGTCGATCTCGATGCCGAGACCGGCGCCGAGCACCTTCACGACGCCGCCCCACGCGAACGACAGCACACCCGGGATGAGCAGCAGCGGCTTGGCGTCGAGGGCCTGGCCGAACCCCATCGTGTCGAACAGCACCGTCGGCTGCGCGTACGTCGCGTAGTTGACGATCTCCATCACGCGCAGCTCTTCGACGTACTCGGACGAGCCGGTCAGCACGAGCGGCAACAGGTCGTTGGCCCAGCCGGGGTCGATACCCGACGTGAAGCACGACACCTGCGCCTCCGCGCACGCCCGCTCCAGCGGCGCCCGCATACCCGGGTCGACATGGGGCGGGTACACCAGCGCCACCACCGAACTCGACACGACGTTCTTCCCCGACTCGAGGATGCGCGCCATGTCGGCGATCGCCTCGGTCGGACGCATGTCGGCCGTCGCCGTGTAGCAGACGCAGTCGGCGTCGAGGGCAAGGAGCGCGTCGATGTCGTTCGTCGCCTTCACACCGGTCGGCCCGATGCCGCACAACTCCCCCGCGTCGCGCCCGACCTTGTCGGCGCCATGCACCCACAACCCCACCAGCTCCAGCTCCGGGTGCTGCGTAATCAGCCGCAACGAATGCTTCCCCACATTGCCGGTAGACCATTGAATGACGCGGTACGTCATTGGAGCCTGCCGGAAGCTTCGGCCGCGGCGACGGTCTCGTCGAGGCGACGTTCGATGATGTCGAGCCCGCGGTCCCAGAACCCCGGGTCGGTGAGGTCGACGCCAACGATCTTTCCCAACTCCTCGGGCGGCATCGACCCGCCCGCGCGCAGCAGGTCGAGATAGCGGGGCACGAAGTCCTCGCCCTCCTCCTCGTAGCGCGCGTACACCGACAGTGCGAGCAACTGCCCGTACGCGTACGCGTACACGTACCCGGGGGTACCGATGAAGTGCGGGATGTACGACCACCAGGAGCGGTAGCCGTCGGTGATCTCGACCGAGTCGCCGAGCATGTCGCGCTGGGTCGCCGCCCAGAAGTCGCTGATCTGTTCGATCGACAGCTCACCGTGCACTCGCCGCGCGGTGTGGATCTCGTGTTCGAACCGGTTCATCGCGGTCTGGCGGAACACAGTTGCGATCTGGTCTTCGAGGTTCGACGCAAGGAGTGCGAGCCGCTCGGCCGGCTCGTCGATGACGCTCAACAGCCGCCCGAACGTGACGGTCTCACCGAACACCGACGCGGTTTCCGCGAGGGTGAGCGGCGTGCCCTGGTGGAACACGCCTTGCCCGCGTGCGAGGTACGCGTGGAGGCCGTGGCCGAGTTCGTGGGCGAGCGTGAGCACGTCGCGCCGTTGCGCCGTCCAGTTGAGCAGCAGGTACGGGTGGTGCGACGGGACGGTGTACGCGCAGAACGCGCCGGGACGTTTACCCGGCCGCGCCGGCGCGTCGATCCAACCGCCGTCGAAGAACAGTTGCACGGTGTCGGCCAGCTCGCCCGAAAACGACGCGTACGCGTCGAGTACGCGTCGAGCACGAGTTCGGATGCTTCGTCCCACCCGATCTCCGACTCGGTGTCGGCGACCGAAGCGAGGCGGTCGTAGTCGGCGAGCCGGTCGAGGCCGAGCAACTTTGCCTTGAGCGCGTACCAGCGTTGCGGGATCGTGTTGCGCCCGACGACCGCTTCGACGAGCGCCTGTACCGATTCGTCGCTGGCCTCGTTCGAGAGGTTGCGACTCGCGATCCACGAGTCGTAGTGGCGGAGCCGGTCGTCGACCGACTTGTCGGCGAGCAATGTGTTCAGCACGTACGCGCGCGTACGCAAGCCGGGCTGCAGGCCTTCGGTGACGGCCTGCGCGGCCACGGCGCGTACCGCCCGGTCGGGTGAGTGCAGGTGCGACAGCCCGGCCTCGAGCGGAACCGTCTGCCCGTCGAGCTCGACCGTGATCGTCGACACCTGTTCCTCGAACAGCCGCTGCCACGCGCTCGCACCCGTCACCGTCTTCTCGGCGAGTACCACTTCTTCGGGTTCGCTCAACAGGTGGGGCCGATACCGGCGGGCGGCGCGCAGGTTGTGGGCGGCGAACGCGATCCGGTCGTCGGCCAGGAGTGCTTCGACGCGCTCGTCGGGGACCTCGGCCCATTCGAGCTCGAAGAACAGCAGCCGCGTCGCGATCGCAGTCGAACGTTCCTCGACCCGCTGCATGAGCGCCCCGCGCGCGGGGTCGGTCGTGTCGGCGCTGAAGTGGAGGCCGGCGAAGCTTCCCGCACGCCCCACAGCGTCGTGCAGCTCGGCCAGGGTCTGCATGAACTGCACGAGTTCGTCGACGTCGAAGCCGGCGACCCGGTCGCGGGCCCGGGCCAGCTCCTCGGTGAGTGCGTCGGCGCGGTCGAGGAGCGCGTTGACACCGCTGTCGCCCGGCTCGGGAAGGAGTGGGTCGAGGTCCCACACGATGTCCTGCGCGGTCATGTCCGTGGTCGTCACGACCCGCACGCTACCGAGTTTGGGACCGCCCGCTCACAGCCGCTTGTGCATGAGCAGCGCCCGGGCGGTGAAGCCCGAACGCTCGAAGAAATTCTTCGCCGTACGGTGCCCAGGCAGGGCAAACGCGTCGACCCCGACGCACCCGGCGTCGGTACAGAACGCGACCAGCGCGAGCGCAATCGCCTCTCCGACACCCACGGCGCGGGCACCGTCCTCGACGAAGAGGTCGCCGATGACACCCAACCGCGTGCCGTCCTCCAGGGCCTCGACGTCGACGGTGCCGTACCCGATCACGACGTCGTCGATGGTGCCGACCGAAACATACGCGTCGGCGCGGGTGAGGAACGACCCGATCGAGTCCGGATCGGGTCGGAGGCGGGCTTCGCGCGTTTCCCACAGGCCGCCGCCGCGCATGTCGCGCAGTTCGGACCGCAATGCGTGCGCCAGTTCGACGATCCGGGGAATGTCGGCCGGGGTCGCCGCGCGCGCGTTTTCCATATCGTCGACCGTCAGCTCGCGAGCTGCTCGATCTTGCCCAGGATGGTGCGCCGGTTGCGATGGGTTGCTTCGTACTCGCGCACGGCTTCGAGTTCGTCGCGTCCGAGGCCGAGGAGCCGCTCGACGACCTGCGACGCGGAGAGTTCGTCGTAGCCCGGTATCGGGAGCGACGCGGTCGCCGCGCCGTTTGTGGGCGCGGCCGGCACTCCCCGGATCGTCGCGACGTACGGCTCGAACGGCGGTGACGCGACCGGCTCCGGCGCAGGAGCGGCCGGCGGCGCGGGTTCGGGAGTCGATGCAGGTGCCGGTCCGTTGCCTCGGTCGAGGATGTCTTCGAGGCGACGCTGGACGCGTCCCCGGAGCTTGGGCAGTCCGAACGCGAGCGCAACTTCGCCGTGGCTGCGGGCCGTGGTCACATGGCGCGTCGCGTCCTCGTAGCGGCGGTCTATCTCGGCTCGACCCCGCGCGATGAATCCTTCGAGCATCACGGGCCCGTTCTCGACGACGGTGAGGCCGAGCCCGATCGGCGCGTAGAACACGAGGTCGACGGCCCGCTCGAACGGTGGTGTGTTCACGGCTGGTCTCCCAGTGACAGTTGCAAGAGACGATCGAGGTCCTCGTGCTTCGGATCGACCGTAGGGCCGGATTCTACGGATTGGCGGCGGCGCCGCCGAACGGCGACCGTGATGATGCAACCGAACACGGTCGCCAGCGCCACCCAGACGATCCAGTCGCCGAAGCGGACGTACAGCGTCTCGCCGGTGTAGGCCACGACGGTCCCTTCGAGCACCGTCCGATCGAACAGTTCGGTCTCGGCGGTCACGTCGCCGTCGGCGTCGATGAACGCGGAGATGCCCGAAATCGCCGCCTGTACGACCGGCCGGGCCGTCTCGGCGGCTCGCATCTGCCCGATGGCGACGTGCTGGGCCGAGTTCGCCGAACGCCGGTACGAGCGGTTGTTGGTCGAGACGACGATGACTTCGGCGCCGTCCTCGACGAGTGGCCGGATCTCGTACCCGAACGCGGACTCGAAGCAGATGACGGTCGCGACCTCGACGCCGGCGATGTCGAAGATGCCGGGCTCGTCGCCCGGGATGAAGTCGCGCGGCACTTCGTCGTCGAGGATCGGGATGATGCCGCGCGTGAGATTGCTGAACGGGACGCGTTCGCCGAACGGCACCAGGTGCCGCTTGGCGTAGACGCCTTCGACGTCGCCGTCGGGACCGAACAGCACGTTCAGGTTGACCGCGTTCTCGGTCGGGTTCTCGGGCGCGTCGGCGACGGCGTTCGCCAGCACCCACGAGTCGTGGTCCTTCGCGACGCGGGCGAGGCGCTCCCCCAGCGCAGCGTCGGTGCGCGGGTCTTCGTCCATGCTCGATTCGGGGAAGATGATGAGGTCGACCGGGTCCTCGACGTCGGCGGCCAGCCCGAAGTGGCTGTTCGGCAGGTAGCGCTGCGCCTTCTCCGTCGCGGTGAGGTCGCGGTTCTTATCGTTGCCCTGGAGCACGGCGACGCGTAGCACTCCGTCGGGTTCGACGTCGGCTTGCACGACCGGGGCGAGCGCGGCAGCCGCGGTGAGCGCCAACAACCCGGCCAGCGCGCGCAGGGCCGCGCCGGCTGCGGGCCGGACCACGAGGTCGGCGAGGAACGCGCTGCCCGCGACGACGAAGTACGACACGAGCGGCACGCCGCCGATGCCGGCGACGTCGCGAGCGAGCGCGACGTCGTGCAGTGCGTAGCCGACCTCTCCCCACGAGAATCCGCCGAGCGGGAACCGGGAGAGGAGCGCTTCGAAGAGCACCCAGATCGCGGCGGTGAGCCACGGGCTGCGCAAGCCGCGGGTTGCGAATGCACCGACGACTGCGCCCGCCGCCGCCCAGTACGCCGCGAGCGCTGCGACGAGCGGGACAATGGCGATGGCACCGAAGAACCATGTCCACGCGGCGAGGAACGCGTAGTACGCGACGCCCGCGACGAATGCGAGCGCGGCGGCGCGTTTCGGTCCGGCTCCCCGCCAGGCGACGAAGAGCGGTACGAGCGCGACGAGCGCCAGGGGGCCGAGGTCGAGTGGAGGTCGTGCCGCACCGAGAAGGAGACCCGAGGCCGCCGCTCCGATCCATGGAGCAACGAGCGTCGGATTGAACTTCACGCGCAATCGCGGCAGAGCATGCGCTTTTCGTCAGCGAGCTGGTGCCTGGGCAGCACGAGGAAGCAACTCGAACACAGGAACTCGTCGGGCCGGCGGGGCACGATCTTGGTGCTGCCGTCGCCCCGGTCGTCGGGTTCGTCGTCTTCCTCTTCGTCGTCCAACCCCGCGGCGGCCGTGCGTTCGCGCAACACCACGTCGAGTGCTTCTTCGACGTCGTCGGGATGCAGCTCTTCGTCGAGGTCTACGACCTCGTCTTCGTCGTCGTCGGTCTCCACGACCGCGGCGACGACCTTTTCGTCGTCATCGTCGTCGTCGACGACGAGCGGAACGTCGTCGAGCTCTTCGACTTCCTCGTCGAGGTCCTCGTCAAGGATCTCGTCGTCGTCATCGATGTCCGCGTCGATGTCGCCCTCGATCGCGTCCTCGTCGAGGTCGTCGTCGTCGATGTCGTCGTCGTCGATGTCGTCGTCACTCATACTGCGTGCCTCAATGAGGGGGTACCTGAATGCTGGTGGAGAGGGGTAAGGGCCGCGGAGTATATGCACAAGCAGACCCCCCTTTGCGCCAGGAGGGCGGGGGCGGCCGTGAGGCGACGGCAGGGACAGAGCAACGTGAGAAGGCCGCGCAAGATGGCGGCGCCGGAGCGAGGGCGGAGCGCCAGCGGAGCGAGAGCGCAGGAGCCTGCCCGCGGAGGGCGCAGTCTCCAATCGCGCCGCAGGCGCCGAGGAAGCAAGCCCGGAGCAAAGAAACAAGAGAACTGGCGGGCTCCGAACACCGATGGGGCCGCTGAGTAGCCCGGCCAACCGAGTGGCGGGTTATCGCAACGTTCTCTACCGGTCTCCTGGAGCGCCGCCCGTCCCCCGTTGTTCGCGACACACCCTTTCCGTCCGGGCGCAGCACGCTGCCGTTCGGTTGGGGCGTCGGGTATTTCGCCTCAGAACGGGAACGGTGTCAAGCCGAACGCGTAGGCGGCGCGGTGCCTTGACCAGCACGCTCGCGCGTCGGCCCTGGTCACGCGTGCGCGACTTTTTTTCAGCCGCGTGCGGCGCGTCGCGCTTCGGCCGCGCGTTCTGCGGAGAGTCGTTCCAGTTCGTACGTTGCGTGATCGACGTGTTCCATTGCGGCGGCGATGGCGCGGTGTCCCGCGCGCTCCGCGATGAGTCGGTGCATTGCCTGCGCGACGGTCCGGTAGGTCGGATGGCCCTGGGGCGACGATCGGAGTTCGCAGAGGTGCATTGCTTCGCGTGCGTTCATCTGCATCGCGTAGCGCATGCGGTATGCGAGCGAGACGGCGTACGGCGCTTCGACGGGGAACCGGTCGGCGAGCGCGTCGTGGAGGTTGGCGGAGCGTTCGAGGGCGTCGTCGAAGCGGTCGGCGCATCCGGCCTCGGCGACGGCTTCGGGGACGTCGTAGCCGTGGTGCGGTGAGAGTGTCTGCCACTCGATGGTGAGCATGCGGTGGCGTTGCAGGTCGCGGAAGGCGCCGTAGTCGCCGAGCACGTCGAAGCGGTAGCCGGTGCGTTCGAAGGCGCGTCCGGGCTTGTGGCGGCGGTTGACGCGGTCGCCGACGTAGGCGCGCATGAGTGCGACGCGTTCCTCGGCGGCGAGGGCGCGGACCCGGGCCATGAGCTGGTGGTCGGGTACCTGTGCGTGGGGGTAGCAGATGGCGGCGAGCACTTTGTCTTCGCCGTCGGGGTCCCAGTCGGTGAGGGTCACTTCGTCGACCGGCTCAGTGGGTTCGCCTCCGAAGAGACGGTCGACGAGGGCGGCGGTGTCGTCGTGGGTGCGGGTGAAGTACGCGGACCAGGCGCCGCCGCGGTCGGGTCGGTCGACGCGGACGAGGAACGACGGGATGACCTTGCGCAGTTCGTGGAGCATCAGCTCCGCGTAGGAGCGAGCTTCGGGCAGGGGGTGGGCGCGCATGCGGAGCAGCAGCGCTTCGTAGCCCTGGCCGGTGCCGTAGATGCCGACGTTGGAGAGGGTGGCGGCGGGGAGGATGCCGCGGACCGCGTCGCAGGCTTTGGCCTTGATCGTCTGCTTGTAGACGAAGTCGGAGTCGCCGGCGTCTTTCGGGTAGCGCTCGCGCGCCCAGTCCATCATCGCGGGCAACATCGCGCTGTACGTGTCGAACAGGGCGTCGAGGTCGGCGACGTAGCGCGCGCCCACGTTCGACTCGCAGATCGCGGGCGGCCGAAGGTAGCGGTACCGGCCGTTGAGGCGTGAGTCGTACGGGATGTAGCGCGTCGACTGTTCGAGGTAGGCCATGAGCCGGCCCCACTCGAGAACCTTCGTGAGCAGGTTCGATGCCTGTTCGCAGGCGAGGTGCACGCCGCCGAGTTGAGCGACGGAGTCGTCGCCGTATTCGTTGAAGACGCGGTCGTAGAGTTCTTCGGCGCGTTTCAGGCCGACGGTCGCGTCGACGGTGAGGTCGCCGGTGAGGTCGAGGTCGCCGACGAATTCGTCGAGGAACAGGCGGCGGAGACTCTTCTCCGAACGCGAGTAGCGCGCGAACAGCGCGCCTTTCACGACTTCGGGGAGGTTCGTCAGCGCGAAGACGGGTCCGTCGAGGTTCGTGAAATACGGCCGCATCGTGGCGGCTTCGACCTCGGTGAACGTCTCCGGCGCGTACAGCATGGGGCTTGCGATGGTACCGGTGCCCCCCGGCGCGGCCCGCGGATGCTGTTGTTGCAATCTTGCGCCAAAACGGGATGTTCAGACGAGGAGCCGGTAGGCGCCGGGGACGACCTCGACGACGAGCCCGGTCACGTGCCCTCGGGCCTCGCCGTCGACTTCCAGGGGCATTGGGGCGGCCGCGGTGAGTTCGATGCGGCGCCCGCTGCCCTGGCGGATCCGGGGGTGCGGAACGTGCCCTCCGCCCGGGAGCCGGGCGCGCATGGCCCGGCGTTCCCCCGGTGCCAGGAGGTAGGCCTGGACTTCGGCCCGTCCGTCGCCCGGATGACCCCGGGGTACGAGGTCGCAGCCCCGTAAGAACTGGCCGGTCGCGCACACGAATGTCGTCGCGCGTTCGGCGAACCACATCCGACCGTCGACGGTCACGCGCATCTCGGACGCGCGGGTGAAGCGTCCGAGGCGGTCCGGGCCGACGCCGAGGACGACGGCGTTGACGGCGAGGCCGTGCTCTGCGAGGGCGAGGGCGTCCATGGTCAGCTCGGTCGTCTCGTCATGGTCGGGCTGACCCGATGGTGACGGAGCGAGCCCGACTGCCGGGCCGAGATCGGATGTGGCGTCGGGGCGGAAGCGCAGCAGCGCACCGGGCGCGGCCGCGACGGCGGCGGCGAGGTCGAGGTCGGACCCGCTCACCTCACGATCGGGCGGACCCGACACCGGGTCGCCCCACGGCTCGCCCTTCCTGATCCCCACGCGTGGTTACGCAGTCACGGTCACGGCGCTCGACGCGGCGATGACGCCGCGGAGGCAGGCGTCGGCCGCGGCGCGGGCGGTGGCGGAGGTGACGGGGTCGGGGGCGACGTCGGCGACCTGGCGCAGCAGGTCGATGGTCTGCTTCACGTTGCGGACGAAGTCGCCGCCGGTCATCTCCTCGTCTTCGAGCACGTCGGCCAGCTCGTCGCCCATGGCCCAGGCGTGGATGGCGGCGGTGAAGCCCGGGTCGAGGCGGCGGGTCTCGGGGAGGCGTTCGTCGCGCTCGGCCAGGTTGAGGTCGCGCCAGACGCGCTCCATGGCGCGGGCCCGGGCGACGACCTTGCGGCCCGGCCACCGGCGGGGCGGCATCGGCTCGTTGCCGTCGGGACCGCGCCGCTGGTACGTGAAGCACGACACGAGCGCGGCGAGGTCGGGCGCGTCGACACCGTCGAGCAGGCCCTCACGCACGACCTCGGCGAGCACGAGGTCGCCTTCGGTGTTGAGGCGGGCGAGCAACTCCCCCGCCGGGCTGAGCCCCCAGCCTTCGATGTACCCCCACGCTTCGAGGACGCCGAGCACCTTGTCGAACTGGCGGGCGAGGCTTTCGTTGCGACTCGCGGAGCGCCGTTCGAGGCGCGCGACTTCGCGCTCGAACCGGTCGGCCTGCATCGCAGCCCGCAGCGCGGTCTCGCGGCCCGGCGCGGTGTGGACCGGGTGCTCGGTGCGCTGCCGTTCGAGCAGCTGGACCCGCTCGGCCGGCGTCTCGGTGTCGTCCTCGGCCACGACCAATTGGCGGAGCTGCTCGACCACCGTGCGCTGGAACTCCTGGCTGCGGGGCGCGAACGGGCGCGGCAACGGCAGGTGGGCGATCCTGCGCACGGGGCCGCGGAAGTCGGACGGGCCGAGGCGCACGACGTCGCGCGACTGGGTGAGCACGAGCACGCGGTGAGCGCCGCGCCCCCGCTCCTGGCGCAGGACCACGACCTTGCCGCCGCGTCGTGGCACCAGCACGACGTCGCCCGGCTTCAGTGCCTCGAAGTGGGCGCCCCGCGCCTGCGCCTCATCGCGGCGGGCGGCGTCGAGGTCGGCGAGGATCCGGCGGTACTCGTGCACGTCGCCGGCTGGGAGGGCCGCGGCGTCGCGCGCCTTGGCGAGCTGGGCGCGGGTGCGTTCGAGCTGGCGTTCGAGGGTGACGACATCGCGGTCGGCGTGGAACTGCGCGAACGACAGGTTGAGCAGGTGCCGGGCCTGTTCGGGCGGGTACCGGCGCACGAGGTTGGCGGCCATGTTGTACGTCGGCCGGAACGACGACGTCAGCGCGTACGTACGGCGCGACGCCAAGCTCGCGACCTGCTCGAACGTCACGAACGGGTTCCAGAGCACGACGACGTATCCAAGGTCGTCGATGCCGCGGCGGCCGGCCCGGCCTGCGAGTTGGGTGTACTCGCCCGCGGTGAGGAACTCGTGGTGCTCGCCCGTGAACTTCGAGAGCTTCTCGATCACCACCGTACGCGCCGGCATGTTGATACCGAGCGAAAGCGTCTCGGTGGCGAACACGACTTTGAGCAACCCGGTCGCGAACGCCTCTTCGACCGCTTCCTTCATCGGGGGCACGAGGCCCGCGTGGTGCGCGGCGAACCCGGCCTCCATCCCGATGATCCACGAGTCGTAGCCGAGGATGTCGAGGTCGTCGTCGGAGAGCGCGGCCGTGTGCGCCTCGGCGATCTTGCGCAACTCCGAACGTTCGGCCGCGGTCGTGAGGCGCAGCCCGGCGGCGACGCACTGGTCGACGGCCTGGTCGCAGCCGTTACGGCTGAACACGAACGCGATGGCGGGGAGCATCTGCTCGTCGGCGAGGCGTTCGACGACTTCGGCGCGCCAGGGTGTGTAGAGCTTCGGGCGGCGACCGGCCTGCCGGGCCGGGCCGGGACGTTGCGGGCGTCGAGGCGCGTTGCCTCGGGGTTGGGGTGCATCTCCCCCGCCGTGTCGGTGAACGTCGGCAACAGGTGCATGCGGTCCGACGACCGGTCGCCCACCATGTACAAGTGCACGAGGTCGACCGGCCGGCGTTCCTCGATGACCGCTTCGGTCTCGCCCCGCACCGTCTGGATCCACGACGCGACTTCCTCGGCGTTCGACACGGTGGCCGAGAGGGCGACGATGTCGATCTCGGCCGGGAGATGGATGATCACCTCTTCCCACACCGCGCCCCGGTACCGGTCCTGGAGGTAGTGGACCTCGTCGAGGACGACGTAGCGCAGCCCCGAAAGCGTCGGTGACGCGGCGTAGATCATGTTGCGCAGCACTTCGGTGGTCATGACCACGATGGGCGCGTCGCCGTTGATCGCGTTGTCACCGGTCAGCAACCCGACCTTGGTGGCGCCGTGGGCGCGCACGAGATCGCCGTACTTCTGGTTCGACAGCGCCTTGAGCGGCGTCGTGTAGAAGGTCTTGCCCCCGGCGGCCAAGGCGCGGGTGATCGCGTACTCGGCGACGAGGGTCTTGCCCGAGCCGGTGGGGGCGGCGACGAGCACCGACCGGCCCGCGTCGAGGGCGTCGAGGGCGCGAACTTGGAACGGGTCGAGGGGAAACGGCCGGGCGGCCTCGAACGCGTGCCGCGTGTCGTTCAGTTACGGGCTCCCGGTCGACGGGGTTTCGGTGGGCGCGGGCTCGGTCGGTGTGGTCTCGGTCGGGGTCGCGGTCGTGTCGGTCGCCGGGATGGTGATGTCGACGCCCGGGACCGTGATCGTCTCGCCGGTCGGCGCCAACGTCGTCGGAGTGAGGTCGTCGAAGTCGGACTCGTCGGGGATGCCGATGTAGGTGTGGAGCAAGCCGTCCGGCCACAGGGTGCCGGCCAGGACCGCGACGCCGAGGATGCCGACGCAGCCGACGACGAGCACCAGGTTTCGGCGGCGCCGTACGCGCGTGAGGGCATACCAGACGAACACCACCAGCGCGCCCACTGTGAGCGCAACCAGCCAACTGGCGCGCGGCTGGCGGTTGAACAACCCGCCCCCGCCCCCGTCGAAACGGTCGCTCGGACCCGGCCGCAACAGCCACACCGTCGCGGTCGTGACGACCACCACGACGGCGACCGCCCCGACCGCCTTGAAGACCTCGGCCCGGTCCCGCCGCCGGGGCGCCTGGTAACGCGTCTTCGGGCTCACTTCTTCATCACCCGCCCGATCACGATCGCCATTTCGTAGAAGACGTACATGGGCACGGCCATGAACAATAGGGAGAACGGGTCTTGGCTGGGCGTGATGATCGCCGCGAAGGTGAAGATTCCGATCAGGGCCCACCGTCGCTGTTTGCGCAACGTCTGGCTGCTGACGGCGCCGACGAGCATCAGGAACACGAGGAGCACCGGGAGTTCGAACGCGACGCCGAACGCGAGCATCATCAGCGTGATCAGCGTCAAGTACGAGTCGGCGGTGACGATGGGTTCGATCTCGCCGCCGACCGATCCGATGAGCAGGAACTGCAGCGCCTTGTCGAGCGTCAGCCACGCGAAGAACACCCCGAGCACGAACAACAAGACGGCGGACAAGATGAACGGGAGCGCGTACCGACGTTCCTTCGCGTACAGGCCGGGCACGATGAAGCGCCAGATCTGCCACATGATGACCGGCAACGCCAGGGCCATGCCGCCGTACGTCGCGATCTTCAGGCGGACCATGAACGGCCCGAGGGGGTTCGTCGCCGTGAGATCGCAGCCGTCCGGCCCGCACCGGAAAACGCCCTTGGTGACCTCGCGGTACGGCTCGGACAAGATGTCGAGGATCTGCGGGAACAGGATGAACATGACGACGGCGCCGAGCGCGACCGCGATCACGCAGATGAAGATGCGCCTCCGGAGTTCGCCGAGATGCTCGACGAGCGTCATCTGCCCGGCGTCGTCACCTTCGGATCTGGCCATACCGCGTCGCAAGGTCAGATGAACGAATCGGTCGGGCCGGTGAAACCGTCGTCGGGGGGCGCGTCGGAGCCGGTCTCGGGAAGGGAGCCGGTCTCGGGAAGGTCGACGCGGTCTTCGGTTGCTTCGAACGGCGCCGCGGGCAGGTCGGTGTGGTCGGGCTCCGTGACCGCCGGCGCCCGGGTCGTGGTCGTGCGGGTCGTCACCGGTTTCGTATCGGCGGTGTTGAGCGCGTCGTCCAGTTCGGCCTTGAGGCTGGACTGCATCTTGCGCAACTCCCGCATCGCGCCCCCGATCTGGCGGCTGAGTTCGGGCAGGCGCGAAGGACCGAAGACGAGTAATCCGACGAGGAGGATGACGGCTATTTCCGCGGGTCCGAGGTTCATGTGACCGGGCACACGGCTGCGAGCTGTGCCGGCCCGATCGTACTGCCCCGGCCGCCTACTGCGAGCGGCGTGCGAGACGGGCGCGCGCCTCGTCGGTTTCGGTACGAACCCGAACGAGCGCAGGGCGCAGACCCGAGGAGAAATCGGTGAGCGACCGGCGCGCCGTCGGCAATTCGCGCGAGGCGTGGGCAATGGCGGCGAGTACCGCCGCGACCGAGAGAGCCACGACTGCGTACACCATGAACCAGGAGGTCATGCCGGGAACCACGAGATCATGGTGGTCAGCCTAGCGATCGTGGCTGTTGATGGTCCGTCGGACCTCGCTGGCGACCGTTTCGAACCAGCCGTCCTGCTGGAGCAGGAGGTGGAAGTCGAGGAGGTCGTCGGGTGCGAGGGGTGGACCCAGGCGGGGCTGCTCGGTCAACTCGGCCGGAAGGCGCCATACCTGCATGCGCACGCCGCTCGACACGAGCAGGTCCACGATGCGCCGGCTGGCGTCCTTGGCGACCGCACCCTGGCATTCCGGGCATCGGAAGCAGTACGACCCGCGCTCGTCGTCCGCACACACGCGCACGGTGAGGTCGTCCGCTGTCAGCTGGACGTCACCACAGCTCGGGCAGTTGGCCCTGATGGTCGTCACCGATACCGTCCCTGGTCTTGGTCGAGCTTGCAGCTCCTCCCGCCTCCTGGCGGGTGATTTACCATTCGGCAGTGCCCCCACCCCCCTTGAGGGTCCGGTCGGGCTCTTCGCCCACTGTTGTGACGCATTTGCCGTAGCTCAATGAACCACTCCGTCATCACCTTTGCCCACCGAGGGGCTCGGCTCGAGTACCCGGAGAACACGCTCCGCGCGTTTCGCCGGGCCCGGGAGCTCGGCGCCTCCGGTCTGGAATCCGACGTGTGGCTCTCGGCCGACGGGGAGGTCGTCTGCACTCACGACGCCACCGTGCGGTCCGGAGTGCGCCGGGTGCGGGTCGAGAAGGCCTCCGCCTCCGATCTGGCCCGGCTCGACGTGCCCCGCCTGGCGGACGTCTACGAGGAACTGGGGACCGACTACGACTTCTCGATCGACGTCAAAACGCCCGCAGCCGCGGCCCCGCTGATCGACGTGGCCCGGACGTTCGGTGCGCTCGCACGGCTGTGGGTTTGCTCGCCCGATCTGGAGCTGCTGGTCGGCCTCCGGGACGAGCCGGCGGTCCGGCTGGTGCACTCCACTTTCAAGCGGGCGGTTGCGGTGCCCCTCGAACGCCACGCCCACGACCTTTCCGAAGCCGGGATCGACGCGATGAACATGCACCACACGGAATGGTCGGCGGGGTTGGTGAGCCTCTTCCACCGCTTCGGCGTGCGCGCGTTCGCGTGGGACACGCAGGAGGTTCGGCACTTGCGGGCGATGCTGCGCATGAAGATCGACGGCGTGTACTGCGACCGTCCCGATCGCATGGTCGCGACCGTCGGCGAGTGGACTGCGGGCCCGATGCTCGAGGAAACGTAACTACAAGAAGCCGATGCGCGTGAGAGGCAGGATGCGCACGAACGCGCGGCCGACGATGTCGCCCTCGGGGATCGGGCCGAAACAGCGCGAGTCCTCGGACGCGGTGCGGTTGTCACCCATCATGAAGTAGGAGTCGGGCGGGACCTCGATCGACTCGCCGAGCGAGCACCGCTGCGTGGTGGGTGTCCCCTCGGGCAAGTAGCCCTCGTCGAGTGGTTCACCGTCGATGTACACGCGGTTGTCCCGGAACGAGACCGTCTCACCGGGCAGACCGACGACCCGCTTGACGAGGTCCTTGATGTCGTCGGTGCGTCCTGGTGGCGCTTTGAACACGATGATGTCGCCGCGGTTCACGTCGTGCATCCGGTACGAGAGCTTGTTGACGAGGATGCGGTCGTTCTTCTTCAGCGTCGGAACCATCGACTCGGACGGGATGTAGAACGCCTGGAACAGGAACATCTTGATGACGAGCGCGATGCCGATCGCGCCGACGATGAGCAGCACCCATTCGATGGCCTGTTTGCGACCGCGGCGGCGCTTCCTCGGCCCCGAGGTGGGCGGGAGCATCTCGTCGATGAGGCCTGTCATGCGGTCGCGGTCTCGGGGGTCCGTTGGGTCATAAGAGCGATATCCGGTTCACGGGGAGGATACGTATGAACACTCGGCCGACGATGTCGCCTTCGGGAACAAATTGGAAAACTCGGGAGTCCTGGGAATTGACGCGGTTGTCGCCCATGACCCAATAGCTCTCGGGCGGCACCACCGTGGCCGGGAAGTCGAGCGTGACCACGCCCTCCTGAAGGTACGACTCCTCGAGGGGTTCACCGTCGATCCAGACCATGCTTTCCTTGCCCTCGACCGTCTCGCCCGGCAGTGCGATGACCCGCTTGACGAGGTCCTTGATGCTTTCGTCGACGGTGGGCGGGGCCTTGAACACGATGATGTCGCCCCGGTGGACGTCGTGCATCCGGTACGAGAGCTTGTTGACCAGGACCCGGTCGTCCTTCTTCAGGGTGGGGTCCATCGACTCGGACGGGATGTAGAAGGCCTGGAACAGGAACAGCTTGATCAGCAGGGCGAGCGTGAGCGCGCCGACGATCAGGACGACCCATTCGACGAGGAGCACCGCGCCGATGCGGTTGCGCCGCCGCCGGCCCTCGGGGGTCCCGCCGGGAGGAGTGGCGTCCGGTTCCGCCCAAGCGTCCACGGGACTGACGGGCGTGCGATCCACTGGCTCCATTGTCTCACGGGCGGTGGCGCCCACTCCGATCAGGTCGCGCCGGCTGCCGGAGCGACGCCGGTATTGGTATAGCGCCCGAGTACCCGGCGCGCGACCGCGGCCCGGTCGACGGGCGGCGGGTCGGGATCGATCACAAAGGCGTCCGGGCCCAGCCGCAGGAGCAACCGCTCGAGCCAGGCGGGTTCACTGACCGCGAGCACGACGTCGAGTCCGCCGTCCGGGCGTTCGGTCACCGACTCCGACGGGTACGCCTCGGCGATCCACGCGGCCGCCGGGGCCACGCGCAGGGTGACGCGAGCATCGTCGGTGTGGGGGCTGTAGACGTCGCCGGTTTCGAAGCCGAGGTTGCCCGCTTCGAAGTGTTCGCCTGTCTCGCGCAGCGCGCGGATGCGGTCGACGCGGAACATGCGCTCGGCGCCCGCACGGTGGCAGTACGCGCCGGTGTACCACGCGCCGAGCGCGAAGAACACGATGTCGGGGTCGACGCGGCGGGTCGTCATTTCGTCGCGCCCGGCGGACCAGTAGTCGATCTCGATGCGGTCGTGGCGCCCGGCCGCGGCGCGCACGTCGCGCAGGAACAGCGGTGCGCCGACCTCGACGACGAGGTCGGGCAGATCGAGCGCATGCTCGAGTTTCTCGAGCGCGGTCGCGAGCGGTCCTTCGGTGTCGGAACCGGGCACCGCGAGCAGCGCCCGGCCCGCAGCGAGCAGCGCGAGACCTTCGGCGGGTGTCAGCTGCAGTGGACGTTGGAAATGGTCGGCCAGGCGGATCGTCACGTGCCCGTCGTCGTCCTCGTCGACGTCGAGGTAGTCGCCCGGCGTGTACGGCGGCACGCCGATCATGAGCACCAGCGCGAGGTCGTCGTCGAGTTCGTCGACGGTCAGGCCGAACCGGGCCGCGATGTCGGTCTTCGGTGTGCCCGGATGCGCCACGATCCACGGCACCAGGGCGAGGATCCGTTGGATCTCGGGGCCGACGAGCGCGCGGGGGCTCACTGCGCGCACCGTTCGAGCCAGGCGACGATGTCGGCGCGGAGTTCGGGCGGCGACACCACTTCGGCGTGGTCGAGGAACCCGAGGACGAGCGTTCGGAACGCGGGCCGGTTCGTGACGGTCAGTTCGAACTCGACGCTGCCGTCGGCGAGTTCGTGGGTGACGACGTCGCCGCGGATAGCGGCGTGGGCGCCGGCCGCGTGGTCGGCGTCGACGCGGAGCCGGGCGACGACGGGGTCGGCGTCGCCGAGCAGCCAGGGTCGGTCCTCGATGTGGTCGTCGGGGCGGAAGTCGGCGGGCGCGTCGAACGCGCCCCGCTCGCCCACATCGACGTCGCCCTCGATGCGGTCGGCCCGGAACGCGCGAATCGCGTCGCGGTCGCGGTCCCAACCGACGACGTACCACTGGCCCCGCTTCGACGAGAGTCCCCACGGTTCGAGCACGCGGGTGCGGCCACGGTGCGAGAACGTGACGACCGCCCGGTGCCGGAACGCGTCGAACAGGGTGGCGAGGGCGGGCACGATCGGCAGCGATGCGATCGCGGCGGCACCGTCGCTCGGGAGCCCGCCCAGCTTCATCAGCGCGCCTTCGCCCGACTCGTTGCCAAGCGAGATCGCGCTGACCGCAACGCGGAGCGCCGCCGTTTCCTCCGGAGTGAGACCGAGGTCGGGCAGGTAGTAGTCGTCGGGCTTGACCCGGTAGCCGACCTCGCCCGCGTCGCCGATGGGCTCGATCGTGATGGGCACACCCATACCCCGGAGCACTTCCTTGTCGCGCTCGAACGCCCGCCGGTAGGCCGAGAGCTGCTCGGGGTAGCCCGAAACGTCGCGCACGATCTCCTCGCGCGACAGCGGAACGCGCGTGTCGAGGAGCAGGGCGAGCAGGTTCAGGACGCGTTCGACGCGTCCGGGGGCGTCGGGCACGCCGCGACGCTACCGGCCGCAGCCGCGGCCTCGAAGAGCACCGGATCGGCGGCCGCGGGCCGGCCCATCGAGGAGACGGTGAGGTCGAGGGCGGCGAACAGCTCGACGATGCCGACCGGCGCGACGTCGACGATGTCGTGGCGGGTGTGGAGCCCGGCTTCGGCGAGGTCGGCGCGCAGGGTGCGTTCTTCGTCGCCGCCGACGGTCGGGAGCGCGATGGCCACCCGGCTCTGTGTCGCGACGCTCAGGGCGGTGAGGGTGTGGTGCGAGACCCCCCGGTGCCGGGGGCGTGGGTCGGCGAACGACGCGCGGAGGCAGGCGATCGGTACTCCTCCGAGCCCGGCGGCCGCGTCGAGCACGGGCCCGACTTCGATACCCGTGAACCCGAGCCGGGTCGCGGTACCGACGATGCCCGGCCCCATCACGACGACGGCCGCGTCGGCGTGGGCGATGTGTTTCGCGACGGCGAGCGCGCTGTACACGGATACGGCTTCGTAGTCGCCGCCGAACGCGTGGCCGCAGGTGATGGTCGTGTCGAGGAGTTCGCGGGCGCGCAGGTCGGCGACGAGGTCGGAGAGCGCGAGCGGCAGCGCGGCGCCGTCGGTCATCACGTACGCGAGCCGTCCTTCGGGTCGGTGGTGCTTGTACGCGACCGCGACGGCGGGGAGTTGCCCGTGCAACGCCGCGGCAACGACGGGCATGCCGTCGATCGACGTGACGTCCGCGAGTTCGGGCAGGTGCTCTTCGGTGCTGCCGACGTCGGCCTGGAGACTCGTATAGCGACCCTTGATGATGTGACCCGGCCCGGGTTCCGACCACGCCTCGCGGTTCAGGTTCCAGTGCACGACGTGCCAGCCGCCGGTACCGAGCCCGAGCTCGACGGCGGTCGTGTTCACGACGACACGGTCGCCCATGGCGACGCGGCCGGTCAGCTGGGTGAGTACGTACGCGCGCTCGGGTCCGTTCCCGAGCTCGACTTCGACCCGCTGGAGCCCGGCGCGCTCCTCGAGCAGCGCGACGACCTCACCCGACTTGAAGCTCGGCACCGGGCGACTCTACGGGGCGGGTCAGAGGGAGGAGGCATGCCAGCGCCGTGCTGATCGCGACCGAGTCGATGAGCCGGAACGGTTTCACTCCGGTCGTCTCGGCCGCCCACAGCCACCCGATCGGTACGCCGGTACCGACGATGCACCAGAACGCGACGCGTTGGCGGAACGCGAGCGTGAAGCGGCGCACCCGCTCGACTGTGGCCGCGCCGTACCAGCGGTCGAGTAGCCGGCGGCGGCCGATGTAGGCGAGGAACGCGATCGCGATCAGCGAGCCGAGTGAGTGGCCCGTGTATTGCAGCGCCTTCGCGGCGCGGTGGCCGAACCCGGCCCACTCCGCTCCCCACCGACCGGGATGTGTGAACCCGTCGATGATCACGTGCGTCGCCGCGCCGACGAGCGCGCTCGTGACGGTCTGCCACAGCGGCGGCCGTCGTTTCGCGAGCACGCGGTACGAGTGCACGCGGAACCACCAGAGGTCGGGCAGCTGCGCGAAGGCCGTCGGCGCGACCCATGTGCGGATCGCCCAGCAGATCACGAGCGTCGCGCCAACCGACCAGGTCGCGATGCCGATCGCGGTGTGACTCTGGCGCGACAGTTCCGGCCACAGCGGATACGCGAAGTCGGGGGCCATCGCCCCCACACACAATGCCGTCCCGTCGAACCACCGCGGCCGCCAGATCTTCAGCGGCAGCACCGGCGCCTGATGCGCAAAAAAAGTAAACGGCATGGGCTGATGAAGCCTACGGAACTACGTCGCATGATGCGGCGACCGAAGGGAGCTCGCCGGAGCGTGAGCGTGAAGCGGCCGGGCTACGTGCGTAACAGCCTCACTCGCGTTTCACTCGGACGTGCGCATGACTCCGGCCGTAGCGAATGCGACAAAGAGTTAAAGGCTCGCGATGAGGCGCTCGACGCGTTCGTCGCGGGACTTGAAGGGGTCCTTGCACAGGACGGTGCGTTGGGCCTGGTCGTTGAGCTTTAGGTGTACCCAGTCGACGGTGTAGTCGCGCTTTCGTTCCTTCGCCCGTTTGATGAACGCGCCGCGCAGACGGGCCCGCGTCGTCTGGGGCGGGGTGGTCATCGCGGTGTTGATCTCCTCGTCGGTGACCATGCGCTCGATCTTGTCGCGCCGTTCGAGCAGGTAGTAGAGCGACCGCGAGCGGGTGACGTCGTGGTACGCGAGGTCGAGCAGCGAGACCTTCGGGTGCGTGAGCGGCAAGTCGCCGCGCTTCCGGTACGCCTCGATGAGGTGGTACTTGATCACCCAGTCGACCTCGGTGCGCAGGACGAGCGGGTCCGTCTCGAGGTGCGTCATCACGTGTTCCCACATCTCGAGCGCGCGCTGCTCGATCGGTGAGAGGCCGCGCCGCTTGGCGAAGCGCTGGGCGCGTTGGAGATACTCCATTTGGATCTCGACGGCCGAGAGCTCCCGGCCGTTGGCGAGGCGCACGCGCCGCCGGCACGTGATGTCGTGACTGATCTCGCGGATGGCGCGGATCGGGTTCTCGAGCGTGAGGTCGCGCCACGGGGCGCCGTCCTCTTCGAGCATGCGCAGGATGATCGACGTCGCCCCGACCTTGAGGTATGTCGCGTACTCGCTCATGTTCGAGTCGCCCACGATGACGTGCAGGCGTCGGAACCGCTCGGCGTCGGCGTGCGGTTCGTCGCGCGTGTTGATGATCGGGCGTGACCGCGTGGTCGCGCTCGACACGCCTTCCCAGATGTGTTCGGCCCGCTGCGCGATGCAGTACATGGCGCCGCGTGCGGTCTGCAGCACCTTGCCCGCGCCCGCGTAGACCTGGCGGCTCACGAGGAACGGGATGAGTACGTCGGTGAACTTCGAGAAGTCGCCGTCGCGTTCGACGAGGTAGTTCTCGTGGCAGCCGTACGAGTTGCCGGCGCTGTCGGTGTTGTTCTTGAAGAGGAAGACCTCGCCCCGGATGCCCTCCTCGCGCAGGCGCTGCTCGGCGCTCTGGACCAGGCTTTCGAGGATCCGCTCCCCCGCCTTGTCGTGCACGACGAGGTCGTGGATCGAATCGCACTCGGGTGTGGCGTATTCGGGGTGGCTGCCCACGTCGAGGTAGAGGCGGGCGCCGTTTTCGAGGAAGACGTTGCTGGACCGGCCCCAGGACACGACCCGGCGGAACAGGTAGCGGGCGACTTCGTCGGGGCTGAGCCGGCGTTGCCCGCGCAGTGTGCAGGTGACGCCGTACTCGTTCTCGAGACCGAAGATGCGCCTCTCCATGTGTCAGGCAGCGTACCTACACTGGGGAACCGTGCGGACGCAGCGAAGGCCCGCTTGCCGAAGGCCCCTCGAACGAGAGCGGAGGGAGCCATATTGATGGTCCGGCTCACATCGGTCTATGGCTCCTTTTCGGCCCACGTCTTGGCTGCTCGTCTCCAGTACGAGGGCTTCGATGTCGAGCTGCGGGGCGCCTTGAACAGCGTGTACGCGGTCACCGTCGGCGAAATGGCTCGGGTCGACGTGTACGTGCCCGAAGAGCAGGCGGACGAAGCGAGCCTGTTGCTGATCGAGGACGAGGTCGACGAAGTGCTCGACCTCGACTACATGCCGCGGCGCCGGCGCTACACCCCGTTGATCGTCGCGAGCGCGCTCGTGGGCGCGATCGGCTTCGGGTTCGTCGAAGTTCTGCGGTGACGCTCAGCCGAGCAGTGCTTCGAGTTCCGCGTTCTTGAGCTTGCGGAACGCCCGGCGCGGGCGCTCGTTGTCGAGCAGTGCGACTTCGAGCTTTTCCGCCGCGAGCGGTTCTTCGTCGCCGCCGAGCACCTTGGCGCCGAGCTTCATCGCATCGGCCAGCGGCATGTTCTCGACGTACTGCTCCTTGAGCTTCTCGGTGATCTGGTCGGCGAGGCCGCCGAGCACCGCGAAGCCCTGCTCGTCGAGGACCACACCGTTGTAGAGCACGTGGTACATCTCGTTGTCGCTGCCCGCGCCGTTCCCGACCTCGGCGACGAGCAGCTCCACCTCGTACGGCTTCAGCTCGTGGGTGAACACCTGCCCGAGGGTCTGCGCGTACGCGTTGGCGAGCTCCTTGGCGTTCACGTCTTCGCGTGAGTACGCGTAGCCCTTCATGTCGGCGTGGCGGACGCCCGCGACGCGCAGCATCTGGAACTCGTTGTACATGCCGACCGCCGCAAACGCGATGCGGTCGTAGATCTCGCTGATCTTCGCGAGCGTGCGCGACGGGTTGTCGGCGACGATGAGCACGCCGCGGTCGCATTCGAGGGCGACGAGGCTGCGGCCCTGCGCGATGCCCTTCTTGGCGTAGTCGGCGCGGTCTTTCAGTACCTGCTCGGGCGAGACGTAGAAAGGCATGCTCATGTCGCTTGCCCTCCGCGTTCGGGACCGTTCAGTAATGCGGCCGCGATTTCGGCGATCTCGGGTTCGGGGATGGCCCGGTAGCCCTCGCCGTCGATGACCGCGACGATCGGGTAAATGCCGCGCACGAGATCGGGGCCGCCGGTGGCGGCGTCTTCGTCGGCGGCGGCGAACAAGGCCCGCAGCGCGAGGGAGACGGTCTCGGCTTCGGTGATGTCGTCGTGCCAGCCCGCCTTGATCCAGTTGCGGGCGTGGACGCTGCCCGAGCCTTGCGTCTGGTAGTTGATCTCCTCGTAGCGGCCGCCGGTGGCGTCGTAGGAGAACACGCGGCCGCGCTGGCGGGCCTGGTCGTAGCCCGCGAACAGCGGGACGACGACGAAGCCCTGCATCGCGGCGGGCAGGTTGGCGCGGATGAGCTGCGCGAGTTGGTTGGCCTTGCCCTCGAGACTGAGCACCGAGCCCTGCACCTTCTCGTAGTGCTCGAGCTGGGTCTGGAACAGCCTGACCATCTCGACCGCCGGACCCGCTGCGCCCGCGATGGCAACACCGGAGAACTCGTCGGCCGGGAACACCTTCTCGATGCGCCGGCTGGCGATCGCCATTCCGGCCGTGGCGCGCCGGTCGCCGGCCATGATGACCCCGCCGTCGAACCGAATGGCTTCGACCGTGGTGCCGTGCGTGATCTCGATCGATCCCCCGCCTCCGCCGCCGCCGAGGGCGGCTCCGGGGAGCTGGTGGGGGGCGACCTTGCGGAGCAGGTCGGAGAACGACGGACCCGGATCGAGGCCGGGCCCGAACGACGGCAACGGAGTGTCGGGCATCGGGCGGGGAGCCTACCCGGGTGTTTGTCGGGGTCGTGCCACTACCCGAGGGGCTGTTCGAGCACGATCCGGCCGAGGGTGCGCACGTCGAGGAGCAGCCATCCGTCGGGCGTGGCGCCGACGACCGCGTCACCCTGGGTGAGGTTCCACATTGGAGACGCGTGCACGCGCACGACGAACTGCCCGGTCGAGGTCGCGTCGACCGTGACCCGCGTGTCGGTCGCGTCGACGAGGATTCCCGGCCCGTCGAGCAGGCCCGTCGCGCCGTCGACGGTGAAGACGACCCAGTGCTCGTCTTCCCACACCGGCGTGAGGTACTCGAGTCCTTGTTCAACGAGCTCGGCTTCCTCGAGAGACGAGACGTCGAAGGTCGTGTCGGGTAGCGCGACATGCGTGACGCCGTTGCGCAACAGCCACGCGCGGTAGCGCTCGGCGTCGAGCGGTACGAGCGGGTCGTAGAACTCGGGGTTCAGCTTGCGGTCGATCTGGCGTTCCCAGCCGCGCGCGATAGGGACGTGCGTCGCGACGTGGGTCGTCTCCCAGTGGTGCAACGTGAACGGGATCTCGACGCGCACGTGTCCCGGCTGGTCGTCGAGGTAGTCGACGAGCCCCGCGTGATACTCAGCTTGGAGTGAGAGGTCGGTCGCAGCGGCCTCGGCCACTGCGGTGATTTGGGAGCCGTGCCAGGCGACCACGACCGGGACGGCGAGGAGGAGCC
>JANNHK010000026.1:0-8601 GCA_031404355.1 Actinomycetes bacterium
ACCGAGCGCTACCTCAACCACGTCGTCGACCGGTTCGACCTGCGGCGCGACATGCGGTTCGATGCTCGCGTCTCGTCAGCCGTGTACGGCGAGTCGTCCGGGCACTGGACCGTCGTGCTCGACGATGGCACTTCGTACCGGGCGCAGTTCTTCGTCGCCGCGACCGGCGTGCTGTCGGTGCCGTACTTCCCGGTCGTGCCGGGGCGCGACGCTTTCCGCGGCGAGCAGCACCACACGGGCCGCTGGCCCGCGGCGCCGGTCGGTTTCGCGGGCAAGCGCGTCGCAGTCATCGGGACCGGATCGAGCGGCGTACAGATCATTCCCGCCATCGCGGGCGAGGTCGCGTCCCTCACCGTGTACCAACGCACCGCCAACTGGTGCACGCCGCTCAACAACGCGCCGATCACTCCTGACGAGCACGCGCAACTCCGCGCCGGGTTCGAGGCGATGCGCGAAACGCTGAACACTTCGGTGCACGGATTTCTCCACCCCGCGCACGACCGCGGTTCGTTCGACGACTCGCACGAGGAGCGGTGGGCGTTCTACGAGAAGATGTGGAACAGCCCCGGCTTCTCGAAGCTCACGAGCAACTACACCGACTTGTTGATGAATCCCGACGCGAACGCGGAATGGTGCGAGTTCCTGGCCGAGAAGATTCGCAGCATCATCGACGATGCCGAGACCGCGGCGAAGCTGATACCTGACGACCACCGGTTCGGCGAGAAACGGCCGCCGTTCGTCACCGGCTACTTCGAGACGTTCAACAACCCGAACGTCTCGCTCGTCGATATCAAACAGACACCGATCGTGCGCATGACCGAGACCGGCATCGAGACCGTCGACGGTGAGCGGGAGTTCGACATCGTCGTGTGGGCGACCGGCTTCGACTTCGGCACGGGCGCGCTGGCGCGCATGGGTGTGCGTGGTCGGGACGGTCTGGCGCTTGTGGACGCCTGGGCCGACGGTCCGAAGACATTTCTCGGGGTGCAGACCGCGGGCTTCCCGAACCTCTTCTTCCCCGGCGGGCCCCATGCCGCGGCCGGGAACAACCCCCGGTACAACGGCGACCAGGTCGACTTCGTCACCGGCACCCTTATATATGTGCGCGACCACGGGTTCGAGACGATCGAGGTCGCCCCGGCGGCCGAGGAGCAGTGGACGAGCATGATCGACAAGGTCGCGGAGCAACCGCCATCGTTCGGCAAGGGCAGCTACTTCTTCGGTGCCAACATCCCCGGCAAGCCTCGTCGCTACCTCCTGAACGCGGCCGGCCGCCCCAAGCTCTTCAAAGAGATCGCACGAGTCCGCGCCAACAACTACGAGGCGTTCACACTGTCGCGTTCGTCGCGCGCCCTACCCACCGCCTGAACCGACGCGTAGTCTGCAACGCGTGCCAGAAGGAACGCGCGAACTGGTCGCTCTCTCCGACGAGGTGTGGCAGCGGATCCGGGCTCGCATCGACGGACTGAGCGACGAGGAATACTTCTGGGAACCGGCGCCCGGGTGCTGGTCGATCCGGCAACGTAACGACGGCACGTGGATGGCCGACTGGCCGCTGCCCCGCCCCGAACCCGAACCGTTCACGACCATCGCCTGGCGCCTCTGGCACCTGATCGACATGTACGGCGAGGACCGGGCGCCCCGCTGGCTGGACGTGCCGGCCCAGGGCGCGCCGATCGGCCTCGACGACCCCGCGGGCGCGCCCCCCGCGACCGCGGCCGACGCCGTCGCGCTGCTCGAACGGGCCCACGATCGCTGGGACGCGCACCTCGGCCTCATTGCGGACGAGCGTCTCGGCGAGCGTGTCGGGCCGGTGGCCGGACCCGGGTACGCCGACCGCACCCGCGCTGCGTACGTGCTGCACAGGCTCGACGAGTTCATCCACCACGGTGCCGAGATCGCGCTCCTGCGCGACCTCTGGCGCTGGCAGCGCCCGAATGTCGTCTCCGACCCCCTCGTAGAACGGGTCGTCCGCGGCGACTCGGCCGTACTCGACGAGTACGCGCACGAGCCCCCAACCTCCGATCTCGTCGACCGCGCCGCCGCGTACGCACGCTGGGACCTCGTGGTCGGTCTCGTACAACGCGGCGCGCCGGTAAGCACGACGGGACGGACTCCGCTGCACATGGCGGCCGGGGCCGGCGAGCTCGGCGTCGTGAAGGTGCTGCTCGAGCACGGCGCCGATCCCGACGCCACCGACCCGGAGTTCCGCGCGACACCCCTTCAGTGGGCCGAGTTCCTACGCCACCCGAATGTCACGGCGTATCTGCGACACCGCTCGGAGCGTCCGGACTCAAACGGGCGCTCCAGCGCCGGCGGGTTCTAGTGACCAGAACCCTCAAACTGTTGCGACGGGCGTCAACGGGCAGCCCACCGCGCCGGGCAAACGCAGTGGGGGCGCGGTCAACAGGAAGCGGCTGCGGTTGTGGTCGCGCAACCAGCCCGCGAGTTCGTGCAGGTACCACAGCTCTCCGAGCGGAACGCCGAGCTTGAAGAGGCAGAGATGGTGGATCGGCAGGAGCGAGTGCCGCTCGTCTCGGCGGGGGCCGACGACGAGGCCTTCGACCGCGTAGTTGTCGGCGACGAGCGCCGAGATCTGCGAATCGGTGATCCAGTCCAGCAACGCGGGGTCGTGCGCGTCGAGGTACGTGCACATCTGGTTGATCTGCACGGGGTCGGGTTCGCGGTTCCATTCGAGGACTTTGGTCGCGAACCCGGTGTGCAGCAGCAGCATGTCGCCGGGTTCCACGACGACGTTGTCGGCCGCCATGACCTCTTCGAGCATCTTCAGGGTCACGCCCCGGAACTCGTGGCCGAGATGGTGCGCGAGATCGACGAGCACGCCGCGGCCCTGCACACCCGTGTACGCCATGTGTTCCAGACCGAGGTGATGCGCGAAGCACAGGTGATCGCCGCCGTCACCCGCGGCATCGGGTTTCGGCCCGACGAGATCAATACCCGCGCGGTAGCCGTTGTAGTACACGGCTTCCTCGATGCCGTCGCCGTCGGCATCGAACTCCGCGCCCGCGTGCGCGAGCGAATCCCACTGCGTCGAGTACTGCAACGAGAGCGTGACGGTGTCGTCGGCCCACACGTCGACGTGTCGGCGATTCCCGTACTTCGGGATCTCGCGCTGGTGCACGTTGTAGAACGTCGCGGGGTTGCCGTCGAGGTCTTCGGTCGGGGCGAGCCGGGGCGGGTGCCGCCGCTGGTTCAGCGCGGTGCCACCGGGATAGTCGAGGGGCAGGCTGAGACAGAAGCTGATGCCGTGCTCGACTTCGCGCACGCCTTCGAGCACCTTCGCGGGGGTGAGCAGATTGATGCGGCCGAGTTCGTCGTCGTCGCCCCAATCGCCCCACGTCGAACCGGGCGGGCGCTGGGTCCACCGCTTCGTCACGGCGGGAAGCATGCCACCGTCGACCGATGCGTGTACCGATCGGTACGCTTACCGTCGTGACGATGGCCCGGAAAGACTTCGTGGTTTCGGCCGACGGGCACGTGCTCGAACCCACCGATTTGTTCAAGACTCGGCTCCCGAAGCACCTCCGTGATCGCGGGGTCTGGGAGGAAGACTTCGAGATCGAACCGCTCGTCGAGGGCGGCGCGCACATCTTCCGGAAGTTGCACACGCCCGGGTACGAAGGCTGGACGATCTCGCGGTACCGCCAAACCGGCGGGCGGATGCCCGAAGGCGACCCCGAGCACATTCTCGGCGACATGGACCTCGACGGAGTCGACGTGCAGGTCATGCACCCGAACCTGAGTCTGTTCGGGCTCTACTCCGACGACCACGAACTGTCGATGGCGCACGCGCGCGTCTACAACGACTACATCGCCGAGCGGTTCACGCCGTTCTTCTCGCGGCTGTGCCCCACCGCGCCCGTCCCGATCACTGACATCGACGAAGCGGTCGCGGAAATCGAGCGGGTCGCGGCGGCCGGGTCGCGGGCGATCCTCCTGCCGGCGGTGCCGCCGAAGCCGTACTACTCACGCGACTACGACCCCATTTGGGCCGCGGCCCAAGCCAACGGTGTGCACGTGTTCATCCACACACAGACCGGCGGCGTGAAGGTCAACGACGCGACTGCGACGACATTGAAGGTCGTCATGGAATCGGCGGCGCAGGTCAATCAGCCGATGACCGAGAAGTCGGCGTCGAAGCGGATGATCACGCAGTGCGTCTACGCCCCCATCGTCCCGTCGCAAGTCATGTGCGAGCTGATCGGTGGCGGTGTCGCCGAGCGCTACCCCGATCTTCACTTCGCGTTGATCGAGTTCAACGCCAACTGGCTGGCGTCACTGGTCGGAGCGATGGACAAGTGCTGGGTGACTGGCACCGGCCAGGACCCCGACTGGTGGCTCGGGTTTTGGGATCAGGATCGTCCCGCCGACGACCAGCCCAACATGGCGCAGCTGTTCAAGCTCAACGACAAGTGGCCGTACCCGTTGATGCCGAGCGAGTACGTGAAGCGTCAGTTCCACATCTCGTTCCAAGACGATCCCGTGGCGGTCGCCTGCCGCAACATCACGGGCGTGTCGACGATCGTGTGGGGGAACGACTACCCGCACGCCGAAGGAACCTTCCGGGGCAGTCGCGAGCTCATCGCGCGGCAGTTCGCGGGTGTGCCCGACGACGAACGCAAAGCGATGCTCGGTGGCACGCTCGGCGCACTCTTGGGGTTCCAGACGTAGGCTCCCTCGATCCCCAACGAGGAGTTGCCATGCGCCGCGCGCCCATCGCCATACTTGTGCTCGCCGCGCTGACGCTCGGCGCCTGTAGTGGCGACGACGACGACAGCGGCCGAAGTCGCGGGCTGCACGAAAGAGGAGACCGGACCGTTCCGGATCGTGCTCGTCAACGACGACGGCGTGATCAACCCCGCCATCGACGTGCTGATTGACCGCCTGGCGCAGATCGAGGACGTGGAAGTCGACGTCACCGTCGTCGCACCGGCCGAGGAACGCAGCGGCACCTCCGACACGTCGACACCCGGCGGCAACGCCGCCTACTCGGTCGACGGCTACCCGGCCGACGCGGTGAACGTCGCACTCGACAGCTTGGCCCTCGAACCGCACCTGGTGGTGTCGGGTATCAACCCGATCGCGGACAACTGCGAGGCGCTCATCGCCGGGGAGTTCCAGACCGACACGCTGGCGAGCACCAATATTCCGGCGTGTGCACCGGAGCTGATGGGCGAACTGCAAGAGGTTCCCCGCGCGCTCGAGATCCCCGAGGTCCCGGAAGGCGACAGCATCTTCGCGTCGCTGTGCGACCTTGCCGATCCCGCACCGGCCGACGAAATCGCGGCCGTCCGCTCCGGCTACCCCTCGCTCACCCAGGTCGAGGCCGAACTCTGAGCGCTGTGTAGGTGACAATGCCCCTGATGAAGATGTCGGCGAACGGTTTCGTGAGTACGTACCGCTTCGAGGGGCGCGTCGCGGTCGTCACCGGCGCGGGACGCGGCATCGGCCGGGCCTACGCGCTCCTGCTCGCCGATCGGGGCGCCGGTGTCGTCGTCAACGACCTCGGCGGCTCGATGGAAGGCAACGGAACCGACGCCGAACCGGCATCCGCAGTGGCGGCCGAGATCGTCGCCGCGGGCGGCACCGCGATCGCCGACACGAGCGACGTGGCGTCGCCGGCCGGTGGCCAGGCGCTCGTCGACGCCGCGGTCGAGCGCTTCGGTCGCATCGACGTCGTCGTCAACAACGCGGGCGTCATTCGGTGGGCGGGGTTTCCCGACGCCGACGCCGACAACCTCGCGCGGCACCTCGCTGTGCATGTCGGCGGCGCGTTCAACACCACCCGCGCCGCGTGGCGGCACATGGTCGAACAACACTACGGCCGCATCGTCATGACCACGTCGGCCGGCATGTTCGGATTGCCGCAGAATCTTTCGTACGCCACGGCCAAGGCCGGGGTCATCGGGCTCACGCGCAGCCTCACGACCGCGGGCGCCGCGCACGACATCAAGGTCAACCTCATCGCACCCGCGGCCCATACGCGCATGGCCGGGCCGCCGACACCCGAGTCCGCGCAGATGGCTCCCGAACGCGTCGCCCCGATGGTCGCCTTCCTCGCACACGAGGACTGCCCGGTGAGCGGTGAGATCTACGCCGCCGGTGCCGGCCGCTTCACGCGCGTCTTCATCGCCGAGACCGAGGGGTACGTGCACGCGGCCGCGGAACCGACCGTCGAGGACATCGCCGCGAACTGGGCGAAGATCAACGACGAGACCGGGTACCACGTCCCGGCCGACCTCATGGGCTGGTCGACCGAGTTCATGAAGCACCTGCGCGCCGGGGACGCTTGAAGGCCGGTTACATCACGATCGTCGTAGTCATATCATCCGGCTTCGAGTGATGATACGGACTCAGATCTCTCTCACCGAGGAGCAAATGGCGCGGCTCCGGGCCGAGGCGGTGCGGCGGGGTGTCTCGATTGCACAACTCATCCGAACCGCGGTCGACGAGACGATGCGCGGACCGGACTGGCAAGAGCGTCGCCGCCGGGCATTGGCGGCGATCGGGCGGATCGACGACGACGACATTGCTCGCCGGCACGACGAATATCTCATCGACGTGTACGGCCGGTGAGCGTCTTCGTCGACACGTCGGCGATCTATGCCCTGATGTCCGCGCGTGACCGCGATCACGAGCGGGCGCGCGACATCCTCGAGTCGCTCGTCGACGCAGTGAGCTTCGAAGTGATGAGGCGGTACGACATCGATACCGCGTTCGCCTTCGACAACGATTACGTCGCAGAGGGCTTTAGGTTGGCGGCGTTGCCCGACGGCGCGTGAGATCAGGGTGTTCGGTCGCGCAGCTCTCGCTTCAGGATCTTTCCCGACGGATTCCTGGGGAGCGCGTCGACGAACAGGACGTCCTTCGGGACCTTGAACTTCGCGAGTTGAGCGCGACAGTGCTCGATGAGTTTGTCGGGTGTCGCCGTTGCATCGGCGCGCAACACGACGTAGGCGACCGGGACCTCTCCCCAGCGGTCGTCCGGACGGCCGACGACGGCAACTTCGACGACGGACTCGTGCTCGTACAGCACGCGCTCGATTTCGGAGCTCGCGATGTTTTCACCGCCCGACACGATCATGTCCTTGAGGCGATCGACGATGTAGACGTACCCGTCGTCGTCTGTCAGGCCGATGTCGCCGGTGTGGAACCAGCCGCCGGCGAACGCGGCACTCGTCGCATCGGGATCGCGCCAGTAACCCGTGAACACCTTCGGGCCGCGCAGGACGATCTCGCCCCGCTCGCCCGGCGCGACCGAGGCTCCGTGCTCGTCCCAGATGTCGAGTTCGAGGTACTGGCACGGCCGCCCGACGCTGCCCAGCTTCGACACGGTGCTGTCGCGATCCAAGAACGTGTCGCCCGACACCGTCTCGGTGAGGCCGTAGGCATCGGCGAACCACGCGGCCGGGAACGTCGCGCGTAAGCGCTCGATGAAGGGGATCGGCATCTTCTCCCCGCCCGCGATGAGCACCCGCACCGACGAGAGGTCCCGCGTTGCGATTCCCGGCACGTCGAGAATCGCGCGCACCATCGCCGGCGCAGCCCACACCGTGGTGACGCGCGACCGCTCGATCTCGGCGACGACGAGCTCGGCGTCGAACACGCGGTGAATCACCGTCGTCGCTCCCGCCGCGATCATCGTGGTGGTGACGAGGTCGAGTGCGCCGACGTGGTACAGCGGCCCACAGGCCAGCCCGATGTCGGCGCCGGTGAAGCCGAACTCGGTGATGTGCGCGTAGTTCTTCCACGCCAGGTTGGCGTGCGTGATCATGACCCCTTTCGGGCGCCCCGTGGTGCCGGACGTATACATCAGCCGGTGGAGGGCGTCACCCTCGGCGTGCGCACGCGCCGGACGCGGCGAGTCGGCCAGATCGGCAAAGCGTCCCCATCCGTCGACGCTCTCGATGGAGACGCACACGCGGACCAGGTCGGGCATGTCGTGCGTCGCTTCGTTCGCAAGGTCGATCAGTGCGTCGTCGCAGACCAGTGCGCGAGCTTGGGAGTGGTCGAGGATGAAGCGCACTTCCGGCGCCGCAAGCCGCCAGTTGATCGGCATCGCGATCGCGCCGAGATAGTTGGCGGCGAAGATCGTCGCCAGGAACTCGGTGCTGTTGTACGACAGCAACCCGACGACGTCGCCGGCACTCACGCCCCGCTGGTCGAGTCCGCCCGCCAGCATCGCGGCCCAGTCGGCCATGCCTTGGTACGTGACGACGTCGTCGCCGAAGACCGCGATCGGCTTGTCCGGCGTGCGCCGGGCGTGGTGCTCGAGCACACCCAGCCAACTCATGTCAGGTTGCATCATGAGCGGGGCATCTCCTATTGGAACGATCGGTACACGCCTGCTAACAACTGTGTCACGAATCACCGAGGGAGAACTGCGTTGAGCGACTGGAAGACGATCGACTTCTTCACCGACGAGTCGCTGGTCGAGAACCCTTACGCGTACTTCGACGATCTCCGCTCCGCGTGCCCCGTGCTCCCGCTCCCCCACCTCGGGGTCGTCGCGGTCACCGGCTACGACGAACTCAGCGACGTGTACCGCGATCCCGACACCTACTCGTCGTGCAACTCGGT
>JANNHK010000027.1:0-28107 GCA_031404355.1 Actinomycetes bacterium
AGGATCGTGCCGAGCCCGGGGACGACGCCGCGAGCGCGCAGCGCGGCAACGCGAGTGCGGAGTTGGTCTTTGATCTCGCGAAAGACGGGGTTGCCGTCGAGGATGACAGTCATGGCGCTACCTCCGGAGCCGAACGCTTCCTAGTACTGCTTCTGGACGCGCGTATGTGTCGCTGACAACACATACGCGCGACCAGAAGCATCGAATGTGGCTTATGACGCCTGACTCGCGCGCCACGCTTCGTTCGCGGTTGCGAACTGTTCGACCAACACGTTGTGGTCGTGCGGGCGTTCCTCGACCGGGCCCGGGCCCCACTGACTGCGCGGCTGGTTGACGAAGTCGCCCCCGTACACGTGGATCGCGCCGGTGAGTCGGTCCGTCGGGTTGCTCACGCTGTGAATCGTGTCGTTGCCGAGGATCACCGAGTCGCCGGTCCTCAACATCTTGGCGCCCGACTCGGTAAGGCCTCGGTCGCCGGCGCGGCGGTAGAACGCATTGTCCTCTTGCCCCGCGTAGATACCGATCACGGCCCACATGCGGTGGTCGTGCGGATAGAGGTCCATTTTCGGAGCCCACACGAGGTGCACGACGGTGAGGTCGGACGCCTGGTGCAGCAGTGTGATCCCACCCTCGGATGGCGCCATTGTGTCGGCCACCTCGTTGGGTGCGGCGAGGGCGCGGTCGAGGACTTCGCGAATGGCCCGGCGGGGCTCGGTCTCGGTGTTCGCCTCCACGCAGGCGCTGACGAACTCGTCGACGTCGAACACGGCTTCATCATCACACCGGGCACGACGGGTGAGAAGCGCGAATCGGCGTCGGTCACGGACAAAGCGGCCACTACGATCGCGGACCCAGCGAGGGGTCGCTAGCTCAACTGGCAGAGCATCGGGCTTTTAACCCGCAGGTTCAGGGTTCGAGTCCCTGGCGACCCACTGGTGTTGTCGCACCCCCTGCGTATCGTGGCGCTACCGTGAATCGAGCCCGCGCCACGCGAGGGCGGAGCCAGGAGCACGCATGACGATCTCAGCGCACGATGTCGCGCGTGAACTGCGGAAGCGTCTACCTGGCGTGGGTGTGCTCAAATTGCACAAGCTGTTGTACTACTGCCAGGGGTGGCATCTGGCGTGGACGGGTGAGCCGATGTTCTTCGAGTCCATCGAGGCTTGGGACAACGGTCCGGTCGTTTCCGACCTTTGGCACGACGAGGACAAGCACCGCGCGAAGCCAGCCGAAATTGCGGTTGATGCTTCAGCGCTCGCAACGATGGGTTACGTGCTTGCGCGGTACGGCGGCCTCAGCGGACCCGACTTGATTCGGTTGACTCACGCCGAACAGCCGTGGAGAGCGACGACCGAAGATACGTGGAGCAGTTCCACGATCCGTATCGATGCGATGGCCGACTTCTTTCGACGCGACGAGGAGAATGCGCTTACAAGTGCGCTGGCGGACAGCGCGTTTGGTGACCAGACGTTCGTCGCTCTGGTGAACGAGCATCGAGGGGCAAAGAATCGCGACGACCCGGAAGAGATTCGCAAACGTCTCGCTCTGCTGCAGCGTTAAGTGTCGTGGGCAGTTGGGTTCTGCTCGGGTTTCTCGAACAGTTTGACGTCTGGGTCGATCGCGACGGTCCCGATCAAGACTTACAACTCGTCGTGATGTCCTGGATCCATTCGCTCCAGGACGCTCCCTACCGCGATGCCGTTCGCCGCTTGGAACTCTCGATGAGACATTGGTTCGCTGTCGTGCCCGAGTCCAGCGACGGAATTCGGGCAGCGACTTGCCTTTATCAGATCGATCCTGAAGCGAACGAGGTTGGCTGCGATGTCATTGCGACTTTGCGCCTGCCACTGCTCTGACCAGCGGTTGCGCACGAGCACCTCGACGAGGCCCCACTCGGTCGGTGTCAGCCACGATTCGCCGGCAGCGGTCGTTGCCGCGTCGGGCACGGACACAGAATGCCCCCGTTCGGCGCACCTGCACCGGGAATCGCCGAGGCCCCGGCCGTGTTGTACCGCTTCCTATGGCACGTGCAATTTCCGATATCTCCACCGACTGGCAGGCCGAAGCCGCCTGCCGTGACTCCGACCCGTCCGTCTTCTTCCCGGTCTCCGACAAGGACGCGGAGCCCGCCCGGGCCATTTGCGACACCTGTCCCGTGGCCCAGGAGTGCCTCGAATGGGCGCTCGGGACCCGCCAGCCCGACGGAATCTGGGGCGGGCTGACCCCATTGGAGCGCCAGCGGGTGGTCCGCCGGCGCCAGAAGGCAGCCCGCAAGGCGAACGCGGCCTGAAATCGTTCCCTCAAGGGATGGTCACGCCTGTCCGATTCCCAGATTCGTGCCCACCCACTACCCCATGCCGACGGACGACGCCGTCCGCGAGGTGCTGACCAAGGTCATGGGTCGCTCCGTCACCGTCGCCGCGTCCGAAGCGGCCGACCCCGACACCGCGGCACCGGGAGTCCTCGCCGACTACGCCGTCGACGACGGACCGATCGCGGTGTGCGCCTTCGCCGACGTGCGTCTCACCAACGCGCTGGGTGCTGTCCTCGCATCCGAATCGGCCGAGAGCGTCGACGTCGCGGTCGCCGAGGGGCGCATCACCGATTCGACCGTCGAGAACTGGAACGAGATCGTCAACCAACTCGGTCGGTTGCTCAACAGTCCCGACACGCCGACGCTGCGAGTCCGAGCGCTCAAGCGCACGCCCGCGACACTTTCGGCCGAAGCCTCGGCGCTTCTGCGCCAGCCGAACGCCCGCCGCTCCTTCGACGTCACCGTCGCGGAGTACGGCACCGGCACCCTTTCGCTCGCGATCCTCTGACGCGGATCCGCGAGGCGTCAGGCCGCGGATTCGCCGGGCGGTTCCTGCGGGTCGTCGGCCCTGCGGCCCGGTGACGGCAACGCGCGCGGAGGCGGGCCGGGATTCGGGCTCGGGTCCTGCCCGTACCCGGCAACCAACGTGGAGATGAAGTACACGCCGAGCCACGAGAACGCGAGGCAGGCGAGGTAGCGCAAGCCCGCGTCCATGATGTCGACGTTGCCGTCGAGGAGGGCTCGCAGCGTCGACCACCACAACACGAGCGACACCAGCAGCGCGATGCCGAACGTGAACGACGGGTCGACGGTCATGCGGCGCACCGTTTACACCTCGATCCTTGCCATCAACACTTCGGCCCAGCGCATCGGCGTCGCGGGTTGGCCCTCGATGCGCCCGACGGCGATACCGAGTTCGAGTGCCGCGGCCGGGCTGACGGTCTCGTCGAGACCGTTCAGCGCGAGGACGTCGATCCCGCCCAACGCGTTGGCGAGGTACTCGATGTCCTCGCGTTTCCAACCGGCCTTGGCGATAGCCCACGTGCACGTCGGCTCGAACTGGTCGAGCATGGCGCTCGCCCATTCGAGCTGATTGCGACCGTGCGGGAGCGCGCACGCGACGAATGTCGGATACGGGCGCCGGCGCCACGAGCGCCGGCGTTCCTCCGCCGTCTGCGGGTCGCACACTTGGAGCCAGGCGGGGATACCGTCACCGAGCGGGTCCTGGGTCGCCAGCACGACGCGGTCTGGGTCGAGGCCGAGTTCCTCTGCGAGGTCGCGCGCGAGCAGCACGGGCTCCGCGCCCTCACCGACGACTGCGACGACGACACCCGGCGCGTCGGGCAGGAGTGGCGCGGCCGGTAGCCCCGCAAGTGAGTCGAGCAGCGCTCCCCGTATCTGGCGGAGTTCGACGCCACGCGGCACGAGCCGGGCCGGGAGTCCGAGCCGCGCGAGCACGTTCTCCGGTCGTTCGATGACGTCGGTCGCGCGCGCGACGCGCCGGAACAACGCGGGAGTGACGGTTTCGGAGAGGACCGCGACGTCGTCTTCCATGGGCAGTGCGATCGTCGGATCGTCGCTCACCCGGGCCGCGGTCGCGCTCCGGCGGGCCCGTGCCGTCGACCGCGCGATCTGTTCCTTGACGGTGGTCGCGAGCGCGGGCTGCGGCTCGGGCTCGACGTTCTGCGTGATGCGTTCCAACAGCTCGGCGAATGCGGGTGCTTCGGTCGAGACCGCGGGTTCCGCGTAGGCCGAAGTGGTGTCGCCCTCGGAGTGCGGGTCGACGAGGTCGATCATCGTGTCGGTCGCGCGGCTGTCGGCGTAGCGTTCCTCGTCGCTCACAGACTCCGCGAGATCGAGGATCGACATCGGCACGCGCGCCCGGCCGTTCCCGCCGCCGGTTGCGACCGGTCGGGCCACCGGTCGGGCCATCGGTTGGGCCACCGGTTGGGTCGTCGTTCGGGCCATCGGTCGGGCCGGCGGCTCCAGCGTGTCGGGCTCGGGTGGGTCGACGAGCACTTCGAAGTGTTCGTGCGCGAAGAACCCCCCGAGGCCTCCCTTGCGCACCCGGTTCGCGGCAACGATGCGGGCGCCGGGCCCGACCTCGGTGCGGACCCGATCGAGGAGGTCTTCGAGGACCTGGCCCTCAAAGCGCAACTGGCTCGCCAAGGTTCACCACCCCGATTGTCTCGAGCTCGAGCTGCGACCCGAGCTCCGTGTACGCGAGCACGGGGAGCCGAGGGGCCACCGAGCGCAACAGCCGCCGCATCGCCGGACGCAGTTGCGCGGCGCACACGAACACCGGCTCGACGCCCTTCATCTCCGCGGCTTCTGCTTCGCGTGCGATCGCGAGCGCGAGTTGCTCGGCGACAGACGGCTCGAGCGCGAGGTACGAACCGTGGTCGCCGCTGCGCAGCGCCTCCGCGATCGAGTGCTCGATGATCGGTTCGAGCGTGAGCACCGGGAGCCGCCCGTCGCGCGCGTACGACGCCGAGATTGCGGGGCCGAGCGCGGTGCGGACGGCTTCGACGAGCGCTTCCGGGTCCTTGGTGACGCGCGATCGTTCCGAGATCACTTCGAAGATGCGTACGAGGTCGCGGATTCCGACCCCTTCGTCGAGCAGGCCCTGCAGGACACGCTGGGCCTCGCCGGTGGTCACGTTCGCGCCCGCCAGTTCGTCGACCACGACCGGGTCGGTCTGCTTGACCATGTCGACGAGCATCTTCACGTCTTGGCGGCTGAGCATCCGGCCCGCGTTGCGCCGAACGACCTCGGCCAGGTGGGTGGTGATCACCGACGCGCGGTCGACGACGGTGGCGCCCGTGACCTCCGCCTGGTGCCGGAACTCCTGGGGAACCCACGTGGCCGGCAGACCGAACACCGGCTCTTTGGTTTGGATCCCCGGGAACTGGTTCGTTTCGTCGCCGAGCACGAGCACGTGCCCGGGCGGTGCCTCCCCGCGACCGACTTCGACACCGTGTACGCGGACGGCGTACGTGTGCGCGGGGAGGTCGAGGTTGTCGCGGGTGCGTACGAGCGGGATCACGATGCCGAGTTCGAGCGCCAGCTTGCGCCGCAGGGCGCGGACCCGATCGAGCAGGTCGCCGCCGCGTGCGGGGTCGACGAGGTCGATGAGGTCGTACGCGATTTCCAGCTCGAGCGGTTCGACCCGCATTTCGCCGGCGATGTATTCGGGCGTATCCACCGAGACGGGCGGTTCGGCGGCTTCCTCGGCCGCGGCGAGGGCGTCGCGTTCGAAGATCTCGTCGTCACTCGGCACCCGGCTGGCGAGAATCAACAGGCCGACGCCGACGATGAGGAACGGCGGCTTGGGGAGTCCCGGCACGAGTGCCGCCCCGCAGATCGCGCCACCCGCGATTTGCAGGGTGCGCTTGTGGCGCGTGAACTGGAGCAAGAGGTCGGTGCCGAGATCGCTCTCGGTCGCGGCACGCGTCACGATGAGGCCGGACGAGAGCGAGATCAGCAGCGCGGGGATCTGGGCGACGAGTCCGTCGCCGACGGTCAGGAGGCTGTAGGTCTCGATCGCCTCGCTGAACGACATGCCCTTCTGCATGATCCCGATGGCGAACCCGCCGACGAGGTTGATCATGACGATCACGATCGCGGCGATCGCATCGCCCTTCACGAACTTCGAGGCACCGTCCATCGCGCCGTAGAAGTCGGCTTCGTCGGCGATCTCCTTGCGACGTTCCTTCGCCTGGCCTTCGTCGATGATTCCGGCGTTGAGGTCGGCGTCGATCGCCATCTGCTTGCCGGGCATGGCGTCGAGGGTGAATCGGGCCGCGACCTCGGCCACGCGCCCGGCACCGTTCGTGATCACGATGAACTGGATCACGATGAGAATGAGGAAGATGACAAGACCGACGATGACCGAACCGCCGACGACGAACTCGCCGAAGGCCTCGACGACCTTGCCCGCGTAGCCGTCGAGCAGCACGAGCCGCGTCACCGACACGTTCAGCGCGAGCCGGAACAACGTGGCGATCAGCAGGTACGACGGGAAGATCGAGAAGTCGAGGACGCGCCGGGTGGACATGCTCGCCAGGAGCGCGAGGGTCGCGAACGCGATGTTCACGACGAGCAGCAGGTCGAGCAGCGGCGCCGGCAACGGCACCACCACCATCATCACGACGATCCCGACGATCGCCCCTGGGATCGCGATCTGTCCGATCCGGCTGCTGTTCACTGGCCCTCAGGTGTCCGGGCCCTCCCTAGCGCGCGAGGGAGTACCCGTCCTGGGCTCCCCAATTACCTGCAACGGGGTCTGATCGGCCCGCCATCGCCCTGCTGAAGGGGCCTGGGAACCACGCCGAGACCCTCCTGTCCGGAAGGACCTAGACCCTCCTGTCCGGAAGGACCTAGACAGGGACGGGGCGGGGGAGTTCGTGGAATCCGTGGGCCCGGCCCTTGGCCCGGAGCCCGAAGACGAACGCCAGCAGGTGCGCCGTGGCTTCGTAGAGGTCGAGGGGGATGAGATCGCCGACGGCACAGGCCCGGTACAGCGCCCGGGTCAGCACCGGTTCCTGGATCACCGGTACCCCGTGCTTCTCGGCCTCCTCGCGGATTCTCGCGGCGAGGACGCCCGCGCCCCGGGCCGTCACCTGCGGTGCGCCCCGGGTCGCTTCGTACTTCAGGGCGATGGCGAAGTGGGTCGGGTTCACGACGACGACGTCGGACGTACTGACCATCTGGATCATCCGGTTGCGGCTCACGGCCGACTGCCGGCTCCGGATGGCGCGCTTCATCTCCGGGTTGCCTTCGTGCAGCTTCATCTCTTCGCGGATTTCCTGGTGCGACATCATCAATTGCTTCGTCGTCCGGCGCTTCTGCCAGATGTAGTCGAACGCGGCGATCGTCAGACCCGCGATCGATACGTTGCGAATGATGACGAGTGCGGTCTTGGCCGTGAGCGTCGCCAGTTCGTCGAGCGAGTCGCCCGACCGAGTCGTGAACACCTCGACCATGTGCGCCACCGACGGCCACGCGACGATCACCAGTACGGCGGTCTTCGCGACCGCCTTGCCCATGTCCCACCACGCCGCCGCGCCCACGAGTCGCTTCATACCCTTGAACGGGTTCAGACGCTTGAAGTCCGGCTTGAGTCGCTTGGTGTTGGCGCTGAGCCCGACCTGGGCCAGCGAGACCACGGTCCCGGTGATCATCATGCCCAGCAGGAGGGGAGCGGCGACGACCGCGCCGGTCCGGAACGCGTCGATGGCGAACCCCGTGGCCTCGCCCTCGTCGGCCGCGGTGATGGCGGGGCCCATCTCGAGCACGAGCTCAGAGAACGCCTTGGCGCCCAGGGTGATGGTGATCTGGAGCAGCACTGTCGTCGCGAGCATGCCGGCCCACGTGACGAGGTCGGCCGACTTCGCGATATTGCCTTTTTCCCTCGCCTCGCGCCGGCGTTTTGGTGTCGGTTTCTCGGTCTTCTGCGCGGAGTCGCCGGCCATCGGGTTTCGCTATCCGCCGAACGGCGCGACGGCCTTGCTGACGAGGTTCTCGAGCGCGGGAGCGATGAGCGGGAGCGCGACCGCGACGACGATCAGGGCCACGATCACGCGCAGCGGGAACGCGAGCGCGAAGACGTTGAGGTTCGGCGCGGCGCGCGTGAGCAAGCCGAGGGTCAACTCGGTGAGGAACAGGCACGCGAGGACGGGCCCGGCGATCTCGATGGCGGCAACAAGGAACTGGCCGAGGTTCTCGACGAACAACGCGGCCACGTCACCGGTCGGGACACCGCCGAGCGGCACCGCCTGGAACGACCGGAAGAAACCATTGATGAGGATGAGGTGCCCGTTCGTAGTGAAGAGCAACGTCACCGCGATCAGCTGGTAGAAGCGCCCGAAGACCGCGTTGTTGGCGCCGCTCAACGGGTCGTAGATCGTCGCGAGTGAGTAGCCCGCGAACAGGTCGACGAACGACCCCGCCGCCGCGACCGCCTGCACGAGCATCAGTGTGAGCATGCCGAACGCGAACCCGATCGCAGCCTGCGTGACGAGCGAGACGACGAATGGTCCCGCCTGGAGGGGCAGGTTCGGGTCGGCGATGTGCGGCGCGACGGCGAGGGCCAGTGCCGCGGCAACTCCTACCTTTACCGGAATCGGCAGCATGGTCGTGTTGAACGGGGGCGTGATGAACAACCAGGCGCTGGCCCGAACCAGGGCCAGCGCGAACGCGGTGATCAGCGCCGGATCGACGGCGATCTCGGTCACGCCGAGTTGATCAGGGTCGGAATCATGTCGAACAGGTTGATCGTGAAGCCCTGGATTTCGGCGAGCATCCAGTTTCCGGCGAGCACAATGACCAGCGCGACACCGGCGAGTTTCGGAACGAACGTGAGTGTCTGTTCCTGGATCTGGGTCGCCGATTGGATCAGGCCGACGCCGAGACCGATGAACATCGTCATGAGGAGTATGGGCGCGGTGAGTTTCGTCGCGACCAGGATGGCCTGCACCGCGATTTCGAGTACCAGACTGTCGGACACGACTCCTCCGTCTCCCGGTCAGTTGAAGCTGGTGATGAGTGATTCCACGACAAGGGACCAGCCGTCGACCATGACGAACAGCAACAGTTTGAACGGCAACGACACGAGGACCGGCGGCAACATGAACATGCCCATCGACATCAGTGCCGAACTCACGACGAGGTCGATGATGAGGAAGGGAATGAAGATCACGAAGCCGATGATGAAGGCCGTCTTGATCTCGGAAAGTACGAACGCCGGGACCAGCGTCACCATGCTGACGTCTTCCCGGTTCTCGGGGGCCGGTTCGCCGCTGGCCTTGATGAAAAGGTTCAGTTCACTGCTGCGGGTCTGAGCGAGCATGAACTCTTTGAGGGGCACCTGCGCGATATCCCACGCCTCGCTGTACGTGAGTTCGCCGTCGAGCATTGGTTGGAGGGCGTCTTCGTTGATCTCCGTGAGCGTGGGTGCCATGACGAAGAAGCTGATGAAGATCGAGAGGCCGACGACGACCTGGTTCGGCGGTATCGCGGTCAAGCCCAGCGCGTTGCGCGTGAGCGACAGGACGATCACGATGCGCGTGAAGCTCGTGAACATCATGAGCAGTGCGGGTGCGACCGCGAGCAGCGTGAGGAGCAGGATGATCACGACGCTCTGGTTCGGCTCGTTCTCGCCGTTGCCGTCGACGTCGCCGACGTCGAGCGTGATGGTCGCGTCGTTGGTTTCGTCGACGACGGTGTCGTCGGAGTCGACGCCCGGCGTCGGGGTCTCGGGCGCGAGGGGTGCGGTCGGCGGTGTGACCTGCGCCGAAGCGTGACGTGCGGTCGCGGTGAAGCCCGCGAACATGGCCAGCACGACACACGCCGTCACCAGCGCGCGACGGGAAACCGTCACCGTTACTACCCCCGCGGGAAATTGATGCTCAGCGACGCACGGTGCGTTCCCGCACGTGGTCGAGCATCGTCTTCCGTGCCTGACCGGAGCCGGCGGGCTCCTTGGTGGCGGCCGTCCATTGGCCGTCTGTGGTTTCGAGATCGATCTCGTCGACGTCGGCGTCGTCGAGTTTCGTGACGTGCTGATCGGTGATGCCGACGACCATGGTCCGGCCACCGGCTCGGACGATGGCGATCGAGGCGTTGCGCCCCAGTGGCTTGCGGGCGAGCAGTTCCACCTCAGCGGTGCTTCTCTGTCCGCGCCGCAGTCCGGGCGCGAGGCCGCGGCGCTTCATCACGTAGGCCATCACCCACATCAAGCCGAGCACCACGGCGAGTGACAGCACGAGCCGTGCCATCATCTCGAACGTCGACGCCTCGGACATCAGCGATTCGTCGCTTCCGCGACGATCTCCGAGATGCGGATGCCGAACTCCTCGTCGATGACGACGACTTCGCCGCGGGCGATCAGCGTCCCGTTGACCAGGACGTCGACCGGGCTTCCGGCCGCCCGGTCCAGCTCGACCACGGCTCCGGGCGTGAGTGACAGCAGTTCGCGCACCGACATGCGGCGCCGCCCGAGTTCGGCGGTGACACCCATCTCCACGTCGGCGAGCAACGTGAGCGGCCGCGCGTCGAGGCCTGCCGCGATTCCGGCCGCGAGCGGTTGGAACTCGTGGAGCGCAACCGCCGCCGCGGCTGCGGGTGTCGCCTCGTTGGGTGCGAACTCATCGCCCGGCACCGCGATGTGAATGACGATGCACGCAACGCGTTCGGTTCCTTCGAGCAGCGGATAGACGAGGAAGTCGGCACTGATCGGCTGCGACAGGAACTCGTTGGCGTCGATCTCGTTTGGTTCGCCGGCCTCGGCCGCGTCGCCGGCCGCGTTCGCGACCTGGGCCGCGCCGGCGTTGACTGCCTCGGACACGCTCGTCGCGAGCGTGCCGTCGGATGCGGTCCTCTCGAGCGTTGTGGCCAGCGACTCGCCGAGGAATAGCGTGAACCCGCCGTGTATGCCCGATACGAACGGAGCCTGGACGGCGCGGAGCGTCCCCGGGGGGAGCACGTCGGCTGTCGGGAGCTCCTCGCGAGGTAACCCGACCGCGAGGATGACGTCGTTGCCGAGGGCGCGCTCGACTGCACTGGCCACGGCCATTGCGACTTCGTTCGTCGCCGCAAGATCGGAGATGATGGTCATGGGTGTTACTCCTGGTCGGCGCCGACGATGAGGCACGCGAGTCGTTTCCCACGCCGCCCGCTTACTGCCTGATAGCAGTGAATGTGATTGACCCGTACCGTCAATGGCTTGTCGATGGGATGGCTGAGCGGCACGACGTCACCGACTTCGAGTCCGACGATGTCGGATGACGAAAGTGCGACCGTGTCGAAGCACACCGAACATTCGACGGGGACGCGGCCGAGCGCGCGCTGGAGAAGTTGTTCCCAGACGACGGGGTCGTGGCCACGCTGATCCTGGAACAGCGACTGGCTGGCGAGATTCTCGAGCACGGGTTGCAACGTGGCGAATGGAATGCAGATCGTGCTTGTTCCGCGCTGCTCGCCGATGCGAACTTCGAACGACATGATCAGGGCCATGTCGGACGGGGCCGCGATCTGGGCGAACTGCGGGTTGAACTCTTGGCGAACGATCTCGGCCTCGACGTGGACGAGCGTCTCGTAGGCGTACTCGAGTTCCCGCAACGCGCGTTCGACCACCGTGCGCATCAGGTTCGATTCGATCTCGGTCAGCGACCGCTTCGGGCTGACAGATTCTGCCGTCCCGCCGAGCAACCGATCGATTGCCGCGAAGGCGATAGGAAGTGGAAACGAAATCAGTGTCGCGCCGGGGAGCGGATTCATCGACAGGATCATCATGTACGACGGGTTCGGCAGGCCGCGGACGTACTCGTCGTAGGAGAGCTGCTCGACTTTGCCGAACGTGCAGCTCGCCGCGGACCGCAATGTGGTCGCGAGCACCGTGGAGAGTTGGCGCGCGAACGTCTCGTGGACGATTTGCAGCGCGCGCACGTGGTCACGGGTGAACTTCGATTGACGGCGGAAGTCGAACGCGACGGCGGTCTTCTCTCGCCGTTGAGGGGTACTCACGGCCACGGGGCCTGATCGGCCCCATACCCCCGGTGTTTAGCCCTTCCCACCGACCAAGCGCGCGAAGAGTGACGACTCTTTTCGCGTGATGCGGTCAGCAGCGACGAGGGGTCGTGTGATGCGGCGAGCGCAGCGAGCTCGCCGGAGTCTGCGAGTGGCCGCGAGCCGTAGCCCGGGCACGCCAAGGCTTGGAGCTGTGTGGCTCCACCACGCATGACCGGCGAGCAAGGAGCAGCGACAAAGAAATAGAGCGACAAAGAATTATTGCGTGACGAATTCGGCGAAGTAGATGGTGCTGACTTCGCCGTGGTACTCGCGGCAGATCTGGTTGCCCAGTTCGTACTTGAGCGCGACGACTGTGTCCGGGGCCTGGAGTTGCTCGACGGTGAGGGTGCGGATCCTGGTGTTCACGATGTCCTGGGCCAAGGCTCCGAAGTTGGCCACGCCGAGCGCTTCGACGTCGGCGCCGTACCCGAGTTGGAGCGCTACCTTCACCTTGACGTAGTGCGCGTCGGTCAGGTTGAGGGTGACGGGTTCGTTCTCGTACACCGGGTTGATCGCGGACACGTCGCCGCCGGCCTCGCCGGCGCGCGCGCCGCTCGCGACCTTCATTCCGAGCCCGCCCGATCGCGAGGGAGTGGCGTTGTCTTCGGACTCGTTCGGGTCTTCGGACTCGTTCGGGTCCTCTGATTCGTCCTCTGATTCTTCGTCCGACATCGACGCTTCCGGGTGCAGCGCCTTTTCGAGTTCGTGCTCCTCTTCGATGATCGCTTCGATCTCGGCTTCCGCGCCCTCGATGTCGAACGGCTGCTGGTTCGCGGCCGCGCACGTCGCCCAGGTTTCGAGCATCTCGGCCTTCTCGGTCGCGTCGAGTTCGGCTGCGGTCGGAGGCGCAGACTTGAGGACGGTCATCGTCGCGCCCAGGTATCCGACGAGGAGCAGCGGGATCAGGACGATGACGATCTTCTTGATGCCGCCCTTCTTCTCCTCGTCCTCCTCGACGGCTTCGGCCTCGACCGCTTCTTCATCCACCCGTCATTCCTCCCTTTCCCCGGTGGGCACGATCCGAAGCGTCGGTCCTCCGCTGACCCGGTGTTCGAGCAGATGCGACAGCGCGATCACCGCGGCCTTCGACTCGCGGACGCGGGCGACGATCTCGTCGACGCTTTCGGTGACGACGTACTTGGTGTCGTCGACGAGGGTGATGACGGTGTCGGGCGTGGCCTCGATCCGTTCGATCAGGTCGTGATTGAGCGCAAAGCCCGGCCCGTTGAGCCTGGTCACCGTAATCATCGATCCGTCCTTGCCGCGCTTCTACCCGCGACTTATCGGCACCATCGGTTGGCCCGTGAAGGTTTTCCCGTTGCCCCCATCAGCGCTTGAGGTTGACCAGGTCCTGGAGGATCTCGTCGGAGGCGGTGATGATGCGCGAGTTCGCCTGGAAGCCGCGCTGGGCGATGATCAGGTTCGTGAACTCGGCCGCGAGGTCGACGTTCGACATTTCGAGCGTCGCTCCCGCCATCGTCCCGCGGCCGCCGGCGCCGGCGATGCCGATCTGCGCATTCCCGGAGTTGACGGTCTCGCGATAGAGCGATGATCCCAGTTTCTCGAGTCCGGTGGGGTTCGTGAACGCGGCGAGCGCGATCTGGCCGAGGGTCTGCTTGCGGCCGTTCGTGAACACGCCGCTGATCAAGCCATCCGATCCGACGCTGAAGCCGATGAGCGACCCCATTGCGGAACCGTTCTGCGAGAGGGCGCCGACGCTGTTCAACGACGCAGACCCGGTGAGACGGTCCGGGTCGGCCGCCACGCCGAAGTCGAGGACGATGCCGCCCGCGGCCCAGGTTCCCGTAGTGCCCGCGATGGTGTTGAGTTGAGCCTGCGTGACCGTGATGTTCCCCGTCGAGAGCGCGCCCAACGCGTCGAACGTCACCGCGGTCGGCCCGTGGATCACGGCGTTCGTCGCGTCGTACACGCGTACTTCCCAGTTCACGTTGGGTGCAACGTTCGCGATTTTGCGGAACTCGGCCCGGAGCGGGACCGCTGTTCCGAGGCTGTTGTACACGGAGGTCGACACGTTGATATTGGTCGCGACGGCCACGTCCGCGGGCAGGTTGCCGCCGACGTCGATCGTCGTTGTCGTGATGGGCACGATGACCTGGCCCACTGGTATGCGCAGGTCCCCCACCGCGGAGTTCGTGTCGATGACGCCGGCCGTGGACGCCTGCCAACCCTGCACGAACCCGCCCTCGTTCGTCACCAGTTGCCCGACAGCATCGAGCGAGAAGCTGCCGTTGCGCGTGTAGGAGCGCGTGCCGCCCTGGTCGATGATGAAGAAGCCGTCTCCTTGCAACGCGAAGTCGGTCGATCGGCCGGTCAGCTGCGATGCCCCCTGGGCCATGTTCAGCGTGATGCCGGCGAGCCGCACTCCGAGCCCGACCTGTGCGGGGTTCGTGCCGCCGGCCGTTCCCGTGCTGGGCGCGCCACTCCCTCGCAGCGTCTGGCTGAGCAGGTCCTCGAACAGGATGTTGCTCGTCTTGTAGCCGGTCGTGTTGACGTTGGCGATGTTGTTGCCAATGACGTCCATGAAGGCTTGGTGAGCTCGGAGTCCCGAGACTCCGGCGAACATCGATCGCAGCATGACGTGGCCTTTCGGTGGTGATTGCTAGACGGCGCTGGGGTGGACCTCGAGGACCCATCCCATCGGGATTTCTCGGTTGCCGACGCGAAGGGTCGCGCCGTCTTCGGTGAATCGGACTGCAGTGACGACGCCGGACATCGTCAGACCATCGCTCCCGTTCTGCTCGCGTACGGACGCGGTGGCGGCACCGGAGCCGACCCTGAACCGGGCCGCGTCGGCGGGGCTGCCGAACGAGAGGTTGATCCCGGCGGGCGGCCACGGACCGGGCGCGGCCGAGAGTTCTTCGAGCGCCGCGGCCGGGATGACGATGTCGCCGCTCGTGCGCTCGCCGGACGCGTCGAAGGTGAGTGTCGAGGCCGTGCCGACAGGTTGTGACCCGCTGAAGGCGCGCATCTCCCACGTGGTTCCGTTGGGTGTGTCGGCGCCGCGGACGAACTGGAGGCGGAGCGGAACCTTGGTGCCGTCGGCCGTGAAGACGTCGGTGGTCGTCTCGAACGACGCGCCCGCGGCCGCACTCGCGGGCAGGTTGCCGCCGACGCGGATGTCCGTCGTGGCGATCGGTGTCGCCTGGTCGCCGGTCGCGATCGAGGCGGTCACGACGCGGCCGATCAGTGCGCTCGACGCGAGGACCTCGTTCGCGCGCGCGGCCTCGGTGTTTTGTTTCTCGATGGCGATGAGTTTCTCCACCATCGTGAACTGGGCGGACTGCGCGAGGAAGTCGCCGGGGTCCGCCGGCGAGAGCGGGTTCTGGAACTTGAGCTGGGCGACCAGGAGCTTGAGGAAGGTGTCCTTCCCGAACTGGTCGTCGGGTTGGCGTACCGGTGCCGTTGTGGTCGGCGTCCGGACCGCGGCGAAGGGGTCGATCGTGGTCACAATCTCACGTCCAAGCTGTCGTCTTCACGAAGATCGACGAGATCGTCCGCCGGTTCGGGACCGGTCATCACTCGGGGCCGGCTTGCCGGTTCCTCGTCGTGGGGCTGGGCCTGGCGCTGCCCGAACTGTGAGCCGGCGCGGCCGTCGTCGATCGTCAGCCGGCCGGCGCGGACGCCCTCGGCCGCGAGTCGGTCCCGCAGTAGCGGCAGCGCGTCGCGGAGGGTTTGCTCGGCCGATTCGTTGTCGGCGTGCAGCGTGGCGTGCAGGACGCCGTCGCGCATCTCGACGCGGAGTTCGATGCGACCGAGTTCGGGTGGCCGCAGCTCGAGATGCAAACGGTACGCACCGTTGGCCTCGGTTCGCAGTGGCCGCAATACCGTCACGAGTTGTTCGACGGGGGGCGGCGGAGGTGCCGGTGCCGCGGCGGCGACGGTCTCGACGACGACAGCCGGTGCCAATGTGGAAGACGCGGCGACGCTGAACGTTCCGGCACCGGGCGGCGCGGCCGGTGCCGCGGCCGGTGCCGGCGGCCGCGCGTCGAGCGCGGCGGGCAGGGCGGTCGGCCCCGCGCGGTCAGGATTGGGTGCGGTGGCGTCGACCGAGTCCGGACCCGCGTCCGGCGCCGGGCTCGGGTCTTGCTCCGCGGGAGCCGACTCGGGCAGGTCGACGTCGGTGCTGTCCGGCGCGTCGAGTGCTCGAGGTTCGGATGGGGCTTCGAGCCCGGGTTCCGGTGCGGTCTCGCCGGCTGTTGCCGCCGGCGCGGTCTCGGCAACCTCGCCGTCGTCGACGGGTGCCGCGACCATTGTCGCGTCGGCGGGAGTGAGGGTCGTCAGGGGGAGGAGGACGGGCGGCACGGGAACGGCCGTGAGCAGCGGCGTCGTGTCACCTTCCTCGGGCCCGAGTCGGGGTTCGTCCTCCCGCGCGACTTCCGTCGGTGCCTCGCCCGCCTGGTCGACGGGTGCGTCATGGTCGGCGTCGTCGTGCGCCGGTCGGTCACCGACCGGGTCCTTACGGTGGCGGTTTTTTTGCACCTTTGCGTGTTCGAGGAGCGCGTCGAATCCCGGTGCCGGCGCGTCGGGCGTGTCCGGCGACGGGGCAATCTCCGGGATCAGGGCCGGGACGGCGGCGATGTTCATCGGGCCGCCCCTTGCTTCCTGATGCGGTGGCGGGCGACGACGAGGTCGTCGATGAGCCGGTCTTCGGCGCGCCGGAGGTCGATCATGTGCTCATCGCGTTTGCGTTCTTCGAGTCGCTCGATGGCGGAGACCCGTTGCTTCGCCTCGAGCCACTCGACGCGACACTGGTCGACGGCGTCGAGCGCCTCGCGGTGGCCGAGGCGGGCCGATTCGACGCTCGTCGCGCTCGCTTCGAGCAGGAAGCGTGCCTTCTCGAACTCTTCGAGCGTCATCAACGCTTCGGGTCGGGGCGCGGTGAGATACGCGTGGAGTCGCTGTTCGACCACGAGCGCGGTCCGGCGCGCGGCCGCGTTGGCTTCCATCAGGCGAGCCTTCGACCGTTCTTCTTCGATGCGCCGGATGCGGAGCACCGAGTCGAGGCGAAATTTGAACCGCTTCATGGTGTGATCTCTCCCACGAGTTGCACGAGCGCGTCCCATGCGTTCGATGCGGTGGACGTTTCGTAGAGGTCTTGGCGAAGGAATCTGTCCATCGGTTCCCGCAAGGAGATGGCGCGGTCGACGAGTGGGTTGGTCCCGGCCACGTACGCGCCGATCTCGACCAGATCCTTCGCTTCGCGATAGGCGGCGAGCAGCCGGCGCGTCTCGCTCGCAACGGCGCGCTGCTCGGCGGTCGTGATCGAGGGCGTGACTCTGGAGATCGATTCGAGGACATCGATACTCGGGAAGTGGCCCGCCGTCGCGAGTGCTCGCGAGAGCACGACGTGGCCGTCGAGGATGGCGCGGGCCGCGTCGCCGATCGGATCCATGAGATCGTCGCCTTCGATGAGCACGGTGTAGAGGCCGGTGATCGATCCCGTCTCCGACGCGCCGGCGCGTTCCAACAAGCGCGGCAACAGTCCGAACACCGACGGCGGATAGCCGCGCGTCGCGGGCGGTTCGCCGGCCGAGAGCCCGACCTCGCGCTGTGCCATTGCGAATCGCGTGAGGCTGTCCATCAGCAGCAGCACGTCGAGGCCCTGGTCGCGGAACCATTCGGCGATGCGGGTCGCGGTGAATGCGGCTCGAAGGCGGACGAGCGCGGGTGTGTCCGATGTCGAGACGACGACAACGGACCGCGCCATGCCCTCGCGGCCGAGGTCGTTCTCGATGAACTCGCGTACCTCGCGGCCGCGTTCGCCGATCAGCGCGAGCACGGTGACGGGCGCTTCCGTCCCGCGCGTGATCATGGACAACAGGCTCGACTTGCCGACCCCGGAACCGGCGAAGATGCCCATGCGCTGGCCGCGTCCGCAGGGCATGAGCGTGTCGATGGCGCGTACACCGAGCGCGAGTTGCTCGTTGATGCGCCGGCGGTGCAGCGGGTGCGGTGCGTGGTGCTCGACGAGCACCCGGGGCAGATGGTGAATCGATGGGCCGTCGTCGATGGGCCGGCCGAGCCCGTCGAGAACCCGGCCGAGGAGGTCGGCGCCCACCGAAATCGAGGTCGCACCTTCGGAGGCCACGGCGCGGTCGCCGGCGCGGACCCCGCGGAGGTCGCCGAGGGGAAGGCACACGAGCCGGTCCTCGTCGAGCGACACGACCTCGGCGTACACCGGACCTTCGTCGGTGTCGACGGTGACCGCGCTCCCGATCGGAAGCTGCAGACCGACGATCTCGACGGTCAGACCCAGGACGCGGCCGACCTGGCCCAAGGTGAGTGGGCGGGCGGCGTCGAGCACCGCGTCGAGGAGGTTGGAATCGGTCACCCGAGCACCTCTCGCACGCGCAGCAGGGCTTCGGGAAGGCGGGCGTCGACGCGGCACGCGGCGACGTCGACGACGCAGTCGCCGGGCGTGAGCGTCGGGTCGGGAACGAGTGTCAGCTCGCGCCCGGGCACGAGGGATGTGAGGTCGGGCAGCGTCACGAGGTCGTCGGGGTGGACGCGCGCGACCACGTGACCCGACGCCGGCGCGAAGTCGAGCGCCCGCGCGAGCGCGTCGCGACCGCGCGTCTCGGAAAGGTGAAGTTCGTGGCCGACGAGCACCTGGGCGACCTCGAAGGCGACCGCGACGACCTGGTCCTCGATCTCGACCCGTGCCGTTCCCTCGCGTGCATAGAGCAAGTCGGCGGCGTCGCCCAATCGCCGGATCACGCTCGCCATGCGATCAGAAAGGTCCGTGTTCTGTTCGCGTACCTTGCGGATGGCGTCGGCGAGTCCGCTCTCGAATCCCGCGTCGTAGCCCTGTTCGTATCCTTCGCTGCGCGCGGTCTCGACGAGGTGCGGGTCGACCACCAGGTGGCGGGCGGCATGCGATCGCACGGTCGAGATGTCGAACGGCGTGACCGTGCTGCCGCGCAAGACGCGGACTCGCGCAAGGGAGGAGTGTTCGGTGTCTCCGCTGGTGTCAGACGACGAGTTCATCGCCACCCCTTGCCATGTCGACCTGACCGGCCTCTTCGAGCGTGCGGATGACGCGCACCATCGCGTTCTGCGCCTCTTCTACGGTCTTCAACTTGGTCGGGCCGAGGAGCTCGATCTCCTCGGAGAGGTTGGCTGCCGCCCGCTCGGACATGTTCTTCATGATCTTTTCGCGCACCTTCTGGTCGACGCCCTTGAGCGCGACGGCAAGTTCCTTCGCGTCGACAGATCGCAGAACGAGTTGGATCGCACGGTCGTCGAGGCCGACGATGTCCTCGAACACGAACATGCGGTTCCGAACCTCGTCTGCGAGTTCCGCGTCCTCGGTTTCGAGTCCTTCGAGGATGAGCCGCTCGGTGGCGCGGTCCGACGAGTTGAGGATGTCGACGAGCGTTTCGAGCCCGCCCGCCTGGGCGAAGTCCGACTGCTGGATGACCGTCGACAGCTTGCGTTCGAGGATCGCCTCGACTTGTTCGATGACTTCGGGCGAGGTGCGGTCCATGCGCGCGATCCGAAGCGCCACCTCGCGCTGTAACTCCTCCTCGGGTAGCGCGCTGAGCACCATCGCCGCCGCCTCCGCGTGCATGTGCGCGAGTACCAGGGCGATCGTCTGCGGATGCTCGTCCTGAAGGTAGGTGAGTACCTGGCGGGTGTCGGCACGCCGCAGGAACTCGAACGGCGCGGACACGAGTGTCACGCCCAGCGTGTCGAGGATCTCGTCGGCCCGGGTATCGCCGAAGGTGGTCTCGAGTAGCTCGCGCGCCGTTTCGTAGCCGCCTTGGGCGACATGGGCGCGGGCGGTGAACGTCTCGCGGAACTCGTTGAGGACTTCCTCGATCTCGTGGACTTCGAGGCTGTGGAGACGGGCGACTTCACCCATGACTTGCGAGACCTCGGCCTCGCGCATGGCGCGTAGTACCGGACCGGCGCGTTCCTTGCCCATCTGCATGATGAGGATCGCGACCTTCTCGCGGCCGGTGAACTTCGGAGGCGTCACGTGTCGTTACCCCCGCCGGTCCGCGAGCCAGGAACGCAGGGTGAGTGCGACCTCGTCGGGCTGCTGTTCGATGATGCCGGCGACCTCGTCCTCCACCGGCAGGTTCTGGGCCTCGATGGGCGCCCGGGCCGGGACGGCGGTGGCTTCGGGCAGGCGACGAATATCGGAGGTATCTCTCGGGACGAGATCGGCCGCTTCGAGCTCGCGCAGGTCGAGGGGCACGCGGAGCGGGACTCGGTTCGCCTCGGATCGCTTGATTGCGCGCCACGCGAGGAACAGCACGATCCCGACGATGAGGAGTGTGACGACGGCCCGGACCATGTTGAGCAGGGTGTCCTTCGACTGGTCGCCCGCCGCGCTCTCGAGTTGGGCCTGGGCCTCTTCGAGTGCCTCGGTGTCGAAGGGCATGAGTTCGACGTTCAGCGTGTCGGTGCGGGTCGCGTCGATGCCGGCGGCCGCGCTGATCGCGTTCTCCCAGTCGGTCACGTCGCCCGCGTCGATGACCTCCGAGTCGAGCAGGACCGACACCGAGAGCCGTTCGATCTGACCCGGCGCGTCCTCGGTCGTCGCCACGATCTCGTTGATCGCGTTCTCGCGCTCGAGTTCTTCCTTGGTGTATTCGGTCGGTGTCTCGCCGGTGTCGACGGGCGTGCCGTCGGGACCGAGCACACCCGTCGCGCCGCCGGGCGACCCGGTGAAGCTCTCGCTCGTGGTGTTCTCGCGGAGGGCGGGCGCTTCGGCGCCGCCGGCCGGGGCCGGGTAGTCCCGGCTGACCGTCGAGGTCTCGCTGAAGTCGAGGTCGGCCGACACCGTCACCTTGGCGTGGCCCGGGCCGAGTGCCGCCGCGACGAAGTTCTGCACCGACTGCGCCAGGTCGACCTCGAACGCCTGCTGCTGTTCGAAGTTCTCGCCGGCCATGGCCGAGCCGCCGCGGCCCGGCGCCGCGAGCACATTTCCGAGCGAGTCGGCCACGGTCACGTCGTCGGGCGTCATGTCGGCCACACCCGAAGAGACGATGTGCACGATTGCCTGCACGGATTCGCCGTTGAGTTCGCCGCTCGTGGGTTCGACGAGCACGGACGCGGTGGCGCGCTCGGCTTCGGCGCCGACGAACACGCTGTCGGTCGGGATTGTGAGCATGACGCGCGCCGTCGCGACGCCGTCGATCGATTCGATGGTGCGCGCCAGTTCGCCCTGGACGGCGCGCTGGTAGTCGACGCGTTGTGAGAACTCGCTCTTGGTGATGCCGCCTTCGTCGAGCAGCATGTAGCTGTCGCCGCCCCCGCTCGGAAGCCCTTCCGCGCTCAGGTCGACGCGCACCTGGTACACGTCGGCGCGCGGCACCATGACGGTGCGGCCGCCGTCCTCAAGCTTGTACGAGACGCCACGGGCGTCGAGTTCGGCGGTGACCTCGCTGGCGTCTTCGGCTTCCATCCCCGTGTACAGGGCCGCGTACTCCGTCGTTCCGGCCCAACTGTTGAAATAGAAGGTCGCGATCACGACCGCGACCACGCCGAGGATCGTGATGCTCTTCTGACCGGGTGTGAATCCGTCGGCAAACCGTTGGGCGTGGACCTTGATGCGGTCCATGTCGATTGCCGCCATCAGATCTGCATCCTCATGATCTCGTTGAAGGCTTCAACCGCGCGGTTGCGGACCGCGACGGTGAACTCGGTCGCGAGGGCGGCTTCGGTGCTGGCGATCGTGTAGTCGTGCACGTCGCTGAGATCGCCGGTGGCGGCTTTCAACGCGAGGCCGTCGGCCTTGTCCTGGACCGCTTCCAGGCTCTGCAGCGCGTTGACGACGACGTCGCCGAAGTCGCCGCCGGCCTCGCCGGCCGGCTTCGGCTTCGGCATCGCCTCGACGGGAGTCAGCCCCGCCGCGCTGATCAGCTGTTGGATGCCAGGAATCGTCACGACTACCGCCCGTTGATGTTGATGGCTTGCATGTACGTGTCGCGGGCGCGGTCGACGACCGCGAGGTTCATCTCGTAGGCGCGCTGCGCCATGATCAGTTGCGTCATCTGGTCGCCGAGATCGATGTCGGGATAGCGGACGACCCCGTCTTCGTTTGCGTAGGGATGACCGGGCTCGTACCGCTGGCGGCCTTCGGCGTCGCCGAACAACACCGCCGCCGCGCGCGAACCGCCGCCGACGCCGGGCGGATCCTGGTTGTCGCTGCGGATCGCCTGGGCGACGATGTACCGGGCCTGGAATGCGTCCTCGTCGTACGGGCGCACCGTGTTGATGTTCGCGATGTTGTCGGCGACCGCGTCCATCCAGATGCGCATGGTCCGCAACCCGCTTCCGGACGTTTGGAACACGGGAAAGATCGCCATCAGGTGTCTCGCCGTATTGACTGGTGCAGGATTCGGAACTTGTTGTTTATGCCCTCGGCCGCGAGTTGGAACCGGAGGCCGGTCTCGATGAGCGACACGTTCTCGTCGTCGACGTTGACGTTGTTCCCGTTCATGCGCGTCGGGTCGAGGGAGTGCCACGCGTTGATCCCCCCCGAGAGGTCGGTCTTGCCGTCGATGAGCGCTTCCTCGAGCGCGTTCTCGAACGAGATGCGACCGGCGAGGTAGCCGGGCGTGTCGACGTTGGCGAGATTCTCCGCGGTGATGCGTTGGCGCGCGGCAAGCCCGTCGAGGGACGCCTGAATCGCGCGCATGGCGAGATCGAGCATCGAACCGGTCACCTTTTTCGGGTGTCCGTCCGTGGGGATGGGTGACGGGCACTCCCTGCCCGCCTTCGCCTACGGGTGCAACATCGGCGTTTCGCCGGAAAAGTTGAGCGCCGCCGTGGGTCTACGATCGAAAGAACGATGGAATGAGGTGTGGGTGACGGGGGACGGGACGGAGGTGGCCTACCGGCCGGCACTCGACGGCGTCCGCGCCCTGGCCGTGATCGCCGTGCTCGCGTACCACGGCAACGCTTGGGGCGGCGGGTTGGGCGGCGGGTTCCTCGGGGTCTCGGTGTTCTTCACCCTCTCGGGCTTCCTCATCACTTGGCTGCTCGTCGCGGAGCGCGCGCGAACCGGGCGCGTCGGTCTCCGCGGATTTTTCTCGCGCCGGGTCCGCCGGCTGCTCCCGGCGGCGTTGGGCGGCATCGCGCTGGCAGCCATCGTCACGCCGTTGGCGGCGGGGCCGCGCGGCGCTCCCGGCTTCCGCGGTGACGGACTGGCCGCGCTTGCCAACGTCGCCAACTGGCGGTTCGTGCTCGCGGACCGGTCGTACGCCGAACTGTTCGCAGCGCCGTCGGCGGTCCTGCATTTCTGGTCGCTCGCGGTCGAAGAACAGTTCTATCTGGTGCTCGCGCCGGCGATTGCCGGACTGTGTTGGCTGGGAAGGGGACGGCGCTCGGTACTCGCCGGGGGCATCGCGGCGCTGGCCGCCCTCTCGTTCGCAATCGGCGTGGCGGCGGTCGCCGATGGCGCAATCGACCGCGCGTATTACGGCACCGATACCCGCGCGCTCGAGTTCCTCGTCGGGGCGCTCGTCGCCGTCGTCTACGCTGGCCGTCAGTGTTCGCGTGCCGTGTCGCGCGCAGTTGCGATCGCCGGCCCTGTGGCGCTCGCCGCGCTGGTCTGGGCCGCGCTGCGCGCGACCGAGTCGGACCCGCGGCTCTTTCGCGGCGGGTTGGCCGTGCATGCCGTCCTTGTCGGCGTGGTGTTGGTCGCGGCCTGTGAGCGCGGGCTGCTCCGGTCGGCACTCTCGTTGGCCCCGCTGCGGGCGCTCGGACGCGTCAGCTACGGCGTGTACGTGTACCACTGGCCGTTGTTCCTATTGTTCGCGGGCACGGTTCCACGGTTGGTCGCGACCGTCGTCGTCTCGATCGCGTCGTACCACCTGCTCGAATGCCCGATCCGCGAACGGCGATCGGTATTCGGACGGCGGGCATGGACGACCTTGGCCCCCGCGACCGCGCTCGGCGTCGTGGTACTCGTCGCGGTGGGCGCGGCGCGTACTCCGGCGCCCGAGATCGTGTACGAGCCCGCGACCTCGTCCGCGTCGGTGGCGAATCCCTCCGTCGAACCGGCACCGGTCGCACCACTCGAAGACGGGCACGCGCCGGTCGCGGCCGCGACCGCCGGCACCCGCTTGCTGGTCGTCGGTGACTCGGTGGGTCTGACCTTGGGGAGAGGTATCGAACGCTGGGGCGCGGCAAACGGCGTCGCGGTGTTGAACGGCGCCGCGCTCGGCTGCGCGCTCCTGAACGACGTCGACGTGCGCGGCTACTGGGGTGTCAAACACCGTCCCGCCGACCCGTGCCACACGACCGAGCAGTGGACACGAACGCTCGCGGACTTTTCGCCCGACGCGGTCCTCGTGTTGTTCGGCGCGTGGGACGTGTACGACGCGTCCTGGAACGGCGGCGACACCTGGTCGGCGCCCGGCGAAGCCGAGTGGAACCTCCACTACGAGGCGGCCGTCGCCAGCGCGGCGCGGCGCCTCGCCGCGACCGGCGCCCCGGTGCTGTGGCTCGCGCCCCCGTGTTTCACCGCGCTCTCGGGCGATCCCGACGCGGGCCGCGAGTGGTACGACGAGGACCGGGTCGAGGCCCAGCGCGTCGCCGCCCAGCGGGTCGCGTCCCGCACCGGCATGACCGTGTCGGCGACCCTCGCCCGCCGAGAGTGCCCGAATGTCGACCTCGATGCCCGCCCGGACGGCGTGCACTTCTCGGATCCCGGCGCCGACGCCGCGGCCGCGGCGCTCGCCCCCGAACTGAGATCACTTCTCACCGGGCTGCCCGCTGGGCGTCTCACCGGGCGTCGCTAGGCGAACGGCGCCCGCCGCGCCCGATTTCGTCGCCCGGAAGGTTGAAGTTTCCGGCCGGGCTGCCGAATTTCGAGGGAGGAGGTCAGGCCGTTGCATGCGAACGCGGAACCGTTGACACCGTCGGGGAGCCCCGACTTCGACCGGGCGCGGGCGCTGCTCGCCGAGGCCCGGCTGGAAGAAGCCCTCGACTGGTTCGAGGTGGCCACGTCCACGGGCGAGGAGCCGGCCGTGCAGACCTCGGCGGCCGCCCACGCCGCCGGAGTCCTGCTGACGCTCGGCCGGCCGTGGGAGGTCGAGTCGTGGGCGGAGTTCATACGGAGGGGCGGCGGGAGCGCTGACCTCGCCGACCTGCTCGAGGCGCTCGCCCACTTGCAACTCGACGAGCCTGCGGCCGCGCTGGGACTGCTCGAGGGAATCGAGGAGCCCGTCGACCCGTGGTTCCCGTGCTCGGCGACGCTCGCGCGCATCATCCGCGCGCACGCGCGCTATCTGTTGGAAGACGTCGACACCGCGACGCGGGAGGTCATGGAGGTCTTCGCGACGGATCCCTACTCCCCGGACGTCTGGGATGCCTTCGCGCGTCTGTGCGCCGAAACCGACTTCGATCCGACCGATGTTGTTGCCCAGGTTCCCGACGATCGCACCCTCGAGGTGCTCGCAGCGTTGCGCACTTCGGAAGCAGTCGGTGTCGCCCGCATCGCGGAGTTGATCTGGGCGCGCGCCCCCGGCGATGCACGCGTCCTCGCGCTCGTCCCGTCGTTTGCCGCGCGCCTCGACGCGATCGACGCAATGGAGTGGTCGGGGCGGATGCGGTCGGTCGGCATGGGCCGCCTGTGCCCGCTGCTCGCCCGCGCCGACGACGCGGAGGTCGCGGCTCTGGAGCGGGCCCGGGCCGCTGCGCTCGCGTACGCGTCGTTCGGTGACACGCGGTCGCGCGAGTCCTTGGAGCTAGCCGTGCGCGGGCTCCGTGAGGACGAACTCGACGACGCGCTGACCGAGATCTGGACGATCGCGCCCGCGCTGGCCGACACCGTCGTCGTCGCGACCGCGACGTCGTCGCGCCGGTCGCTGCGCATTGCCACCGGTCTCTTCGAGGGTGGGGCGCCGGACGAGGCGTACGCGGTGCTCGTGCACGGCCTCTCCATGGAAGATGCCGAGACGCTCACGACCGAGGAAATCGTCGCGTTGCTTCCCGTCCCGGTGCTCGAGGCCATGGCGCGGACGGCCGAAGAACGCGGTGAGGACGACGTCGCGGGGATGCTCGAAGCGGTCGCGGTCGCGGCCGGGCGGGAGTAGACGTTGCAGCTCGGCGCCCGCACGGTCGGGCCCGGGCATCGGTGCTACGTGATCGCCGAGGCGGGAGCGAACCACGATCGCGACCTCGACGTTGCCCGCCGGTTGATCGACGTCGCCGCCGAGGCCGGGGTCGACGCCGTGAAGTTCCAGACGTACTCCGGGCGCACGCTGTATTCGACGAAGACGCCCCGTTTCGACTATCTCGGCGAGTTGGGTGCGAAACCGCCGCACGAACTGCTCGAGGAGATTGCGCTCCCGCGAGACTGGCAGCCGCTGCTCGCGGCTCATGCGCGCGCCGCCGGCATCGAGTTTCTTTCGACTCCTTTCGACCGCCAGGCGGTCGACGAACTCGATGCCCTCGACGTGCCGGCGTTCAAGATCGCGTCGTTCGAGCTGGTCGACCTGCCGTTTATCGAGTACGTGGCCTCGAAGCACCGACCCCTGATCCTTTCGACGGGCATGGCGTCACTCGGCGAAATCGAAGAGGCCATCGAGACGGCGCGCCGCGGCGGGACCGACGACGTCTGTCTCCTCCAATGTGCGTCGCTGTATCCGTCGCCGCCCGGGGTGATGAACCTGCGTGCCATTCCGGCGATGCAGGTTGCGTTCGGTGTCCCCGTCGGACTCTCGGACCACACTCTCGGTACGCACATCGCGCCGGCCGCTGTCGCGCTCGGGGCGAACCTCGTGGAGAAGCACTTCACACTCGACCGAACCCGCAACGGACCCGACCACCCGTTCGCGATCGAGCCCGCCGAGCTGAAAGAACTCGTCGCGCGCATCCGCGACGTCGAAGCGGCGCTCGGTGACGGCGTGAAGCGCGGCCCTTCGGACGCCGAGGCGGTCGAGATGTATACGAAGGCCCGCCGGTCGGTCGTCGCCGCGTGCGCCATTGCCGCCGGTGCGCGTGTCGAACGCGACATGCTCACCGTCAAGCGGCCCGGCACCGGGATCAAACCGAAGTTCATCGACACGCTCGTCGGCCGTATCGCGAGCCGCGACATCGAAGAAGACGAGGTCCTCACCTGGGACGCGCTGTGACCTTCCTGCTGTTCGACGAGGGGCCGGGCGTAGGGCTTGGTCACCGTCGGCGCATGGAGGTCCTGGCTCGCGCGCTGCACGCCCGTGGGCACGCGTGTCATCTGGCTCCATTGGACCCCTCGCGCCGCGTCGCCGCGCTCGACGAGATCGGGCGGAGCGACGTGGTGATCGTCGACTCCTACCGGGTCCGTGCCGACCAACTCGCGCTCGACGCGGGAACCGTCGCCGCGGTCGACGACATCGATCGCGACCTCGCCGTCGACATCGTCATCGACCCGTCGCCGGGTGCCGACGAAAGTCGCCACCGACGCGCGCGCCGGGTACTTGCCGGCACGGGTTACGCGCTCGTCGCGGTACCCGAACCCGTGGGCGCGGTGACACCCGTCACGGCCCCGGTCACGCGGATCCTCGTCACCACCGGCGCGGCCGACGCAGCGGGCACCGGGGCGCGCATCGCCTCGTCGGTGTACGCCGCGCTTGCCGATGTGGACGTGCGGCTGGTGATCGGCCCCTGGGGCGCGCCCGAGGTTCCCGAGGGCGTGACCGGCGTCCACGCGCCGGCCTCGCTCGCCGACGAACTCGCGTCGGCATCCGTGGTCGTGACCGCCGGAGGCGTCTCGATGCTCGAAGCGTGCCTGCTCGGCCGGGCCGTCGTCGCGGTGATCGTGGCGGAGAACCAACGTGTCGCCGTCGAATCGCTCGCCGCGGCGGGCGCGGTCGTCGCCGTGGAGGTCGACGCCGTGGCCGCCGCCGTCACCGCACTGGTGTCCGACCCCGGCCGGCGCGCCGCGCTCGCCGAGGCGGCGACACGAGCGCTCGACGGGCACGGCGCGCAACGGGTCGCGGCCGTGCTGGGGTCGTGATGCGTAGAGCCCGCAACGTCCCCCGCAATGTCCCAAGCAATGTGTTGTGTGTCGTGCAGGCCCGGACCGGGTCGACGCGGCTCCCGGGCAAGGTCCTCCAAGACCTCGGAGGCCGCCCGATGTTGCGCTTCATGCTGGATCGGCTCCGCGATCTCGAGTGTGCCGATGTCGTCGTCGCGACGAGCGACCTCGAACGCGACGACATCGTCGAGGACGTCGCTCGAATCGCCGGGTTCGAGGTCGC
>JANNHK010000028.1:0-6276 GCA_031404355.1 Actinomycetes bacterium
AGGCGGTCCTCGGCGCGAGTGATGCCGACGTAACAGAGGCGGCGTTCTTCTTCGAGTTCGTCGGGGTCGCCCAGGCTGCGAATGTGCGGGAAGACGCCGTCTTCCATGCCGATGAGGAACACGACCGGGTACTCGAGCCCCTTGGCCGAGTGCAGCGTCATGAGCGTGACGGTGCTGACCTCGGGGTCGTTGTCGTCGAGGTCGGTGACGAGCGAGATCGCTTCGAGGAACGTCTGGATGCGATCGAGACCTTCGGGCACGGCAGGCGTGTCGTCGCCCACACCGACGCCGCCGATCGCGACTAGGCCCGACAGTTCGCCGTTCTCGACCTGTTCATCGAAGTTGCGCGCAGAACCGATGAGTTCCTGGAGGTTCTCGACGCGGCCCGCAGCTTCGACCGAACGTTCGGCTTCGAGTTCGGCGAGGTAGCCGCTGCGGGTCAGCACCGCCTCGAGCGCCGACGCGACACCGCCCTTGGCCGCCTCGGTGACTTCGTCGACGAGTTCGAGCAGGTCCTTGACGCCGCCCAGCGCCTTCCCGCTCACGCCCGCGACCGCCGCGCTCCGTGCCGCTTCGCGGAACGTGACGCCCGCTCCCTTCGCGTACGAATCGATCTTGTTGACGCTCGTGTCGCCCACGCCGCGCCGGGGCGTGTTGACGATGCGTTTCCACGACACTTCGTCGTCGGGGTTCACCAGCGCCCGCAGGTAGGCAAGTGCGTCCTTGATCTCGCGCCGGTCGTAGAACTTCACCCCGCCGAACACGCGATACGGCACTCCCCCGCGCACCAACGACTCTTCGAGCACGCGGCTCTGCACGTTGGTCCGGTAGAACACCGCGATGTCGCCATAGCGAAGCTGGTGCTCGTCGACGAGCCGGTGGATCTCGCGGATGACGAACGATGCCTCGTCGTGCTCGTCGTCGCCCTGGAACCGCACGATCGGCTCGCCCTCGCCCTTGTCGGTCCACAGTTGCTTGGGCCGGTGCGACGGGTTGTTCACGATCACCGAGTTGGCCGCGTCGAGAATCCGCTGCGTCGACCGGTAGTTCTGGTCGAGCACCACGATCGTCGCGTCCGGATACGTATCCTCGAACTTGATCAAGTTCCGATAGTCGGCACCGCGGAACTTGTAGATCGAGTTGTGCGTGACGATCCCGTTCGCAACAAAGTTGTGCGTCGGCTCGACATCGACGTCGTAGACGGCACTGTCGATGTTCTCCCACCGGACATCGGTGATGGTGTCGAACCCGCCGGTCTCGTCGAGCATCGCCATGCCCGGCCGCAGGTCAGACGCCGCGACACAGACGAGCGCCGGAGCTACGAGCGTCGCCACCGCACCGGTCGAGCGCGGCATGCTGCACGCGGCGAGATGGCCGTGCTCAGCCGTGCTGACGACTCGACGGCCGCTGTTGAGGACCACTTCGATTCCGGTGCGGCTGTGCGACCGATAGACCCGCGCAACACGCGCCGAGCGGAAGCCGTCGTCGTGCAACGACAACACTTCGTCACCGACAGAAACGTCTTCAATGACCATGGTCGAGCGGTCGCCCATAGTGATCTGGGTGCCGGCCACGACGCACTGGTCGAGGTCGCCGACGACCATGATGCTGCGGCTTACGTCGCTGAGCATGCGAACGAGTTCCCACTGCGCGAGGTTGGTGTCCTGGAACTCGTCGACGAGGACGTGCTGGAACCGCTGCTGGTAGCGCGCGAGCGCTTCGGGGTTCTCGCGGAACAACCGGACGGCGAGCACGAGCAGATCGTCGAAATCGACGGCCGACGCTTCGGCGAGCCGACGCTGGTACTCGGTGTACACCTCGGAGAGTCGCTTCTCGGCGGGGTTGACCGCCATGTCGCGGTACTGCGCGGGCAGGATGAGCTCGTTCTTCAGCGCGCTGATCTGGTTGTGGAGCCCGCGAGCCGGAAAGCGCTTGGGGTCCAGGTTGAGGTCGCGCCGCACCCACTCGGTGAGGCGTTGCGCGTCGGCCTGGTCGTAGATCGTGAAGCTCGACCGGTAACCGAGCAGGCTCGCCTCGCGGCGCAGGATGCGCGAGCACGCGGCGTGGAACGTGGACACCCACATCCGCTGGGCGACGGGGCCGACGAGCGCGGCGACCCGTTCCTTCATCTCGCCCGCGGCCTTGTTGGTGAACGTGATCGCGAGCAGCTCGAACGGCGACGCCCCCAGCTCGCGGATCAGGTAGGCGAGCCGGTGGGTGAGCACCCGGGTCTTGCCCGAACCCGCACCCGCGATGACCAGCACCGGGCCCGGCGGCAGGGTGACGGCCTCCAGCTGGGCCGGGTTCAGCCCGGTCAGGTCGAGTTGGGCCAAGTCTGGTCGTCCCTGATCGGATTGGGGGCGCGTGGGCGCCGACATGGGCTCCGCCACGTTCACATGGCTCCCTCGCTACGCCGTCCGCTCACATGGCTCCCTCCGCTGCGCCGTCGGTGGCTCCGCTGCGTCCGCACGGTGGCTCCGCTGCGTCCGCACGATGCCATCGTAGTGATGTCGAGCGCCCGAATTACACGCCTGTCAGTCAACCGAATGCTCCCGAGTGGGGTGTTATGGAGTGATGACGGCGACGGCGGGCTACGAGGATCTTTTCCGGACGCAGTACGCCCTGCTCGTGCGCGCCCTGACCTTGTGCACCGGCAACCCCGACGACGCGGCCGACGCGGCCCAGGACGCGTTCATGCAGCTCCACCGCCACTGGACGAAGGTCGCTCGCTACGACGACGCGTCGGGCTGGCTGTATCGGGTCGCGGTGAACCGGGCGCTCAACCAGAGGCGCGGACGCGTGCGTCAGCGCCGAACGGCGGACCGGGTCGCGGCCAACACAATCGACACGCACGACTCCGTGCGCCCTGACGACGAACTGTGGAACGCGGTGCGCGACCTTCCTCCCCAACAACGGGCGGTGGTGGGCCTCTACTACCTCGCCGATCTCGACGTGTCCGCGGTGGCCGCGGCAATGGGCGTCACGCCGGGAACGGTGAAAACACACCTGCACGAGGCCCGCCGCCGCCTGCGCTCGACCCTGGAGGTACGCGACGATGCCTGAACCCGACGACCTCACCAGCGCCGTCAACCGACTCGTACCGTCGCCCGACGTCGACGGCGCGTGGACCGGGCTCCGGCGCCGCATCGTGCGCCGCCGCGCGGCACGCGTGTCCGGCGCGGCCATCGTGGCCGCAATCGTCGCGACCAGCGTGGTCGCCGTGTTCAACTCCGATGAGACGCCGGACGACGTGGTCGCGGAAGCCCCGAGCACAACGTCAACGACTGCCGCCACGGTAACCGCGACAACGGCGCCGCAAACAACGTCGACCGTCGCGGCCCCGCCGCCGACGGCACCCGCCGCGCCGAGTGTCACGTTTGGCGCGCTCGAGACACTGCCGTCGGCTCCTCTCTCAGAGCGCGTGGCTCCTACGGTCATCTGGACGGGAACCGAACTCGTCGTGTGGGGCGGAAGCGCGTACTCGGACTTCACGGAGTTCGCCGACGGCGCCCGCTACAACCCGTCGACGCGCACGTGGACACCCATACAGGACATCCCCGAAACGCTCGCGCGCCCCAACACAGGATGGACGGGCAGCGACCTGCTCGTCCTTGCCGACGACGGCAACATGGCGTGGAATGCGGCGTCCGACTCGTGGCGCACGATCGCATCTCCGCCGGCGCCGATCTATAGCTACCACACGCACACGTTCGCCGACGGCGTCTTCTACGCCCCCGACGCCGAGCTGCGCTACGACGTCGCGCTCGACGCCTGGAGCACGATGGCCGCCGCTCCTCTCGAGTTGGGCTCGTTCTGGGGGATACCCGTCGGGTCGCAGCTCGTGATCTCGAGCAAGGACAACGGGGCCGCGTGGCTCTACGACATTGCGAGCGACTCGTGGCGTGAGCTTCCGCACCCCGGACCCGCGGGAACGCGACCGGGTTGGGACTCGGCCTTCACCTATCTCTCCCTGCTCGAAGCCGACGGACAACTCGTCGCCGATCTCGGCGACCGACTCCGCGTGCTGCCGTCGCTCGACGCACCGGCGTGGATCGATCTGGGTCCACTCCCGGATTGGTACGACTGCTGGACCGCACAGGCAACGAGTGAGTTCATTCTCGCCATCGGTGAGCGAGGCCGCTGCTACGCGACGATTGGGCGGGTCGTCGACTCGACCGTCACGTGGACGCAGGCGCCCGCCGAGCTCGACAAGAACTTCGATTACCTCGTCACCGCGGGCGACACCCTGCTGCTGTTCGGAACTTCGGATCGAGACACTGTGCTCGCGGCTGCGACGACGCCGACGCTGAAGTCGATGCCGATCATCCGCGGTTAAATCTCGACCAACAGTGTGACGGGCCCGTCGTTCACGAGCGCGACCTGCATCTCGGCCCGGAACCGCCCGGTGGCCACCGGTACACCCGTCGCGGCGAGCGCGTGCGTGAACGCGGCGACGAGCGGTTCCGCAACCTCGGGCGGCGCCGCCGCCGACCACGCCGGCCGGCGTCCCTTGGTCGCGTCGCCGTAGAGCGTGAACTGCGAGACGACGAGCGCGGCACCGCCCGTGTCGAGCAGCGAGAGGTTCATCATGCCGTCGTCGTCGTCGAACACCCGCAGGTTCGCGACTTTGACCGCCAGCTTCTGCGCGATCTCCGGCGTGTCGTCGTGCGTCACGCCGAGCAGCACGCACAACCCGCCGCCGATCTCACCGACGACGTCACCGTCAACCGTCACCCGAGCCTCGGTTACTCGTTGCACCAGCGCGCGCACGGGAGAACCGTAGAAGATCGTGGCAGCGAAAACGGCCCCGGGCGGGTGCCCGGGGCCGTTTTCCATCTACTACCGATTGCCTCTTACGTGCCGGCGCTCCAGCGCGGGCGCTTGAACAACGCGAGCGCTACGCCGAGGATCACCACACCGCCGCCGATGAGGGCGAGCGGAGTCGACGAGTCGCCCGTGACCGGCAGCTGAGCAGCCGGTGCCGGTGCGGTCGTCGTCGGCGTCGTCGTTGCCGGTGCGACGGTTGTCGTCGTCGCCGCCGCGATCACCGCACCGGTCCACACGATGCTCGAGACGTTCGACACTTGCGTGACACCGTCACGCGTGAACGTTGCCGTCCACGTGTCGGTACCCGGGGCGCTGCTGACGTAGGTCACCGACACCTTGCCGTCGGCTCCGGTCACGCCCGTGAGCGTGGCACCGGCGTTCGGTCCACCGGCAGCCGCCGTGAACGTCACTGTCACACCCGGCTGAACAACACCACCGCTCTTGATCTCGGCGGTGAGCGTGGCCGTTGCGCCGGTACCGAAGGTAGAGGTCGGCGGTGACAGCGAGATGTCGCTGGCCGAAAGGCCTTCACCGCGGGCAATGATGTACGGGACACCAGTCGACCCGTCGGCCGCGAGGTACTGAACTCCCGCGGCACCTCGGGCAATCGCCAGCACTGTGAACGCAGCCGGGTAGGCGTCGAACGCCTCGTGTACCGAGCAGCTCCAGTTGGCAATGTCGGCGTCGGTCAAGCCGGTGAGCGCCGGGTGCGAGGCGACGATGTGCGCGTCGTTGAAGCAGCCGACACCGGTAACGGTGAACGTCCCGAAGCCCGCGAGCATGTCGACCGGCGTACCCGGCGCGGTGCCGTGGTAGTAGCAGCTCAACGTCGCGTACAGACCGGTGCGACCGTCGGCCGCGGCGGCGAAGCCGATGGCCGAGTTGGTGAGGGCATCTCCGCCCGGCGGGTGCACGACGGGGTCGCTCCCGACGATGACGACGTTGCCGTTCACCGCAGGGCTCCACGTCGCCGCGTTCGCCGCAGCGGTCGCGGGAGCAGAGGTGTTCGAACAGTTCGGGTCACCGAGAACGATAAGGCGGTACGACGAGAAGTCGGCGCCCGTCATCGCGGCCCATTCGGCGTCGGTCTTCACTTCGACCGTCAATCCGAGCGCGGCCGCCGCAACGCCTTCGACGCTGCTCGCGCCGCCGTCGACCGAAGTTTCGAGAATGAGTGCCTTGCCTGTCAGTGCATCAGCAGTCGGTGCCCCCGCAACCGTGCCGATGCCGATGATCGTCGCGGCTGTCGCGACTGCGCCGATTCGGCGCGCCCATTTCCTTACTTCCATGGTGTCCCCTCCCGAGCCAATCCTTGCCCCACCGCCGGAAACCCCAGTGAAGGTCGTACACCACCCTAAGCGCAATGGCATTTTCTCCTCGAATCGCCCAGATGGCCGTGAAATCGGGGTGATTTCGAGCCATTGCCGTCACCATTTCGTTATCTCGGTA
>JANNHK010000029.1:0-2397 GCA_031404355.1 Actinomycetes bacterium
TCCGAGGGCTTCGACGTGCAGATGATGCTGATGCGTCTCGACGGTCGCCGGACTGATGCACCCGGCGACCGGTGATCACGGCCGTCGATCCTGACGAGGCTCGCGCCGAGGCCCAGGACATCCTCGGCGACCGCCGGTTCCGGAGCGACCCCGCCCCCCGCCCGCTGCGCGGGGTCCTCGAGTGGATCGGCGATCGGCTCGAGCCCGTCGCCGACTTCTTGAATGCGATTCCCTGGTTCATCTGGCTGCTCGTCGCGATCGGCCTCATCGCGTTCCTTGTCACGGTTCTCGCGCCGCGCGTGCAGGCCCGACGCGCCCGCCAAGGAGGCGGAGGCGGGACCACGCGCCGCGACAAGGGGGAGGATCCCGACCAACTCGAGCGCGAAGCAGTCGAAGCCGAACGCGCCGGCGACTACGAACGCGCGGTGCGGCTGCGTTTTCGTGCGGGGCTCTTGCGGCTGGGTAAGCGAGGCACGATCGAGTACCGACCGTCGGTCACCGTCGGCGAGGTTCGGCGCACGCTCGCGTCGGACGACTTCGAAGTCCTCGCCGAAACCTTCGAGGAGGTTGCGTACGGAGACCGCGACGCCGGGCAACCGGAGGTCGACGAGTCGCGCCGTGACTGGCCCCACGTCATCGAGGGAAGCCGGCGGTGACACCGACGGCCAAGCGTACGGTGCAGATCGTCGTCGGGTTCGTCGTCGGGATCATTGCCCTCAACCTGCTCGCTCGAGCACTCGACGAATCGGTCGGCGGCAGCGAACCGGGCGGCGCACCCGGCTCGTCGTACGCGACGTCGAGCGAAGGGTTCGCGGCGTACGCCGATCTGCTCGCTCGCTACGGCCACCGCGTCTCGCGCCAGCGCGGCAACTTGGCCGACGCGCAGCTCGACCCGGCGTCGACGCTCATCATCGGCGGCCGCGAGGGCGTGTTCCTCGACGCCGACGAACTCGATGTGCTGCGCTCGTTCGTCGCGAGCGGCGGGCGGCTGGTCGTGGCGTCGTCGGGTACGCCCCCGCTGAATCAACTGGTGACGCAGGACTTCACCCGCGTCGAGGGAACTGACGTCTACCGAGACATCGCGCCCGAGCTCGGAGACGTCAGCGAAGTCGTCACGGCCGGCAGCACGGGCTTCGAGACCGGCGAGAACGGCGCGGGCGTGACTCCGCTCGTGTCGGAGCGCGACGTCGTGTTCGCGGCGACGTTCGCGACGGGCGACGGCGAGGTGATCGGCCTGGCCGATCCGTCGCCACTCGAGAACGAACTCATCGCGGTCGCCGACAACGCCGCGTTCGGCATCGAGCTCGCCGGCCCGGAAGGTCGCCCGGTCGTCTTCGCCGAAGGTGTGCACGATCACGACTCGTCCGAGGGGCTCCAGGCGCTCCCGACGAACTGGAAGATCGCGATACTCGGCATCGGTGCCGCGGGCGCACTGTTTGCCTGGTCGCGCGCCCGGCGCGTCGGGCCGCCCGACCAACCGAACCGAGCGCTTCCACCCGCGCGCGCCGAGTACGTCAACGCAATGGCCGGTTCGCTCGAACAGACCCGCGACCCCGCCGCCGCATTGGCCGATCTCGCGAAATGGACTCGCGATCACGCCGAGCGCAATGCGATCGAGATACCCGAAGGCGAGCGAAAGCGCCTCGAGACACCGCCGAAGAACGCGCAAGAGATCATCGACCTCGGCCGTCTGGCCGCCCGCGTCGCGCGCGGAGATATCGAAGAGAGGACCCGTCCGTGAACGAACTACGCAACCGCGTACTGGCAGAGATCCGCAAGGTGGTCGTCGGTCAGGATTCGGTCGTCGACGTGCTGATCGCGGCTTCGTCCGTCGGCGGCCATGTCATTCTCGAAGGCGTACCGGGCGTCGCCAAGACGCTGCTCGCCAACGCGTTCGCGCGCGCGGTCGGACTCGAGTTCCGGCGCGTGCAGTTCACACCCGACATGCTGCCGTCCGACCTCACCGGCACGATGACCCTGCGCGGCGAAGATCTCGTCTTCCGCCCGGGGCCGGTCTTCACGAATCTGCTCCTCGCCGACGAGATCAACCGCACCCCGCCCAAGACGCAAGCCGCGCTCCTCGAAGCCATGCAGGAGAACCAGGTCAGCGTCGACGGTGTCGCGCACCCGCTCCCCGATCCGTTCCTCGTGATCGCGACGCAGAACCCGATCGAATACGAGGGCACGTACCCACTCCCCGAAGCCCAACTCGACCGGTTTCTCGTCAAGCTGGACGTGCGCTACCCCGACGCGGCGCAAGAAGCCCAGATCCTGCGGCTCGCGCACCGCGGCGTCGCACCCGCGACCCTCGACGACGTGCAGCGCGTCGCGTCACCGCAGGACCTCATCGACGTGCGCGCGCTCGTCGACGCGACGACGGTCAGTGAACCCGTCATC
>JANNHK010000030.1:0-1567 GCA_031404355.1 Actinomycetes bacterium
GCGGCTCGTGGCGCACATGGAGATGACCGCGCGCTGGCTCGACGATCAGGTCTCCGGACTGTCGCCGGCGCAGTTGGCCTTTCGGCCTTCGCCCACCTCGTGGTCGATCCTCGAAGCGACGGGCTCCTCGGCGACCATCCCGGCCCGCAGGCGCTTGGTGACCTCCACGGCCTCCTGCCGTGAGCGCACCCCGAGCTTCCTCAGCACGCTCTTGACGTGCGAGCGCACGGTCTCCACGGAGACGACGAGCTCATCGGCGATCTCGTCCGTCGAGCGGCCCGTGCACATGTGGTCCAGGACCTCCCACTCGCGTGAGCTCAGCGGGCTGCGCACCGGGCGCAGCCCTGACCCGTCCTCACGGATGCGGCGGAACCCCTCGACCAGCTTCATCGTCAGGCGCCTGGAGATGATCGGCTCGCCGTCGTTCGCGGCGTGCAGGGCGCGTGGCAGCGCCTCTAGACCCACCGTCTTGGACATGAACCCGACGGCGCCGGCCCGCAGGCTCATGATGCCAAGTTCGTCGTCGTCGGTCGAACTGAGGACGACGATCCGGCACTCCGGATGCTCCTCGAGTATGCGACGGGTCGCCATCAAGCCGTCGGTTCCCGGCATCACGAGATCCATGACGACGACGTCAGGGCGGTAGTAGAGCGCAAGCTCTGCCCCTTCGCGGCCGTCGCTCGCCTCAGCGATCACCGTGATGCCGGCATCCTGAAGCGTGTCTCGCACCACTCGGCGTGCCAGCGCATCATCGTCCACGACGATGACGCGCAGCCGCGCATCACCGTCGGTGCCTTGCTCTGTCGTTCCCTCGACCTTCACGGCATCCCCCCGGATTCGGCCGCGCCTCGCGACCGTGTGGGGCAAGAAGATACCCGGCCTCGGCGTCAAATTCCAGCCCCAGCGGTATCGACATCGCGCCAAGCGGTGGGGAGTACCACAGATGCGGCGGCGGAAAGCAGCGGTGGGCGGCCCCCTGGGGGGACGTACGGGAGCCACCCACCAATCGGCGTGGTCGCCTCCGAAGCGGACCTCGTCGCAGATCAACAGATACTGCTGCACCACCACACGTGCCGGTGACGAGGGCCAACGCGCCGGGTGAAGATGCCCAGAAGCGATGGGTGAGATATCTCACCTACGTGATACGCCGGGGAGCAGTTCACTGTGAGTCGTAGGGTTGGTTTCCGGGGCGACCACGTCGGCCCGCTCAGAGTCCGGGGGGACAGCAGTGCCAGTGATAGGGACATCCGTCCGTCCGCGCAGCGGCGGGCGAAACGGCTCGACAGCGCTCCAAACGACTGGACGTGCCGACCTCGAGGTGGGAAACACCGCTTTCGGGGCCGGCACGCCGGCCGCCAACGCGGCACGGGTGGCTCACGACCTCCAGACCCCCGTCGCGATCATCCTCGGGCTGTGTGCGCGCATCGAGTCGCTGGGCCTTGACCCCGAGCAGGCAGCGGACATCGGACGGATTCGCGCTCAGGCTGGAGCGATCGGACTCGCCGCGGGCACGCTCACCAGTCCAGCGGCGCAGGAACGTCCGCAATCACTGCCTGTCGACGCCGCG
>JANNHK010000031.1:0-8067 GCA_031404355.1 Actinomycetes bacterium
CGGCCTCGTGGCTGATGCCCTCTTCGAGATCACCGTCGCTACAGATGCCGAACACGTGGTGGTTGCAGACCTCGGCACCGAACCGCTCGCGGAGGTGCCGTTCCGCGAGCGCGATACCGACCGAGCTCCCGAACCCTTGGCCGAGCGGGCCGGTCGTGACTTCGATGCTCTTGGTGTGCCCCTTCTCGGGGTGGCCGGGCGTCTTCGACCCCCACTGGCGGAAGTCGCGCAGGTCGTCGAGTTCGAGACCGAGGCCGCACAGAAACAACAGCGCGGCGACTACCAGCGGCGCGTGCCCGGCCGAGAGCACGAACCGGTCGCGGTCGGGCCAGTCGGCGTCGCTCGCGTCGTAGTCCATGACGCGCGTGAACAGGACGTGCGCGAGCGGCGCGAGCGCCATCGCGGTTCCCGGGTGGCCCGAATTCGCGCGCTGGACGGCGTCCATCGCGATCCCTCGAATCACGTTGATCGCCCGGCGTTCCAACTCGGCGTCGGCCACGATTGCACCCCTCTCTCACGCCCGCTCCGCAGACTAGAGGGTGCGACTACTGGCTGAAGACCGCCAGGCTCGCGGTGAATCCGTGCAGGAAATTCCGGCCGCCGATCGGGCCGATCTCGCCCGCACAGAACGCACCGGCCAGCGGGATCGGCCCGAGGTTGCGTTCGATCAGACCCGTGTCGTGGTTCGGCGTCGTGAACATCTGGGTGCCGCGGCCGTTGCACGTGAACAACAGCGCGGCGGCGCCGTCGACCTTCTGGAGCAGGACCCGCAGATCCTCGTCGGCGGCGCCCGCGTCGCGGACGTGGAACTGCACCGTCTGGCCGACCTGCACGACGTCGCCGACCGCGATCGCGCCGTTGCGCTGGTCGGCGCCGAGCAGGTTGCGTACGAGGAAGTCACCCCGTGCGAAATCGAGCTTGTGCTCGTCGACGACCAGCCCGACGTGCAAGCCGCTGCGCATCAGCTCGCGTTCGCTCTCGTCGGCTGCGACGACGAGCTCTTGGAGGCGCTCCATCGCGGAGACGCCACCCAACTCGTAGATGTGATTCCGTTCCGCGCGCGTGACCGTGTAGGGAAGTCCGATCGGCCGACACCCCTGCGAGACGACCGGACGCACCGGGATCTCCTCCGAAAGCATCACGGCCACCGCGCCGCTCGTCATGATCTGCTCATTGCACACGAGCCGGTTCCCACCCGGACCCGCCGCCGCGGACGCTATGCCGCCGACGATCGTGAGTTCCGGAGCCCGCGCGTTGATGAGGCGCAGGAAGTCGGGCACCGGAAACGAATACGGGTCGGCGAGCATCAACAACGTGCCGGCCGACTCGACGTCGTCGGGCCAGCCGAGGATCGTCATGCCGTCGGGTGTGTCCAACGATTCGAGTGCGAGGGCCGAGACCCGGCCGTGCGTGAACGTTGCCGCGAAGATCGACAGCGCCGGTGCGCCCTCGATCTCGCGTCCGCCACCGGCGATCGAGACGGCCGTGCCGCCGACGAACACCGACGGTTCGAGCAGCTTTCGCAGCCCGCCGGCCATGTCCTCGAACGCGCCGACGTGGTGCGGCGACGCGAACGCGACGAGCAGGTCGGGTCGGTCCCCGTCGAAACGATCGAGGATTTCGCCCGCAACCTCGCCGACGGCCTCAACCGGTGTGGGGTGAAGCGACAGCGCGGCCGCATACCGGTTCACAAGATCCATCCCTCCCGGCTTCGGCCCGCGCGGGGCAGGGGTTGAGGGGCATCACGTCACAAGCTCCCGTCAGGGTACGGGCAGCGCCGTGAGCGGAACAGTGACCGCCGAGCCGCTCTCCACGATCGTGCAGCGGGCCTCAATGGTTCCGGCCTCGGAAAAGTCGAGTTCGCCCCGGACCAGCCGGTAGCCGAATTTGCCGGGCTCGACGAAGAACGACTGGGTATTCCGGCCGATTTCCTCGCCATCTTCACGTACGAACACGACCTCGAGGGTGCCGTTGCCCTCGCCCCCCGCCGGGGCCCGCACCAGGACCACGAGGTGCGGCGTGAGCTGGGTCGGGTACTCGGCCACGGCGGTCGAGAAGAACGCCCCGGTGATGTCGATACGGGTCGACGGCCCCTCCACCTGACGGAAGTCAATTTTCTCGACGAACAGCGCCGCGACGATCTCCATGGCCGGGGAGGTTAGTGATCGCTCTCCACGATTTTCAGCCCGACTGCCCGGGCCAGGCCGGGGGCCAGGATGACCAGCTGGTCGGGGGAGATCGTCGCGCCCTTCAACGACCCGATCCCCTTCAACCCGTCGAGGCGGGCGCCGCGGAGGTCGACGTCGGCGCACTTCACGTTGGTCAGGTCGGCGCCCGCGAGATCGGAACCCGCGAATCCGACCCGGGTGAGTTGGGCGCCGCCGAACTCGGCCGCGGCGAGCACGCTCGCCGAGAAGGTGACGTCCTGGAGACGGGCGAGGCGGAGGTTGGCGTCGTCGCACCGGCAGTCGTGGAACGTCGTCTCCTTCACCGACGCCTGCGCGAGTTCGGCACCGCTCAGGCGGCAGTCGGTGAACCGGACCCGCAGCAGGGTGGCTTCGGACAAATCGACGCCGGCGAGGTCGCACCGGACGAATGCGATGTCGGCCAGGCGGGCCTTGTCGAGGCACGCACCCGCCAGGCGCACGCCGGTGAACGTGCACCGGGCGATGTCGGCCCGGGCGAGCGCGGCACCGGTGAGGTCGCGGTCGTCGAACGAACCGTCGGCGATCTCCGCGTCGTCGGCGAATTCGACCTCGCTCATCAATTCGGGAGGGTACCGGGGACCGCCTCGCGTAGCCTGCGGCGTGGCTTCGCGCGTGCTCTCGCTCGCAGGTATGGCGCTCGTGGTCGCGGGCGCGTGGCTCACGAGTCGCGCCGAACGCCGCTGACCCACACGGCGCGCACGGCGAGCGTCTCGGGGTCGAACGCGACCAGGTCGGCCCGGCACCCGGCCGCGATTCTCCCGAAGTCCGTGGCTCCGAGGGCGCGTGCCACGTTGCCGGTCGCCATCCGCACGGCTTGGTTGATCGGCACGCCGAGGGATACGACGTTGCGGACACCGGCGTCGAGTGAAACGACCGCGCCCGCGAGGGTGCCGTCGGCGAGGCGGGCGGCACCGTCGCGCTCGGCCATCCCTCCGACCGCGTCGCTGACCAGGACGGTGTCGGGCCGGACCGTGATCGCGAGCTGCACGACAACCGGGTGCACATGGACGAAATCGGCGATCAGCGTCGGGATCACCCGCCGGTCGGTGAGCGCCAGGCCCGGAAGCCCCGGCTCGCGGTGGTGCAACGACCCCATGCCGTTGAAGAGGTGCGTCACGAGCCGCGCGCCGGCGTCGACCGCGGCGGTGGCCTCTTCGTAGGTCGCGGTCGAGTGCCCGAGTGCAACGGTGACACCCCGCTCCACGAGCGCACGGGTCGCGGCCAGACCCCGATCGGCCTCGGGCGCGAGTGTGACCACCCGGATCAGTTCGCCGAATTGGTCGTGGAGCGCGACGAGCCAGTCGACGTCGGCAGGACGCAGGAGCTCGGGTGGATGGGCGCCGGGCGCGTCGCCGAGGAACGGGCCTTCGAGGTGCACGCCACGTGCGCCGGCGGCAACAAGGCGTTCGAGCGCGGGTGCATACGAGTCGAGCGGCGCGCTCACGAGCGTGGGCAGGCACCGCGTCACACCCCGCGCGGCCAGGTCGTCGAGCGCGCCCGCGATCTCGTCGACGCCGGCGGTACCGAAGTCGACCGCGTCGACACCGTTCACCTGGATATCGACGAACCCGGGTGCGATGAGCGCATCGCCGAGGTCGATCGCACCCGCGGGTGGGGTCCCCGTTCCCGTCGCGACGATTCGACCGTGTTCGAACACCACGAACGCGGGCGAGGCGGACACGCCACCGTCGCCGGTGACGATCCGCGCCCCCGCGAGAGAGGTCAAATGGCTTTGCGATCGCGCCAGAGCGCGAGCCGCAGCTTCACGAGTCCGAAGATCGTGCGAGGCACACGGCGAAGAATAGAGGTGCGCGCGGGGCGCAGTTCGACCACGGCAACGGGAATCTCGTCGGTACGCAGTCCCGCTCGCTCGACCCGCAGGATCAGCTCGGTGTCGAAGAGGTCCTTGCCGAACTCGCAGCGGCGGGCATAGGACTCGACCGCGGCGCGGCGCATCGCTTTCATGCCGTGCGTGTCCGAGACCTTGAGGCCGAACACGACCCGCAGCAGGGTGCTGAAGGTGGCGGTGACCAGCTTGCGCAGCGCAGGTCGGGTGTCGTGCGCGCCCTTGCTGCGCTTCGAGCCGACGATGATCGCGGGGCCGTCGTCGGGGCTGACCCGCTCGACCGCCTTCTGGAGGAAGTCGAGGTCGTAGTAGTCGGCGTCGAAGTTCACGACCGCGACGCCGGTGGCCGCGAGCAGGCCGTGGCGCAGCGCCCGGCCGTAGTCGGGTTCGGGGCTCTGCTCGGCGCGCACTTCGGGGAACCGAGCCGCGAGTTCCTGCGCGAGTTCGAAGGTGCCGTCGGTCGAGCCGTTCTCGACGACGACGATCTCGAACGAGACCTCGCGTACGCGCAGGCCTTCGACGACGTCGGATACCGACGACTCGAGAATCTCGACCTCGTTGTACGCGGGCATGACGACACTTACTTCCGGTGTCTTGGCGTCCGGGGTCTCGCCGTCGGGAGTCTTCGGGTCGGTCACGGGAGTCGCGCCTCACGGAAGGGAAGCCCGTCCTCGCTGACGCGGGTTGCGTACACGCCGCAGCGCACGAGTGTCATCGTGCCACGCGCGTCGAACGAGCCGTCGTCGGCCACGGCGCGTTCCTCACCGTCGACCCACGCGCGCACTGGCGCATTGGGATCGGTCCGCCACGCGTCGTAGGCGTCGAGCGCGAGCCGGCAGAGCCGGTCTACCGCGTTGGCGTCCTCGCGTACGGCAAGGGCCGGGTCGAGGCCGGGTGCGCCGCCCGCGAGCTGCACGACGGCGGGATAGAGCGCGAACCGAGGACCGAACACGACCTCTCTCTTCGTCCGGGCGCCATCCCAGCTGTAGAGCATCAGAAACGCGGCGTGCATTGCGCGCTCAGCGTCCGGTGCGGCCGCCCGGCCGCCACCTTCCGCGGTCATCGCGGCGACAGGCCGGAGCTGTTGGATCAGTTTCAACGCCGCCAACCCGGCGTTGGCCTCGGCCCGCGCGCCGCGTGCCCACGGCGCGATCTCGCCGGCCAGGTCGTCGCCGCCCGCCGGAAAGACGTCGGGGAGATCGCGGGCGGGGCGCAGCACTGCGGCCACAGCCGCGACGGCCGCGGGCCAACCCGGTCCTTCGATCTCGTCGCGCACGGTGTCGACGAGCTGGTGCAGTTCGAGTTCGGCGGGTTCGGAGACGGGACCGTCGGCGCACGCGCGGGCCAGGCACGCGAGCGCCTCTTTGTGTTCGCCGCCGACGTCGTCGATCGCGCGCGCCCACGCCTCGGCCGGGTCGTACCGGTCCGGGTTGCGCAGGAATGCGGCGGCGGTGGCCAGCGCGATCTGCGACGCGTACGCCTGGTTCATCGGGTTGCACAGCACACCGCCCACGACGTCGACCAAGTCCGCGTCGCGACCCTGGTACGGGCCGAGGTGCAGGCTGTGCGCCATGGTGCCGTCGTTCACCGGATAGTTGTCCCAGATGATCGGTGCGCGGTCGCCGAGCGCGTCGGCCCACGCGCGCAGGTCGCGCACCGAGATCGTGGGCGAGCAGACGGTCGGGCCCGTCCACATGACGTCGACGTCGGCCGGGAGCCGGGCACCGAGTTCGCTCAGGTAGGGCGACGGGTCGGTGCCGACGTATTCGGTCGGGCACAGCGTGAGCCAGAGGTTGGGGAACGCTTCGAGGAGGAACGCGGCGAGCTCGGCTTGGCGCGGCGCGAGCCCGGGCTGCATCGGGATGTCGTCGACGAGCAGCAGAAACCACGACACGCCGACGGCGCGTAACGGTTCGAGCTTCGCGACCAGCACGGCCCGGTCCTCGGCCGATTCGTAGTCGATGTCGAGGCCGGGCGAGATCGCGAACCCGAACCGAATGCCCTCGAATGCCGCGTGCGCCGCGAGTTCGCGGAAGCGTTCCTGCTCGACGTCGTCGTACGGTACGCGCCATTGCGACCGGTGCTTCGCGTCGTCCTTGGGTGCGTAGACGTATGCGTTCATGTCGCGCTCGCCGAGAAACGACAGCACGTCGAGGCGCGCGTCGTGCGACCACGGCGTTCCGTAGAACCCTTCGACGACTCCTCGCACTGCGAACGATCGCGGCATGGGCAAAGGGTATGGGCAGGTAGGGTACGGCGCACTCACCCGGGGGGTCAGGGAATGAACGAACCACTCGACGTACTCGCGGTACACGCGGGCGCGAATCCCGACGGCGACGCGGTCATCGTCGACGCGAGCGGCGGCGCCCGCGCGTCGACAACGTCGTTCAAGGAACTGAATGCGCTGGTAAACCGGCTCGGGCACGGGCTCACCGCGGCCGGTGCCCGCTCCGGCGAACGCCTCGTCTGGTGCGGGCCGAACTCGCTCGAGGTACTGGTCACCATCCACGCCGCCCGCAAACTCGCCCTCGTCGCGGTCCCGCTGTCGTACCGGTTCAACGCCGAGGAGATGGCGTACGTGATCGACAACTCCGACGCGACCGTCGTCGTCGTCGACGCCGAGCAGGCCGCGCTCGTCGCCGAGGTCCGCAGCGAGATCCCGAAGGTCCACACCGTCGTCGTCTACGGCGACCCTCCCGGAGCGGCCCCTCAGAGCGGGAACGACGTACCGGAGGGGTGTGTCGCGTGGGACGACGTGCTCGCCGGCCGGCCCGACACCGAGCCGCCGCTCCCTGCCGATGCAACCGAAGCGGGCGCGGCGATGATCTACACCTCGGGCACGACCGGCAAGCCGAAGGGCGCACTGCGGACGGCGACCGACCGGAACCTCGTGTTCGCGCTGCTCAACGCGCTGCGGTTGATGCACGAAAACTCGGTGCACCTCACGACCGGCCCTCTGTACCACTCGGGTCCGCTCGCGTTCGCGTCGCTGGCCCACACGCTCGGCGCGCCCGTCGTCGTGTTGCGCAAGTTCGACCCCGTGCGGTGGATCGATCTCGTCAAGACGCACCGGGTTACGAACTCGTTCTCGGCGCCGACGCAGCTCAAGCGCATCGTGAGCCTGCCCCCCGAGGAACTGGCGAAGGCAGACATGTCGTCGATGATCTGCCTCATCGCGAACGCGGCGCCGGTGCCGTACTCGCTGAAGCAGGAGATCGTCGCCAAGCTCGGTGAGGGCTGGCTGTTCGAGGTGTACGGCTCGACCGAGTTGGGTGTCGACACGGTGCTCCCGCCCGAAGACCAGCTGCGCAAGCCCGGTTCGTGCGGCAAGCCGTACGGCGGCATCGAGATCAAGATCGTGGACGACGACGGCGAAACGGTTCCGACCGGCGACCCGGGCGAGCTGTTCGTGCGCACGAAGCTCGCGATGGACGGCTACCACCGCACGAGCGAGCAGCTCACCGAGTTGAAGGGCTCGGAGTGGAAGTCGGTCGGCGACGTCGCGTACGTCGATGACGAGGGCTACGTGTACATCTGCGACCGCAAGAAGGACATGATCATCTCGGGCGGTGTGAACATCTACCCGGCCGAGATCGAAGCTGTGCTGTACGGCCACCCGCAGGTGCTCGATGCCGCGGTGTTCGGTATCCCCGACGACGAGTGGGGCGAACGCGTGCACGCGATCGTGCAGCCCAAGGTCGGGGAGACGATCGACCTCGACGAGCTCAAGGCATTCGCCGAGCAGCATCTCGCCCGGTACAAGCAGCCGCGTGCCTACGAGCTCCGCGACGCGCTGCCTCGTACCGATTCGGGCAAGCTCCTCAAGCGCGTGCTGCGCGACGAGTACTGGAAAGACCGCAAGAGCGCAGTGTGACCGTCCCTACTGTCCGCATCTGCGGACGCGTGTTCATTCCCTGATTCACCCCCTCTCCGGGGGTCAGGTAGGGAATGAACGCGCGGCGAGCGGCATACGAGCAGTTTCGCACGACGAGGCGACCACTACGATCCCGGCGT
>JANNHK010000032.1:0-19065 GCA_031404355.1 Actinomycetes bacterium
GCGCACGTACCGGTCGTTGACGTTCACGGGGACCGCGCGCATCTTGAAGCACGCGAGCATCACTTCGAGATGGGCGGCCGAGTTGCGCATGTGACACCCGACGAAGTCGCCGGGATCGATGCCCCGGTCGAGCAGCGCGTGCGCGAGCCGGGTCGCGCGTTCGTCGAGTTGCGCATAGGTCCAGCGGACGTCGCCGCCCACCACGGCCTCGCGTTCCGGCACGGCGTCGACGACTCGCTCGAACAGGTCCGCAACGTTGAATCCGGCCATTACAGTCGGAGTCTGCCAGGCGCAGATCCGGAGGCGCGGCAAGTGCTCAAACATTCGCCCGTGATGGAGCGCCGGAGGGCGTAGCCGCATGAACGCCAGGCGCAGATCCGGAGGCGCGGTCGTGCTCAAACGTTTTGCACGTGATGGAGCGCCGGAGGTCGTAGCCGCATGAACATGGTTCGCGACGACGGATTTATACCTGCTATGCGCTACACGTCGGCCGAGTTCGCCGATCTGGAGTTCGAGCGGCTGTGGGCGAAGGTCTGGCAGATCGCGTGCCGCGAGGAGGAACTGGGAGGGCCGGGCGCGTTCGTCGAGTACGCGATCGGCGACGATTCGATCCTCGTCGTGCGAGGCGACGACGGCGAGATTCGGGCTTTTCACAACACGTGCCTGCACCGAGGCACCCGCCTGGCTGACGGCGCGGGCACGTTCACCGACTGCATCCGTTGCCCATTCCACGCGTGGACGTACGCGCTCGACGGCCGCCTCGTCGACATCGTCGACCGCGACGATTTCACGAACCTGGCGGGGGTGGAGCTGACCCTGCACCCGGTGCGGGCCGAATGTTTCGCCGGCTTCGTGTTCGTCAACATGGACGCGGACGCATCGCCGTTGCTCGACTTCCTCGACCCGCTTCCCGACCTGCTGGCGCCGTTCAACCTGCAGCGGATGCGGCTGCGGTCGTATCTGACCACCGTCATCGACGCGAACTGGAAGGCGGTCGTCGACGCGTTCAACGAGGGCTACCACGTGCAGGGTTTGCACGCACAGATCTTGCCGTGGACCGACGACGTGAGCATCGCGTACGAACAGTTCAACGGGCACGCGCGCTACGGGCGGTTGCCCGGCGCGCGCCGCGAACTGCGACCGAGCCCGCGCCTCGGATTGGCGCCGGGCGAGTATGACGAAGGCGAGATCCTCACCGGACTCGTGGCCGGCCTCGGCGGTGCGTTCCTTGCGGACGAGCGGGCCGCGGTCGCCGAGTTGCGCGCGAGCGGACCGCCTCCCGGCCAGACGTTGTTGGAGGCGTATCAGGCGCGGCGCATGGAGTCGCTCGCGGCGCGCGGTGTCGACCTGTCCGGCTTCGCCCCGGAGCAGATGACGAGCGCCGAGGACGTGTACTGGTTCCCGAACCTCGTCGGCCCGATCTATCCCGGGAGCGCCCTGCTCTTCCGGGTGCGCCCGTATGGGCGCGATCCGAACCGTTCGCTCAAGGACACGTGGGTGCTCGAGTGGCCCCACGCGGAAGGGGAGTGGACGATGCCCGAGCGCCGGTTCTATGCCGACTGGCGCGAGCGCGACTGGGGCTTGATCACGGAGCAGGACTACGAGAACCTGGCGAACGTGCAGCACGGCATGCGCTCCCGCGGCTGCGACGGGCTCCGGCTCAATCCGCGCCAGGAGGGCAACATCCTGCAGATGCACAAGGTCATCGACCGGTACCTGGGCGCGTCGGAGCCTTCGGCATGACGGCCACGTATCGCGCCTCCGACGACGCGGCCGATGCCGAACGCGCCCGCCTCGCGCACCTGGCGGAGTTGTTCGACGAGGGAACGATCCGCACGTTCCGCCGGCTCGGCGTTGCCCCCGGATGGCACTGTCTCGAAGTCGGCGCCGGCAGCGGTTCGGTGGCCCGGGCGCTCGCCGCGCTCGTCGCGCCCGACGGCGACGTGCTCGCAACGGACCTCGACCTGCGGTTTCTCGAGACGCTCGATGAACCGCACGTCGAAGTGCGGGCCCACGACATCACGAAGGACCCGTTACCCGACGCGACGTTCGACTTCGCCCACGCGCGCGGAGTGCTCGAACACATCCGTGACCGCGACCAGGCGCTCGCGACGATGGCGGCCGCGACCAAGCCGGGCGGGCTCGTCGTGATCGAAGACGTCGACTGGCTGGTGTTCGAGGCCCAGGACCTGCCGCCCGCGTTCGGGCAGTTGCACCGGTGCATGCAGGACGCGTACGTCGCCGGGGCCGGGTACGACCCGCACCTCGGCCGCAAGCTGCAGGCGTGGCTGCCCACGCACGGCCTGGTCGACGTCGAGTCGGCCGGGCGCACGTTCACCATGCAGGGCGGCACACCATCGATGGAGTGGTACGTGCTGGGTATCGAGCGCGCGCTCCCGACGCTGATCGAGGCCGGCATCGTCGAAGCCGCGGTCGCGACGGCGGCCATGACCGAAGTGCGTGACCCGGCATGCCGTTTGCTGTCGCCGCTGCAGATCACCGCGTGGGGCCGCAAGCCGTAAACGTGACGACGTAATCTCGGGCCCATGGCTCACGAAGTACGCGGCGTTGTCGCCACACACAAGTCGGAACCTGTCACCGTCGAGACGATCATCGTCCCCGACCCCGGCCCGGGTGAAGCACTCGTGAAGGTGCAGGCGTGCGGGGTCTGCCACACCGACCTGCACTACCGCGAGGGCGGGATCAGCGACGACTTCCCGTTCCTCCTCGGCCACGAGGCCGCGGGAGTGGTCGAAGCGGTCGGACCCGACGTCACCGATGTCGCGCCGGGCGACTTCGTCGTCCTCAACTGGCGGGCAGTGTGCGGCGAGTGCCGCTCGTGCCGGCGGGGCCGCCCGTGGCTTTGCTTCTCGACCCACAACGCGACCCAGAAGATGACGCTCGCCGACGGCACCGAGCTGGCGCCGGCGTTGGGCATCGGCGCGTTCGCGGAGAAGACACTCGTCGCCGCGGGTCAGGCGACCAAGGTGAACGCGGCCGCCCGGCCCGAAGCCGCGGGGTTGCTCGGCTGCGGCGTCATGGCCGGGTTCGGTGCCGCGAAGTACACCGGCGGCGTCGGCGTCGGCGACACGGTCGCGGTGTTCGGCTGCGGCGGTGTCGGGAACGCCGCGATCGCCGCCGCGAAGTTGCAGGGCGCGCGCACGATCATCGCGGTCGACCTCGATGCGCGGAAGCTCGAGTGGGCCAAGGACTTCGGTGCGACCCACACTGTCGACGGTTCGAAAGAGGACGCCGTCGAACGGATACGCGAACTGACCGAGGGCAACGGAGCCGACGTCTGCATCGAAGCCGTCGGTCGCCCCGAAGTGTTGCAGCAGGCGTTCTTCGCGCGTGACCTCGCGGGCACGGTCGTGCAGGTCGGTGTCCCGACCCCCGACATGGCGATGCCCGACATCCCGATGATCGAGTTCTTCGGGCGGGGCGGCGCGCTGAAGCCGTCGTGGTACGGCGACTGCCTCCCGAGCCGCGACTTCCCGGCGCTGATCGAGCTGTACCTGCAGGGCCGCTTCGACCTCGACCGGTTCGTGTCCGAGACGATCGCGCTCGACCAGGTCGAGGACGCGTTCCACAAAATGGAACGGGGCGAAGTGCTCCGCTCGGTCGTGAGGATCTCATCATGAGTATGCGTATCGAGTTGGTTCGCACGAACGGGATCTTCTCCCTCGACGGCGAGGACTTCGAGGTCGAGAACAACATCTGGCTGCTCGGCGACGACCGCGATGTCGTCGTCGTCGACGCCGCCCACGACGCGGGACCCATCCGTGCGGCAGTCGGCGACCGCATCGTGCGCGCCATCTTCCTCACGCACGGGCACAACGACCACATCAACGTCGCGGCCGCGCTGTCCGACGACGTCGACGCGCCGATCCTGTTGCACCCGGCCGACCGCATGTTGTGGGACGTCGTGTACCCCGACCACAAGCCCGACCGCGACATCGTCGACGGCGACGAACTGAAGATCGCGGGCAGGCAGCTGAAGGTGCTGCACACCCCCGGCCACAGTCCCGGCGGCGTGTGCCTCCTCGACCAGGACGGCCACGTGTTCGGCGGCGACACACTGTTCAAGGGCGGCCCCGGCGCAACCGGCCGCTCCTACTCCGACTACGACACGATCGTCCGCTCGATCGAAACCCGCCTGTTCACGCTCCCGCCCGAAACCGTCGTCCACACCGGCCACGGCGACGACACCACCATCGGCGCCGAACAAGCCCTTATGCGCGGCTGACCCACGGCTCGTCGAGGTCGGTTCTGGGTTCTCTCGGGAGGCCGAGGACGCGTTCGGCGACGTGGTTCTTGTGCACCTCGTCGGTGCCGCCGCCGATCGAGCCCCAGTATCGGCTGAGGAGCTCGACCCGCCAGAAGCGCGGGTCGGGGTCGGTGCCGTCGTCGGCGAGGGCGTCGGCGCCGAGGAGCATGACCGCGAGTTCGCCGCGCGCGGTGCGGGCCTGCGACCAGAGGAGTTTCATCACCGAACCGTCGACCGACGGGCGCGCGCCCGATCGGATGTCGCGCCGCAACCGTTCCCGCAGCATCCCGAGCACGCGTTCGCGTACGACGTACGTCGCGATCGCCTGGCGAACTCTCGGGTCGCCCGTGCGATCGCGGGCGCGGGCGACGCGCAGCAACTCGACAACCGGGTCGAACCGGGTCGATCCGCCGATCATCGCCGACTCCGCCGCGAGTACCGCGCGCCCGACGGCCCAGCCGCCGTTGACCTCGCCGATTACTGCGTCGGCGGGGATGCGGACTTCACTCAGGAACACTTCGTTGAAGTGCGCCGAGCCGGTGATCTGCCGCAGCGGGCGTACCTCGATACCCGGGCGCTTCATGTCACATGCGAAGCACGTAATGCCCCGGTGCTTGGGCGCGTCGGGGTCGGTGCGGGCGAGCAGGATGCCGAAGTCGGCGTGCTGCGCGCCCGATGTCCACACCTTCTGGCCGGTCACGATCCATTGGTCACCGTCGCGTACCGCGCGGGTGCCGAGGTTGGCGAGGTCGGAACCGGCGTCGGGTTCGCTGAACAGTTGGCACCAAACTTCGTCGCCGCGCAGCAACGGCCGCAGATACCGCACCTGCTGCTCCTCGGTCCCGTGACCGAGCACTGCCGCGCCGGCGAGTGCGATCGTCGACGTGAGGAACCCGCTCGTGACGTCGTAGCGCGACTCCTCCTCGCGGTAGATCGCCTGCTGCCACGACTGCCCGCCCCGGCCGCCGTGCTCTGGCGCCCACGTGATGCCCGCGAAACCGTGGTCGAACACGGTCTGTTGCCATGCCCGGCAGCGTTCGAAGTACACGCGCTCCTCGGCCGGGTCGTCGTACACGGGCGTCGCCGACCAGTCACCGAGCCCGATGCGCAGTCGTGCGTTGGCGTCGAGGAACGCGACGACTTGGGCGCGCCACTCGTTGTTCATGCGGCTCCGACCTCGTCCATGCGGCTCCGACCGCAGACCCTCGATCGCCCGTGCCGAGTCATTGGACTCTCCGGGTCCGCGGCCTGCGCCTGACCCGGCCCTCTATCGCCCGTGCGGAACAGGATGGCTGACCGGGCCTGCGGATCTCTCGCCTTCGTCACGGGACGACGACACCGTGCATCGGCGGCGGCGCGCCTTCGCCCGCCATCGAGCGCAGGAGGCCGTCGAGTCCGTCGAGGCCGACGACCTCGCGGGCGACATCGGCGAACGGGTAGCGGCCCGACGCGAGGAGGTCGAGTGCGGCGCGGTACGCGGGGGCGTCGACGCCGAGGGCGCCGAGGATGCGCAGTTCCTTGTAGACGACGTTGTCGGGCACGAACCCGGGCGTGTCGGTGCTGCCGCGCGTTCCCGCGAGTACCACCGTTCCGCCCGGTCGGGCCAGCGCGACGGCCTGGCCGAGCGCCGTGGGGGCCTTGGCCGTGACGTCGACGACGACGTCGGCGAGGCCACCGGTCACGTCGCGCAGCGCACGCACAGGATCGTCGGTCGTGACGTCGACGGTGAGGTCGGCACCGAACTGTGTTGCCGCGGCCAGCCGGGCGGCATCACGCCCGCCCGCGCCCGTCACCATCACGAACCCGGCGCCCGCCTCGCGCAACGCCGCGACCGCACTGAGTCCGCGGATCCCCGGTCCGAGGACGGCGACGACTGCGCCCGGTTGCGTGTCGGGAACGGTGACCGCCCACCGGATGCCCGCACCGAGCGGGTTGAACACCGTCGCGAGCACCGGGTCGAGCGTGTCGGGCACCGGCAACAGCAGCGAGTCGGGCGCGAGGTACTGGTACTGCGCGTACCCGCCCCACAGCCCCGGCGCCTGCGCGGCGGGCACGAACCCGTACATGTCGCGCAACCCGTGGTGTACGCAGCGCCGGTACTCACCCCGCACGCACGCGTCGCATCGGCGGCACGACAGGAACACCTCGACTGCGACCCGGTCGCCGACACTGACCTGCCAGCGGTCCGCGGCGCGCTGCCCGATCGCTTCGACAATGCCGACGGTCTCGTGCCCCGGCACGAACGCGTAGCCCGGGTGCAGCTCGCCCGTGAACTGTTCGTGGTCGGTGCCGCACAACCCGCACGCCTCGACTCGCAACACGCCGTCGTCGTCGCCGACCTCGGGCAGGTCGAACTCGCGCGCTACCAGCGTCCGAGGCGCTTCCAACACCAGGGCGTTGACCAAGGAACGCATCCTGCCACGGCCGGTCGTAGGCTCCGCGATCGATGACGGTTGCCGTTGGATTCGTGGCCAAGACCGGCTCGGCGATCGCGGTGGCGCTGCGCATATCGCCCGAGGCCGAGATCGTCGACAAGCGCACGTTGGTGCTGGCACCCGAGGGGGTGGAGCGGTTCGTGTACCACGCCGCCGTCGACCTCGGCGCGGATGCGGCGAAGTATGTGCGCGACTCGACGAGGAAGATCGAGAAGGCCGCCGCGAAGGAGGTCGCCGCGTTCGTGCGCGCCACCGGAGCGACGGTCGCCGGGATCGTCGGCAACTCGCTCGAGATGCCCGGCACCCTCGACGCGATTCTCGCCACCCACCCGAAGCTGCACTCGGCCGAGGGTGTGCTCTATCGCGCCGCGATCGCCGACGCGCTTGCGGTGCAGGGCATCACGGCCGCGCTCGTCGGCAAGGGCGATCTCGGAGGCAACGAGTGGGTGCTCGACGCGCTCGGGAAGGTGCCGAGTCCGTGGCGCAAGGAGCACAAGGACGCGACGCTCGCCGCCGCGTCGGTGCTCTAGCGCCCCAGCAGATGGTCGTGACCGCGCGCCTCGAACTCGGCGCGCAACGCCTGCGCGTCGTCATCGGTCAACGCCCGGAATGCCGTCTCACGCCCGGGCCGCCACCACACCGGATCTCCCGAGTCCCAAAGTTCCTGGCGCAGCACCCGCTTGAGCACCTTCTGCGTCGCGGTCGACGGCAACGATTCGCTGACGCGCATGTAGCGCGGCAGCCACTTCGGGGAGAAATCACCCTGCGCGGTGCAGAACGTCGCGAACGCGTTGGGGTCGAACGACGCGCCGTCGCGCAGGTGCAGCGCGATCATCACGTCGTCGCCCACCTCGGGTGACGGCACCGCGTACACGGCGGCGAGCACGACATCGGGGTGGCGGGCAACGATGTTCTCGACCGGCGCGGCGGCGAAGTTCTCGCCGTCGACGCGCAGCCAATCGGAGTTGCGTCCGGCGAAGTAGAAGTACCCGTCGGCGTCGCGGTAGCCGAGATCGCCGGTCCAGTACATGCCGCCCCGCATGCGTTCCGCGTCGGCCTCGGGGTTCTTGTAGTAGCCCTCGAACGCGCCGGGCCCGGCCGGGTTGACCATTTCGCCGATGGCTGCCTCGGGGTTGAGGAAGCGCCCCGCGTCGTCGAACTGCGCACGCGGGCATTCCTCCATCGTCTCGGGGTCGAGCACGACGGCCTGGTACGGCTCGACCGGTTGTCCGAGCGAACCCTGCGGTGTGCCCGGCGCGCGGCCCATGTTGATGCCGCCCTCGGTCGACCCGTAGCCGTCGGCGACGAAGCAACCGAACCGTTGCGCGAACCGGTCGATGTCGAGCGGCGCCGCTTCGTTGCCGAACGCGATGTTCAGCGAGTTCTCGGCGTCGTCGGGCAGTTCGGGTGTCGCGAGGATGTACGTGAGCGGCTTGCCGACGTAGTTGAAGAACGTGATGCCGTACTCGCGGACGTCGGGGAGCCACCCGCTCGCCGAAAACCGGGGGCGCAGCACGGTGGTGGCCCCGGCCGCCAGCGGAGCCGTGAACCCGGCCACCTGCGCGTTCGAGTGGAACAGCGGCATGACCGAGTAGCAGTTGTCGGCCGGGCCGAGCCCGAAGTTCTCGGCGAGGCGTGACCCCCACCCGGACAGCTTGCCGTGGCTGATGCGCACGGCCTTGGGTGCGCCGGTCGTGCCCGACGTGAAGATGAGCATGTACGTGTCGGTCGCGGTCACCGTGTCGGCCGGGAGCGGGGCGCCTGCGAACGGCGCCAGGGTCTTCGCCCATGTGGTCTCGTCGCTCACGTATACCGGGCCGATCGTGTCTGGTTCGAGCATCGCCAGGTGCGCCGACTCGGTGACGACGAGGCCGCATTCGGTGTGCGTGATGTCGCGAGTCAGTTCTGCGCCGCGCCGGGTGTTGTTGATACCGACCAACGTCGCGCCGCTCATCGCGCAGGCACCGAGCATGAACCAGAACTCGGGCACGTTGTCGAGCAGTACGCCCACGTGGAACGGAGCGTCTCCATCTCCATGGGTCGCTTCGGACTCCGATGCTCGATCGCCCGGGCGTCGTCCGTCGCCTGACCGCATCGGAGCACCTCCGCTCCGACGGACCGGCCGCACCGACTCGAGGAACGCGGCGCGGGTCGCGCACTCGGCGACCATTTCGCGGTAAGTCCACTCGTCGGCGCCGAACTTCAGGCCGACGTGGTCGTCCTCCGCGCGGGCGCGGACGAGCTGCGCGATCGTGTCCATACGGCGAGGCTACGCGCGGCGCATACGCCCGCGCCGCTGTAGTTAAATCAGGCCCGTGAAACTCGGACTGCAACTCGGGTACTGGGGGGCGGGCCCGAACCCCTTCCATGTGAGCCTCGCCCAGGAGGCCGAGCGGCTCGGTTTCGACTCGGTGTGGACGGGGGAGGCGTGGGGGTCCGACGCGTTCACGCCGCTGGCATGGATCGGCGCGCAGACCGAGCGTATCCGTCTGTGTACGGGTGTCGTGCAGCTGTCGGCGCGCACGCCGGCCGCGACCGCAATGCACGCGATCACCCTCGACCATCTCACCAACGGCCGGTTCTCGCTCGGTCTCGGCGTGAGCGGGCCGCAGGTCGTCGAAGGCTGGTACGGCCAGCCGTTCGGCAAGCCGCTGGCGCGCACGCGCGAGTACGTCGAGATTATCCGGCGCATCTTGCGGCGCGAAGCGCCCGTCGAGTTTCACGGCGAGCACTACAAGATGCCGTACGACGGCCCGAACGGGTGGGGGCTCGGCAAGCCGTTGAAGTCGATCACGCATCCGTTGCGCGCCGACATGCCGATCATGCTCGGCGCCGAAGGTCCGAAAAACGTCGCGCTTGCCGCCGAGATCGCCGACGGTTGGATCCCGCTCTACTACGCGCCGACACGCCCCGAGGTGTACGGCACGCTGGGCAAGACCAAGCCCGGCTTCGAAGTGTGCGTGACGGTGATGGGCTGTCAGATCACCGACGATGTCGAAGCGGGCCTGATGGGAACCAAGGCCGGGCTCGCGTTCTACATCGGCGGCATGGGGGCCAAGGACCGCAACTTCCACATGGAGTTGATGAGCCGCATGGGCTACGAGGCCGAAGCGCACCAGATCCAGGAGCTGTTCTTCGAGGGCAAGCGGGAGGAAGCCATCCCGCTGGTGCCCAGCGCGTTCGCCGACGAGATCTCGCTCATCGGACCGAAGGAACGCATCCGCGACAAGCTCCAAGCGTGGGAGGCATCACCGGTGACGACCATGATCGTCCACGGCGACCTCGACACCCTCCGCACCCTGACGGAGCTCATGCCGTAGGACCCACGAGGATGCGTCGATAGGGGGTTACGAGGACGAGTGCTCGGGCGCGGTCGTAGCGGGCGCTGACGTCGGCCCAGTTGATGATGTTCCAGATGGCCTTGCTGTACTCGGGCTTGCGGTTCTCGTACTGCAGGTAGAACGCGTGCTCCCACGCGTCGATGACGAGCAGGTTGACGCCGCTCTGGCCGACGTTGCCGGTGTGGTCGTAGATCTGCTCGATGAAGAGGCGCTCGCCGAGCGGGTCCCACGAGAGCGAACCCCAGCCCGAACCCTGCACGGTATTGACCGTTTCGGTGAGGTGCGCCTTGAACGCGTCGAAGCTCCCGAAGTTGGCGTCGATCGCCGCGGCGAGGTCGCCGGTCGGCTTGTCGCCGCCGTCGGGGCTCAGGTTCTGCCAGAAGATCGTGTGCAGGATGTGGCCCGAGAGGTTGAACGCAAGCGTCTTCTCCATGCCGACCATTGCGCCGAACTCGCCCGAGTCACGCGCCGCTTCGAGTTTGTCGAGGGCCGCGTTCAGGCCCTTCACGTAGGCGGCGTGGTGTTTGTCGTGATGCAGTTCGAGCATGCGCGCCGAGTAGTGCGGCTCGAGGGCGGCGTAGTCGTAGGGGAGATCGGGCAGCACGTACGGCTTCATGGGAGGGCTCCTTTTTGCCACGTCACGTTGTCATACCCAACGGGCGTCGGCTACACAGCCGGGATGGACAAGATTGTCGAACTGCTCGGGGTCGCCGTCGGAGCGAGCAACGTCGTCAGCGGTGACGACATTCCCGAGGAGTACACCCACGACGAGGCCCTGACGGCGGAACCGGTGCGTCCCCTCGCCCTCGTGCGGCCCCGGGACACGATCGAGGTTGCGGCTGTACTGCGTATGTGCGACGAGCTCGGGGTGCCGGTGACGGCCCGGGGCTCCGGGACCGGACTCTCCGGCGCGTGCATCCCCCTCGCCGACGGGGTCGTCTGCTCGATGGAGCGGATGAACCGGATCATCGAGATCGACGTCGACAACCACATCGCCGTCGTCGAACCGGGTGTGACGCTCGACCAGCTCGACGAGGCCACGGCGAAGCACGGGCTCGTGTACCCGGTCTACCCGGGCGAATACAGCGCGAGCCTCGGCGGCAACGTCGCGACCAACGCGGGCGGGATGCGCGCGGTGAAGTACGGCGTCACGCGCAACCAAGTGCTGGGTCTCGAGGCGGTGCTCCCGAACGGCGACGTCATCCGCACCGGCGGCAAGTTCGTGAAGGCGACGACCGGCTACGACCTCACGCAACTCATCATCGGTTCCGAAGGCACGTTGGCCGTCGTCACCGAAGCGGTCCTCAAGCTGTACCCGCGCCCCGCACACATGGCGACGATGCTGGTTCCGTTCCCGACGGTGCACGACGTCGCGTCGGCGGTGCCGCCGATTGTGAACAGCGGTATCGGCCCGCTCGTGCTCGAGTACATCGACGCCCTCGGCATCGTGACGTTGACCGCGCACGTCGGCCTCGACCTCGGCATCCCGGCCGAGATCCAAGAGGCCGCCGCGGCGTACCTCGTCGTCTGCCTCGAAGACCACAACGACCAGCGCCTCGACGAAGACGTCGTGGCCTGCGCCGAACTCCTCACCGAGCTCGGCGCGCTCGACGTGTACGTCCTGCCGTCGCGGTCGGCCGCGCTCCTGCTCGAAGCGCGCGAGAAGGCGTTCTGGGTCGTGAAGCAGAACGGCGCCAACGACATCATCGACGTCGTCGTGCCCCGCGCGTCGGTACCGGAGTACCTCGAGACCGTGAAGCAGATCGCCGACGAGCACCAGACGTGGATCGCGGGCGCCGGCCACGCCGGCGACGGCAACGTGCACCTCTCGGTGTTCCAGCCCGACGACGAGCTGCGCCACAAGGTCATGCACGCAGTCCTCGAAGCGGGCATCGCGCTCGGCGGCGCGATCTCCGCCGAGCACGGCATCGGCACCGAGAAGAAGCGCTACTTCCTCGAATTCGAGGACCCGGCCAAGATCGAACTGATGCGCCGCATCAAGTCGGCGTTCGACCCCAACGGCATCCTCAACCCGGGCACGATGTTCGACTGAGTCGCCCCTGGGCGTGAGGGCGACGACCCCGCCTAGTCTCGGCGCCATGAACGGCGCCCAGGCTCTGATCCGCACGCTCGTCGCGTGTGGTGTCGACGTGTGTTTCAGCAACCCCGGCACGTCGGAGATGCACTTCGTCGCCGCGCTCGACGACGTGCCGGAGATGCGGGCCGTGCTCACGCTGTTCGAAGGCGTCGCCACGGGCGCGGCCGACGGCTACGGGCGCATGGCCGAGCGCCCCGCGGTCACGTTGTTGCACCTCGGGCCCGGGCTTGGGAACGGCATCGCCAACCTGCACAACGCCCGCCGGGCGGGCACGCCCATCGTCAACATCGTCGGCGACCACGCGACGTACCACCGCCAGTACGACGCGCCGCTGCAGTCCGACATCGAATCGCTCGCCCGCAACGTGTCGGGCTGGATCCGCGACACCACGCGCACCGAAGACGTCGCCCGCGACGCGATCGACGCCGTCACGGCCGCCGTCGGCGCACCCGGGCAGGTCGCGACCCTCATCCTCCCCGCCGACACGTCGTGGCTCGAAGGCGGCCAACCCGGCGGCACGCGGGTCACGCGGTCGGCTCGCACGGTCGACGCCGACGTGATCGACGTCGTGGCCAAAGCGCTGCGCTCGGGCGAGCCGGCCGCCGTCATGCTCGGGGGCGGCGCGCTCCGGGCCCGGGGCCTCGCCGCCGCGAGCCGGGTGGCCGAGACCGCCGGTGCGAAGTTGATGTGCGAGACGTTCCCGGCGCGCCAGGAGCGCGGCGCGGGCCTACCTGCGCCCGAGTCGCTCGGGTACTTCGCCGAGTTCGCCGTCGCGCAGCTGCAGGGTGTGAAGCACCTCGTGCTCGTCGACACGAAGGCGCCGGTGTCGTTCTTCGCGTACCCGGACAAGGCGAGTTCGCTCGTCCCGGACAACTGCGAAGTGCATGTCCTCGCGGCCGACGCCGATGACGCGCCGCTCGCGCTCGAGCAGCTCGCCGACGCGCTCGGCGCCGCGCCCGACAGCGCCCGCGCCACCGCCGCGCCGCGCCCCGATCGCCCGACCGGGGCGCTCGACGCGGCCGCGGTCGCGGCCGCGATCGGCGCAGTGCTCCCCGAAGGCGCGATCATCGCCAACGAGGCGAACACGAACGGCATCTTCATCGCCGGTGCCACCGAGGGCGCCCCCCGCCACGACGTGCTCACGCTCACCGGCGGCGCCATCGGGATCGGCCTCCCGCTCGCAACCGGCGCGGCCGTCGCGTGTCCCGACCGCCCGGTGCTATCACTGGAGGCCGACGGCAGCGCCATGTACACGCTACAAGCCCTGTGGACCCAGGCCCGCGAGGGTCTCGACGTCACGACCGTGATCTTCAACAACCGGTCGTACGCGATCCTCAACATCGAGCTGGCTCGGGTGGGCGCGGGTTCGGGCGGACCCAAGGCGCAGTCGCTCCTCGATCTCTCGAACCCGGACCTCGACTTCGTCGCCCTCGCACACGGCATGGGCGTCGACGCGGTGCGCGCCGAGACCGCCGAAGGGTTCACGGCAGAGCTCGAACGCGCCTTCCGCGAGTCCGGGCCGCATCTGATCGAGGTCGTGCTCTAGTTCAGGAACTCCGGGTGCGGTCGAGGCGCGTGACGCGCCCGACCGCGAGCGCGAGCAGCGCGCTGCCGATACCGGCCGCGGCGAGACCGACCGTGACGAAGACGTAGCCACGGCGTGGTCCGGAGAAGTCGGATTGGATCGTGGCGTCGATGCCGATCCACGTTGTGCCGACGAAGGCCATGATCGTGCCCGCCACCACGAAGATCCATCCGAGCAGGCTCGTCACGCGCGGGCGCGCGTGCACCCACATCGTCGGTCGGCCGTTCGCGGCCGTTTCGGCGATGCGTTCGTTCTCTCGGAGGACGAGCAGCGGCAGGAGCAGGTTCGCCAGCGGAATGAACCAGCAACCCGCGGCCCATCCGGGCGTCCACCGCCGGTCGGTGATGCCGTGACGCGAGGTCGACCGCGTGAGCTGGTAGCTCCACACGACGAAGCCCACGAACAACGCAAGGCCGACGCCGTATGACACCTTCATCGCGGTGTTCATTGCGTCGTGCGCGTCGAACCACCCGACGTTGGTCTCGCCGTCGTGCCAATCCTCGAACCCTTGCAACGCGCGCAGCGCGAGCACGGCCGCGCCGATGTTGACGATCGCCCAGACCAATGCGGCCACCTGCAGTGTGTGGGTAAGCGTGGTGTTGACCGACGAGCGCCCGCCTCGCCGTTGCGGGGGCGGCTCCGTGCCCGAGTGGTCGGCGAACGGTGATCCGGTCGGGGTGGCGACACCGGACGGCGCTTCGGGTGGCGGCGCGTGGCGCGCGAAGCGGGAGCTGAGGTGCTCGTCTCCCCACTCCTGGTCAGACATGCGTACACAATCGTAGGCTCCCGGCATGCCCACACGGTTCAATCACATGGAACTCACGTTTCCCCGCGGGGCGCTCGACGATGCGACCCGGCGAGACATCCACGCCTTCTACAACGAGATGTTCGGCTGGAACGGCATGGACGTCGAATTGTTCGACCAAACCAACTTCCTGCTGGCCGCGGACGACGGCGCCCAGCACTTCATCCTGCTGGCCGAGGCGGACAAGCCGATGCAATCGCCGGGCTACGACCACCTCGGCGTGTTGTGCGACACGCGCGAGGAAGTCGACGAACTGCTCGACGTCGCCAAGCGCCGGCAGGAGAAAGACGACCGGGTCGAGATCCTCGAGTTCAAGAAGGATCTCGTACAAGGCCCCGTGACGGTGCACGCGTTCTACGTGCGCTATCTGTTGCCGATCCAGTTCGACGTGCAGGTCATCGAATACGCCGAGGGCGCCGAACCCGAAAAGCGCTGGCAGTACGTGTAGGTGGCCGCTCCTCGCAACGCGATCGTGCTGCTGCTCGACAGCACGAACCGGCATTTCCTCTCCTGTTACCTCGACGCGACCGCGCAACGCGAACGTCGGCGGGCGACCGGCGTGGGGGAGTGGGGCGACATCGAACCGGTGGACACGCCGAACATCGACCGCCTCGCGGCACGCGCCGTGCGGTTCGACCGGCACTGGTCGGGCTCGCTGCCGTGCATGCCGGCCCGCCACGACATCCTCGTCGGTGCGCTCGACTTCCTGTGGCGCCCATGGGGCTCGATCGAGCTGTGGGAAGACGCGATCACGTACGAGCTGCGGCGCGCCGGTGTGACGACGATGTTGGTATCGGATCACCCGCACCTGTTCGAGGTCGGCGGCGAGAACTATCACACCGACTTCACCGCTTGGGACTACGTGCGGGGCCACGAGAGCGACCCGTGGCGCACGCGTCCCGACCCGACCTGGACCGGCACGCCGACGCTCCCGGCACGGCCGCGCGAGGTCCGCCTCGGCTACGACGACTCGCGGACGTACTTCCGCAGCGAGGACGACTTCCCCGGGCCGCGCACGATGCGGGCCGCCGAGCAGTGGCTGCGGACGAGCGCCCGCCATCACGATCGGTTTCTCCTCTTCGTCGACGAGTTCGATCCGCACGAGCCGTTCGACACTCCGGCACCGTGGGCGGGTCGGTTCGATCCCGGGTGGGACGAACCGATGCTCATCTGGCCTCCGTACTCGACGCACACGCTCGAACGGGGCACGCTCGACGAACGCCAGGCCCGGCACATCCGCGCCAACTATGCGTCCAAGCTCGCGATGATCGACCACTGGCTCGGCCGAGTGCTCGACGCGGTCGACGACCTCGGGCTGTGGGACGACACCGCGGTCATCCTGTGTACCGATCACGGCCACTATCTCGGCGAGCGCGACGCGTTCGGCAAGCCCGGGCTGCCGATCTACAGCGACCTCGCCCATACGCCGTTTCTCGTCGCGTGGCCCGGAGCTGCGCCCCGCGGGATCGACGCGCTGACGACGAACGTCGACATCAACGCGACGCTCACCGACCTGTTCGGCGTGATACCGCAGCATCGGACGCACGGTCGTTCGCTCGTCCCGGTGCTGGAGGGCACGGCGACCGATGTTCGCGAGTATGCGCTGCTCGGCTACTGGGGCAAGCAGGTCCACGTCGTCGACAAGTCGCGCCACTACGCGCGCGGTCCGGTCGGGGAAAACGCGCCGCTGACGATGTGGTCGAACCGCTGGTCGACGATGCCGATCCATTCGATGCCCGAGTTGCGCCTGCCGCGGCCCGACCGGCGTGCCGAGCTCGCGTATATGCCCGGCTCGGACGTGCCTGTGATCCGCCAGCCGTTCGCGCCCGGCGATTTCTTGCCCTTCTGGGCCTACGGCACGAAACCCGATGAGCACCTGTTGCACGACCTTGACACCGACCCGTGGCAGACCCGCGATCTCGTGGGCGAGCCCGGCGAGAAGGAAGCGGTCGACCTGCTGCGGTCCGCGCTCGACGACGTCGAAGCCCCCGCCGAGCAGTACGAACGCCTCGGCCTCGCCTAACAATCGGTTGAGTTAGCGCTCGAGCTTCAGGGCCCGGTCGGCGATGATGTTCTTCTGCACTTCGGTGGGGCCGGCGCCGATTGTCGTGTAGCGCTGCCACACGTAGTTGCGGGCCCACATGCCGCCGTCGATGGCGCCGGGTGCGCCCTTCAACAGCGTGCCGGTCGGGCCGAGGATGTCGAGCGCGAGTTCGGCGAGCCACAGCGAGATGTAGCCCCACTGCAACTTCGCAAGGGGAACCTCGGGCCAGCCCTTCTCGCCCTTCAGCACTTTCGACAGCGCGCGTGCAATGAGCAGCCGCGTGTACTCGATCTGCGTGTGCAGCCGCGCAACCCGCTCGCGAATTTGCGGGTCCTTCAACGCGTCGGGGTTCTCGGCCTCGGCGATGTGCAACAGGCGGCGGAGGTCCTGCGCCATCGAGATCGCCTGGCCCGCGCTGCCGACCCGTTCCTGTCCGAGCGCGCCCATCGACACGAGCCAGCCGTTCGCTTCGTCACCGAGCCGGTCGCCGATCGGGATCTTCACGTCGGTGAAGAACACCTCGCAGAACATCGAGTCGCCCGTGATCTCACGAATCGGCCGGATGTCGATCCCCGGGAGTTCCATGTCGACGATGAACGCGGTGATGCCTTCGTGCTTCCGGCCGCGCGAGATCGCGGTCGGGTCGGTGCGGAAGAGGAAGAGTCCCCACTTCGCGATCTGCGCGGAGCTGATCCACACCTTCTGGCCGTTCACGACGTAGTGCTTCTCGTCGTCACTCAGGATTGCGGTGGTGCGCAGGTTGGCGAGGTCGGAACCGGCCTGCGGCTCCGAGAACCCCTGGCACCAGTGCTCGGTCGCGTCGAGGATGCCCGGGAGCCACCGCGCTTTCTGCTCTTCGGTGCCCCACGTGATGATCGACGGGCCGACCTGCACGATGCCGTTCTGGTTGAACACGCCGGGAGTGCGCAGGCGCGACATCACCTGCGTGTAGATCACTTGTTGGGCGGTGGTCGCGGCCCGGCCACCCCACTCCTCGGGCCAGAGGATGGCGGCCCAGCGGTCTTCGTTCAGCTTGTGCTGCCACGCCTTGCGCTTGTCCATGACGCCCATGACGCCCCGCGACGCTTCGAGGTCGTCGTCGGCCCACTCCTCGAGAAACGGCGGCAGTTCCTTTTCGAGGAACGCTTCGAGTTCCTCTTTGAACGCGACGTCTTCGGGCGCCCATGCAAAATCCATTACAGGGCTCCCTCAGTTGCAACGAGTGGCCTGCGGCAGTCGGGTTGCGCCTTGCGTCCGCACATGAACCTGACATTAGTGTCATATAGATGGACTTCGTCTTCTCCCCCGAGCAGGACGCGCTACGTGCGGCGGTACGTGCGTTCATGCAGGCCGAGGCGCCCAAGGAATACGTGCGCCGCATGGCCGAACACGACGACGTCGGTGTCACGTCTGACGTGTGGGCGAAGATCGTTGACCTCGGCTGGACGGGTCTGCTCGTACCCGAAGCGCAGGGCGGGCTCGGTCTCGGCCTCGTGGACGCGGTCGTCGTGCAGGAAGAGATGGGCCGCGCGACGTTCCCGGGCCCGTACTTCTCGTCCGCGATTCTCGCGACGCTCGCGGCGAAGGCGCTCGGCCTCGACGACCGGCTCGCGGCGCTTGCGAGCGGCAGCGCGCGCGGCACCGTCGCCCTCGACGAACCCGGATACGGCGACCCGATCGCGCGCATTCGTGTGCGCGCCGACGGCCGGGGCACCCGCTTCAAGCTCGATGGCCTCAAGCCGCTCGTGCTCGACGGGTGCAGCGCCGACTGGGTCCTTGTGCCCGCGCGCACGCGCGAAGGTCTGCAGTCGTTCCTCGTCGAGGGCACGAACGCGCAACTGGCCGCGAGTCTCGACATCACCCGCAAGTTCGCCCGCATCGAGTTCGAGGGCACGCCTGCGCAACTTGTCGGCCCGGTCGGCGACCACACCGCGATCTGGCGGCGGGTTGTCGACGACGCGGCCGTGCTCCTCGCGGCCGAGCTGACCGGCGTGAGCGAAGCCGCGAACAAGACCGCGCTGGACTACGCGCAGGATCGCGTCGTGTTCGACAAGCCGCTGTCGAAGTTCCAGGTGACGCGGCACAAGGCGGTCGACATGCTGCACCGCATCGAGATGGCGAAGGTCGGTGTGCAGTACGCGGCGTGGGCGTCCGACACCGAAGCCCCCGACCGTGAGTCGGCCGCCGCGATGGCGAAGGCGTACGCGGGCGAGGCGGCGAACTACATCGCGACCGAGTGCCTCCAGATCCACGGTGGCATCGGGTTCACGTGGGAGAACGAGTCGCACATCTACCTGCGTCGCGCGAAGGTCAACGATCTCATGCTGGGCTACCAGGGCTGGCAGCGCGAACGCGTCGCCGACCTCTACTTCGCCGCCCTGTGAAAAGGACGCGTCGTTAGTACACCATTAGGGTGGTGTATAGACGCCAACATGGGGGGTTGGGGGGGGCATGGTGGGGGGGGGGGGTGGGGGAGATGCGGGGGGGGGC
>JANNHK010000033.1:0-16097 GCA_031404355.1 Actinomycetes bacterium
CCGCTGGCGGCTAACACCAGCGGCCCCTACACCCCCGTAGACGCCGGATTGGCCCCCCGCCGCACATACCCCCCGGTAGGCGTCCATCCCCAACACTGGTGTGTGGGATATCGACGCATCCTTGGGGTGGGGTGTTCTCGCTCGAGGTAGGTGAGGATCGCGGCCGTTGTTTCTTCGGGGCGTTCTTGTTGGGTCCAATGGCCGCAGTTCTCGATGATCACACGCTCCAAGTTGGGAACGCGTTCTTCCATGCCTTCGCTCAACGCGGGTGGCAGAACGGGGTCGTCGGCCGCGCAGATCATGAGGCACGGGACCTCGATCTTGTTCTCGGCGATCGACGCGGTGAGCTCCCAGTTGCGGTCGAGGTTGCGGTAGTACTCGATCGGCGGGGTGAGCGCGCCCGCGGGGCGGAACGCTTCCTTGTAGACCTCGAGCACGTCGTCGGTGAACGCGTCGGCGTTCTTCACCGTCTCGTTGCGGAACATCATGTCGACGAAGTCGTCGGCGCCGCGGCCCCACGACAGCACCCACTCGGCGACGTACCGATCCTGGAACCCGATGATGTAGATCGGCGTGTCGGGGAAGATCATACGCAGCATCTGCACGGGCGGGACCGGCCCGCGCGGGAGGTCGGGGGTGTTCACACCGATGACGCCCGCAACGCGGTCCGGGTACTGGCGCGCCATCGTCCACACGAGGATGCCGCCCCAGTCGTGGCCCGCGACCACGAACTGGTCGTGGCCCAGCGCGTCGACCAAGCCGACCAGGGTGCCGTTGACGAACTCGCAGTCGTAGGTGACGTCGGGCTTGTCCGAGCGCCCGTAGCCCGGTAGGTCGGGGGCAACGGCGTGGTAGCCGGCGGCGCCGAGTGCCTCGACCTGATGGCGCCACGAGTGTGCGAGCTCCGGGAACCCGTGCAACAGCAGGACCAAGGTGCCGTCGGAGGGGCCGGCTTCGAGGACGTGGAGCCGGATGCCGTTGGTGACCACGTATCGACTGCGCACGCTCGTGACCGTACCCTGGTCGGCGTGAGCGACCTCCCCCGGCATATGAGCGACGAAGACGCGCTCATGTGGAACATCGAGAAGGACCCGGTGCTGCGGTCGACAATCGTCGCCGTCGCCACGTTCGCGGAGACGCCCGACTGGGACCGGCTGCGCGACCGTATCGACCGGGCGTCGCGCGTCATCCCGCGCTTTCGCGACCGCGTGCTGTCGCCGCCGCTTCGTATCGCGCCACCGCGCTGGACGACGGAGCCGTCGTTCGACCTCGACTACCACTTGCGCCGGGTGCGGCTGCCCGCGCCCGGCGACGAACAGGCGTTGCTCGCCGTGTTGCGGCCCATCACCGCTGCCGCGTTCGACCGGGCCCGACCGCTCTGGGAGTTCACCCTCATCGAGGGACTCGAAGGCGGTCGCGCCGCGCTGGCGATGAAGGTGCACCACTCGGTCACCGACGGCGTCGGCGGCATGGCGCTACTGACGGAGCTGGTCGACCTCGAACGCGACCCGGTGGTGAACCCCGACGCGGAGATGCCGGCCGTGCCCGCGCCCGAGTCGTTCACCACCACGGCCCTGGTGCGCGACTCGTTCGCCCACAACCGCCGCCGCACGGTCGGGATCGTCAGCCGCGTGCCGGGCACGATGATCCGCGCCACCGGCACCGCGCTGCGCAACCCGATCGGCACGACGTCGGAGTTCCTGCGCACCGCCCGCTCGATCGCACGCACGCTGGCCCCCGCCACGGCGCCGCTCTCGCCGATCATGCGCAACCGCGGCCTCGCGCGCGAGCTCGCGATGTTCGAAGTCTCGCTCGACGAGTTGCGCCGGGCGGCCAAGGTCGCCGAAGGCAGCGTGAACGACGCGTTCGTCGCCGCGGTCGTCGGTGGTCTACGCCGGTATCACGAGCGCCACGGGACCGAACTCCACTCGTTGCGCATGACGATGCCCATCAACCTGCGCACGAGCGCCGACGAGAAGGGCGGCAACCGCTTCGCCCCGGCGCGCTTCCCCGTGCCCGCGGGCGCGGCGACTCCCGTCGAGCGCATGCAAAGCGTGCGCGGGCTGGTGAAGGAGTGGCGGGCCGAACCCGCACTCCAGATGACGAGCACACTCGCGGGGATCCTCAACCGGTTGCCGACGGCGACCACGACCGCGCTGTTCGGCGGCATGTTGAAGTGCTGCGACTTCGTCGCCACGAACGTTCCCGGTGCGCCGATCCCCGTGTACTGCGCGGGCGCCCCCGTCGACGGGCTCTACGCGTTCGCCCCCACGGCGGGTGCCGCGGTCAACGTGTCGCTGATCTCGCATTGCGACACCTGCTGCATCGGGGTGGTCGTCGACACCACCGCCGTACCCGACCCCGACACCCTCGTCGCGTGCCTGCGCGAAGGTTTTGACGAGGTGCTGGCGCAGTCGTAGCCGGTAACGTTCTTCGGGTGAGCACCCCCGAGATCGTTGTTCCTTCTGCCCTGCTGCCGAAGGACGGACGGTTCGGGTCGGGGCCGTCGAAGGTGCGCAACGAGGCCGTGGCCGCACTCGCCGCCATCGCCCCGACGTACCTCGGGACCAGCCACCGGCAGTCAACCGTCCGTTCGGTCGCCGGCCGGATGCGCACGGGCATGAGCACCCTGTTCGGACTCCCCGACGGCTACGAGGTGCTGCTCGGCAACGGCGGGTCGACCCAGTTCTGGGATGCGGCCGCGTTCGGGCTGATCGAACGGCGCTGCTCGCACCTCGTGCTCGGCGAGTTCTCCTCGAAGTTCGCGGCGGTGACACACAGCGCACCACACCTCGACGAGCCCGAGGTCGTCGAGTCCGAGCCCGGCGGCACGCCGGCCCGCCTCGACGTTGTCGCCGGCGACGCGTACGCGTACCCACAGAACGAGACGTCGACGGGGGTGGCGGTGCCGGTGCACCGGCCGCTCGGCGACGCCCTCGTCCTGGTCGATGCCACGTCGGCCGCGGGCGGCATGGCGGTCGACCCGGCCGCCTTCGACGTCTACTACTTCGCGCCGCAGAAGTGCTTCGCGACCGACGCCGGTATCTGGATCGCGCTGTGCTCACCTGCGGCGCTCGCCCGCATCGAGTCGATCCACGCGTCGGGCCGCTGGACGCCCCCGACCCTCGACCTCGCCATCGCACTCGAGAACTCGCGGCTCGACCAGACGTACAACACGCCCGCGCTCGCGACCCTCTTCCTGCTTGCGAATCAGGTCGACTGGATGCTGGAGCAGGGAGGCCTGATCTGGGCGATCGAGCGCTGCAACACCTCTGCCGCCATCGTGTACGGCTGGGCCGCGACGCACGCGCACGCCACGCCGTTCGTGAAGGATGCCGACTACCGCAGCCCGGTCACCGCGACGATCGACTTCGACGACACGGTCGACGCCGCCGCGCTCGCCGCAGTTCTCCGTGCGAACGGCATCCTCGACGTCGAGCCGTACCGCAAGCTGGGCCGCAACCAACTTCGTATCGCGCTCTTCCCCGCGATCGAGCCCGAAGACGTGCGGGCGCTGACCGCGTCGATCGACTACGTGCTCGACGTGTTCGGCCCCGGCAAGTCCTGACGCACCGGCCGGCGCACCATCTCGGTGGCTTCCGCCTCGTTCAGCGGAACCGAGAAGTACCCACCCTGCATGCGGTCGCAACCCAGCGCGACCAGAGCCGCGACGTGTTCGATGCTCTCGACACCGTCGGCGGCGATGTCCAAACCCAACGCGTGCGCGAGGTTGATCACCGCCGCGACGATCGTCGAGCCGTCGTGGTCGATACCGAGCTCGACGACAAACGCGTGATTGATCTTGATGGCGTCGACCGGTAACCGGCGGAGATAGCTGAGTGACGAATACCCGGCTCCGAAGTCGTCGATGGCAATGCACACTCCGAGCGCGCGCAGCTCTTCGAGCCGGGCGATACTCGCCTGCGTGTCGTCCATGAGCACGCTCTCGGAAATTTCGAACGTCAGGTCGGCTGCTCGAGCTCCGGTCTTGCGCAGGGCCGCTCGCGTGTCGTCGAGCAGCGAAGGATGCGCGAGCTGACGGGCCGAGATGTTGACCGCGATGCCCGGTGCGTCGTCGCGGAAGGTCCGTTGCCACCGGGCGAGCTGTTCGCACGCGTCGTGGATGAGCCGCTTGCCGATCGCGACGACGAGTCCGGTTTCCTCGGCGATCGTCTGGAAGTCGTGGGAGCGTTCGGAACCCTGCCGGTCGTCGTCCCAACGGCCGAGCGCCTCGAACGCCGTCACCCGGCCCGACGACACGTCGATGATCGGCTGGAAGTGAAGGCGCTGTTCGTCGTCCTCGATCGCCCGGCGCAGCGCGGTTTCGGTCTCGAGCCGGTGCGCGACCGCGGCGCGAAGCTCGTCGTCGAAGATCTCGTAGCGGTTCCGCCCGCGGTCCTTGGCCCGGTACGCCGCCGTGTCGGCGTGGCGGAGCAGAGTCGCCGCATCCACACCCGGCTCGGCGACCGCGATCCCGATGCTGGCGCCGACGAATACTTCGACCCCGCGCATGCGGAACGGTTGCTCGACCAGTCGCAGGATCCGCTGCGCGACCCGCACGACCTGGCGCGGGTCGGCGAGGTCGGTACACATGACGACGAACTCGTCGCCACCGAGCCGGGCCGCCATGTCCGACGCGCGCACCGCGCGCGACAGTCTCCCGGCGAACGACTGGAGCAACTCGTCACCCGCCGCGTGCCCCAGCGTGTCGTTCACCCGCTTGAAGTTGTCGACATCGATGAACAACACCGCGACGTTGTCGCCCCGACGGGTTGCGGCGGCCAGTGCCCGTTCGAGACTCTCGAGCAGCGAGTTGCGCTGCGGCAGCCCGGTGAGCGCGTCATGCGTCGCCTCGTATGCGAGGCGTGCTTCGAACTCGCGGCGTTGCGTGACGTCTTCGATCTGCCCGATGAGGTAGGTGCGCTCGCGGTCGTCGTCGCGCACAAGCGACAAGCTGACACGGCACCACGTCCCGTCTTCGCCCGACTCGCCCGGCACGCGGCGACCGAACCGGAGTTCCAGTTGCAGCCGGTCGCTCTCGCCCGCGTCGAGCCGCGCGACGTTGGCCTCGTACTCACGGAGGTCATCGGGGTACAGCAGCTCGGGAAATGGCGCGCCGAGCAACTCCCTCTCGCTGTAGCCGAGCAGTTCGCAGAACGCCGGGTTCACCCGCAGTAACTCCCCCTCGCGGGACAACATGACCATGCCGATGGGCGCGTGTTTCCACGCCTGCTCGAATCGCGTTTGCGCGTCGCGGAACTCGCGCTCGATGCGACGGCGCTCCAGCGCGGACGACAACACCGGCGCGAACTGGTCGAGGATCGACAGCGTGGCCGGCTGCCAAGCGCGTTCTCGTCCGATGAACTCGAGGGCGACGCAACCGACCAGACGACCATCGACGATCAGCGGCGCGAGCGCGCACGACCGGGTGTCCGCCGCGCCGATCGCAGCCGCGTCGGCCACGAACTCGGGCCGCTCCGCGATGTTGATCACGGTCGTGCGGAGGTCGAGCAGGAGTTCGACCAGGCGCGGCACCAGGTCGAGGGGCACATTCTGATAGTCGCCCGCGCGGCTCGTACTCGGGTCGCGACACCACTCGTGGGTGAGTTCGGCGGCCAACCCGTTCTCGCGTAGGTGGAACACCGCGGCGCGATCGGCGTCGGCGAGGTCGGCCAGTGCGGCGAGCGCGTCGACGACGCACGCGTCGAGGTCGTGCTGGCCGCGGTCCATGAAGTCGCGTGCGATGACCGCGAGCGTCGACTCCGAACTGACGTCGGTGAGGTGCAGCACGACCCCGCCGACACGCGGGTCTTCGACGCGGTTGAGGAACTGCCCGGCGAGGTGGCGCATCCGGCCGCCGGCATGCGCACGGAAGTGCACCGGCACCGCCCGGCCCGGGTGCCGGACGGCTTCGGCGAACGCGGTTTCCAACACCGTCGTGTCGTCGGGATGCACGGTGTCGAACAGGGCCGCCGCGCTCGGGCTCAGGTAGCGGGGAACACCGTCGGCGTCGAGGACCGCGGTGAGCGACGGCGAGAGGGCGACCAGCGCGACGGGGTCCGGGTGCATCCCGACCAGCTCCCGACGCCGCGAATCGCCCATCCCGGAAGTGATCGGCGTGTCCGGCGACCCGGTGAACCCCGTTGTCGGGCACGGAGTCGAGCCCCGGGGGTCGAACCCCAAGGTCGAGCCCCGGGGTCGAAACGATGTCCGTATTGCGCGAGGCTGCCGCACCATGTTGTTCCTGCACGAACTCCACACCGTCGCCGGACGCCACGAGGATGCCTTCGAGCGGACGTTCCGGGAGGGTTTCATGCCCGAGGTCGCCCGCGACGACGGGGCCCGGCTCCTGTACTTCCTCCGCATCGCCCACGGCACGGGCCGGGCGTACCACGTGGTCACGATCACCGCCCTGCGCGACGGGAACGCGTACGAGCGCCTGGCCGAGCGGGTGCAGCGCGGCGACCTGCGGTCGTGGGCCGCCGACGCCGACCGCATGCGCCACGAGGTGCGCGGGAAGGTGCTCCTCGCGGTCGAGTGGTCGCCGCTCCAGGAGGTCGACCTCGCGACAGTTCCGACCGACGGGCGCGAACACGACCCCGTCCTCTACATGGAGGACAGCGCGTGGCCGTACGAGGGCATGCTCGACACGTACCTCGAGAAGGCGCGCACCCACTACGCGCCGAGCCTCGAAGAGCAGACCGCGCGTTCGCTGCTCACACTGCTCGGCGTGTTCCAGACCGCGATCGGTTCACCGTGGCGGCGCGAAGTCGTGCTGTGGCAACGAGTCGACTACCCCGAGCGACTGCCCGCGCTGTTCACTCACGAACTTCCCGCGCGTGTGAAGGAGCCGGGCACGTGGATGCACGACGCGCTCGAGGTCCGCGACGACTGGCAGAGCCGCCTGCTCCGCAGCGCGAACTGGTCGCCGCTCGGTTGACGTCTCGTTCTTGCGTCACAGACCCGGCCCCACGCCGGGCCTGTGACGCAAGTTCGATCTAGCTCGCGGGAGCGGGTTCGTCCCAGGCGGTGCCGCCGGTGCGGCCACCGAGTTCGGGGCACTCACCGGCGAAGACGCCCCAGCTGCATTCGAAGCCGGGGACGACCCACGCGTGCATCATCCAGATGTTCGTGAGTTCGCGCTTGGTGCCGCCGATCTCGCTGCACTCCTCGCGCGTCATCTCCTCGCCACCGATCACGACCTGGCCCGCACCGAAGCACAGCCCGCCGTTGGCGTTGTGCTGGTGCCAGTGGTCGTTCTTACCGGCGAACCCTTCCGGTGGTTCGCCAGTGGGTTCGAGGACGAGGTAGCTGAGGCCGACGATCTTGGCGTCGGGCGTCGAACCGTCGTAGAGCAGTTCCGACGGCGCGGTCGGGTCGAAACCAGGCACGAGCGCGATGTTCGTGTAGTGCGCGCCGATGCACGGCACGTACACCGTCGACATGTGGTAGCCGCCCGCTTCCGCGTCGGCGACGGTCGGGTACTTCTCGATAACGGTGCGGGCCTGGACCATCTGCTCCTGGAGCGCGACCATCTCTTCGGGCGTGAGCGGTGTCTGCTTCACCATGCCGCGGCCGCCGTGCTCGCCGATCACTTCTTCGGAACCGCCTTCGCCGGTACCAACCTGTCCGGGCGAAGCCGGGGTCGGCTGCGCAACCTCGCAGGGCGAGTCGCCGGTCGCGGTGCCTTCGATGACAGGACCGTGCGCGTGCTCGGTGGTTTCACCGGTCGCGTCGGTCGCGGCCTCTTCGCCGTGCGCGTGTTCGGCCATCTCGTCGGTCGCGGCGGCGTCGGCGGTGGTTGCTTCGCCCGCGGTCGCGGCCGCGTCGCCGCTCGGTTCACCCAACGCGGTGTTGCTCGCCGCTGCGGCAGTCGCGCCGAGCACGATGACTGCGGCGATCGGCGCACCGATCTGCATGATGCGGCGTCCGACCGTGACGCGTCCGTCGCCGCCATAGAGGTGCGCACCGACGAGCAACGCGAACAACCCGAGGATCGCGACCGCCATGCCACCGAAGAACAGCGCATGCGCGAAACGCGAAAGGTCGAAGATCCCTTCCTTCGACGCGAGCGTCGGGTCGTCGGCCTGCTGTATCGCGTCGAGCACGATTCCGACCGAGAGTGCGGCGCCGCCGACGGCAACCATCCAGATTCCGACCTTGCGAACGTCCACTCGTTCCCCCCATTGGAAACACCGCACACGAAGGTGATGTGCACGACCAGTGCAATCTTACGAGGCGCGCACCCCTGCGCAACTGTCAGGTCACACAGTTGCCCGCGCGACTCGCCAATGCCGAGGTACGCCGCCATTGGCGCAGCTCGTGGAGGTCGTTGCCGTCGGTGAGATACGCGAACGAGACGCCCGTTTCGGGGTCGGCCCACGCGATCTGACCGGCGGCGCCGTTGTGCCCGAACGCGCCGGCGGAAACGGTGTGACCCATCCCCCGCATATGGGATTTTTTGTCAGATCCGGCGACGACCAGCCCCCGGGTGCGGTTGGCCGGCGTCCCCAAGTAGTCGGGGAAGGTGTTGCGCACCATCGTCTTGGCGTCGGCGAGGACCTCGGGCTTCCACAGCCCGGCCCGGTCGTGAAGCAGGGCCTGGTAGTAGCGGGTGAGGTCGCCGGCCGTCGATACGCCACCGCCGCCGGGCACGCCGACGGCGCGCACGGCGGGGGCGTTCATCGCGATCAGCGCGGCGGGCGTCACCTCGGTGAGCGGCAGTTCGGCGACACCGATGGCCGCCATCAACTCGTCGGGTGACGCGTGCTCGCCCGTGGACACCAGGTCGTTGATGTCGTCCTGCTCGGACTCGGGCACACCGACCTTCAGGCGCGTGAGCCCGAGCGGGTCGAGAATGCGCGTCTGGATGAACTCGCGAAAGTCCATGCCCGACGCCCGTTCGATGAGTTCGGCGAGCACCCAATGCGCCGAGGTCGGGTGGTACTCGAAGCGCGTTCCCGGTTCCCAGTTCAACCGCCACCGGTCGAACCGGGCGAGGCGCCGCTCACGGTCGTCCCAGTCGAGCGCGGCGAACGGCGCACGCGGGAACCCCGATGTGTGCAGCATCACCTGCTCGACGGTGATCGCGTCCTTGTCGTTGGCGCCGAACTCCGGGATGTACGAAGCGACGGTGCGGTCGACGTCGATTGCCCCTTCGCCGATCAGGATCCACATGGCGCCTGCGACGACGGGCTTCGTGGCGGAGAAGATCGTGTAGCGCGAATCCGGGGCCGCGTCTCCGAGGGTCGCCTCGAAGATCACGTCGCCGTCGAGGGCCAGGGCGAGCTGGCACGAAGGGACGTGCCCTTCGTCGATTTCGCGCTGGGCCCGGGCGAGCAGGTCGGCAAGGGCAGCATCGTGCAAGGTCGGCATGGCTCGGACGGTAACCCCAGGTCGTTGACCCGGGCCACCTTCGCCCGTACCCTCCGGAAAGCCGACGAGAGGGGCGGGGGATGCGCCGACGCGTGGGGTGGCGACTTCTGGCCGTCGCGGGGTTCGCCGGGGCGGTGATGTTGCTGGGCGCTACGCCCGCCGACGCCAAGCTCGACGACCCGTGCTCGGCGTCCGGCGTCGTCGACGGTGAGACCTACGACCCGAAGGTCACCGACGAGGCCGAGGGACTGCCCGCCAGTGGCGACGTCGCCTGGCAGGGCGCAGTCGACTCGCCGAGCGCACCCGCCGAACGCGCGGTCAGCGGCGAGGTCGTCGTCGACCTCCCCGGCGGGATCGGATCCGTGACCGTCGGCAGCTGGGGCGACACCAGCGACGAGTACGCCAAGAACGGCACGTACGAATACGACGTGCCGAGCGTCCTCGAAGGGATCCCCATCCCGGTGAGCGGATACCACGAAGAAGCGGGCATCCGCTGCGAGGGCTCGATCACCGTCACGATCGGCGAGAGCGGCATCGGCAGCCCGGCCGCCATTCCCGCGCTCGTCCTCACCGCACTCAGCGCAGTCGGTCTCGTCGTCGCGATTCGGGCAGGTGGATGATGCGCAAGCGCGGCCGTCCCGTCCTCGGTGCCATCTCGGGCTTCTTCCTCGGCCTGCTGATCGGTGTCGACCTGCTGATCTTCGGCGTCATCGCGCTCGACAGCATCGTGTTGCTCATCCTCCCGGTCGTCGGCTTGGTCATCGGGATCGCAGTACCGCTCGCCATGCGCAAGAAGGCGAACCGGCCGCAGGAAACGACAACACCGGCGCTCGACAGCTACGTTCCCCCTCCGCCGGTCGAACCGGCACCACCGGCCGATCCGGCGCCGGAGCCCGCACCGCCCGAGGAGCCCTCGACCTCGGAGTAGCGGGCGCGACGCCCAGGACGAAGGCGTCGCCATGGACTTCAACGACACTGCCGAACAAGCCGCGTGGCGCGAGGAGTACCGCGCCTGGCTCGCCGAGAACGCGCCGAAGGTCGCGGGCGAGGGGTCGGGCGAGTTCACGAGCGCCGACTACATCGTGCGCGCGAAGAAGTGGCAGGCGAGGAAGTTCGACGCGGGCTTCGCCAAGATCACGTGGGAACCCGAGTTCGGCGGCCGCGGCGGCACCGGCATGCAGCAGGTGATCTTCGGCCAGGAAGAAGGAAAGCACCACGTGCCCGGTGACGCGTTCGTCATCGGCCTCGGCATGATCGCCCCGACGTTGCGCGCGTGCGGCACCGACGCGCAGAAGGAGCGCTACCTCACCAAGTTGTTGCGCGGTGAGGAGATCTGGTGCCAGCTGTTCAGCGAACCGGGCGCCGGGTCCGACGTCGCGTCACTGTCGATGACAGCGGTACGCGACGGCGACGAGTGGATCCTCAACGGCCAGAAGGTGTGGACCTCGGGCGCGCAGATCGCCGACTACGGCGAAGTCATTTGCCGCACCAACCCCGACGCCGAGAAGCACAAGGGCATCACCGCGTTCATCGTCGACATGAAGGCGCCCGGCGTGACGATCAAGCCGCTCAAGCAGATGAACGGCGGCGCCATGTTCAACGAGGTGTTCTTCGACGACGTCCGCGTGGCGCACGACCACGTGATCGGTGACGTCAACGAAGGCTGGACCGTCGCGATCACGACGCTGATGAACGAGCGAGTCGCGATCGGTTCGGGCGGCGGAGGTGGCGGGCGCGGCAGCGTGCACGACCTCATCGACCTCGCGCAACGACGCGGCGCCGCGGGCGATCCGATCCTCCGCCAAGGTCTCGCGAGCTTGTACACGAAGAGCCGCATCTCGAAGTTCCTGGGCATGCGCACGCTCACGGCCGCGGCGCAGGGCAAGGTGCCCGGACCCGAAGGCTCCATCGGCAAGCTGTTCGGCGCGCGGATCTACACGGAGATGGGCGAACTCGCGCTCGCCATCGTCGGCCCGGCCGGCGTCGCGGGCGGCGACGACTTCCACTGGCACCAGCCGCTCCTCGGCGCGCCCGCCGCGCACATCGCGGGCGGTTCCGACGAGGTGATGAAGAACATCATCGGCGAACGCGTCCTCGGCCTCCCCGGCGAACCCCGCGTCGACAAAGGCATCGCCTGGAAGGAAGTCAGGCGGTAACGGCGTCGCCGACTTTTATCGTTCCGGGGTGGGTGACGAGGGCGCCGATGGCGAGGTTGCCGGCGCGGTCCTTGATGATCGTGCGCAGCACGTCGAGGTCGTGTTCGATGCTGCCACTCCCGGGTATGGCCGGTTGGGGGCGGGTCACCATGACGCAGCGGTCGACCTGTTTCGTCACCTCGAGCGCCACGGTCCCGACCTTAATCGTCGAGCCGACGAACTCGTCCTCGCCGTCGCCGGAGAGCAACACGTTGGCACGGAACCGGCGGGCATCCCACGCCCCGATGGTGCCTTCGGACACGAGCGACACCCGCGTGCGCGTCGAATCGTGGAACGGGCCCGTCGGGCCCTCCCACGAGAACCAGTCAGCCGTGTCCTCGTGCTCGAAGTCGAGCTGGGTCTCGTACGTGCCGGCGACGGCAGTGTCAGCCTTCGCGAGTGCCACCGGCCGCCCGAGCCACTCCGACAGCGCGGCGTCGTCGTTCGCAACGCGGCCGTCGGGCAACGTGATCTCGACGCCGTCACCGACGAGTGCGGCGGCCGCCAACAGCAAACGGGGCTCGCGCCGAGCAGTCAGCACGAACCCCGTGGCGCGCTCGACAATGCCGAACCCACGATCACCCGCCAGCCCGTCGGGTGCGACGTCCACCGCGTCGAGCCGCTCGCCCTGGAGCGACTTGACCGGATACCGCCACAACCCGACGACCTGCATGGGTCGCAACCTAACGCGCTAGCCGGCGACCTCCGCGGCTACCGGCGTTTCGTCGACCGGCTTCGGCTTCGCGTCTTCGAGCGAGAGGCCGTTGCCGTTGTTGAGGGAACGCATGAGCGTCGCCGCGAGCCCGTCGAGCGCACCGCCACCGTTGCCGCCGGTGACGAGCACCTCGGGCACGATCGTGATGCGACCCTCGGCCACCGCGTTCGCGACCGCAACCAGCGCGGTCGCCGCCTGCCCGAGTGCACGCGTCTGCGCCTCGAAGCCTTCGGCGCGGGCGAGACCGAGGGCTTCGACCGCCTTGGCTTCCGCGAGACCGATGGCTTCGGTCTTCGACGCTTCGGCCTTACCGGTCAGCTCGACGTACGCCGCCTCACCCCGAGCGTGTGCTTCGCGCGCCTGCGCTTCGTTGCTCGAGATGTCGATCGAGACCTGCGACTTGGCCAGTTCGGCCTGCATGTCGGCCGTACCCTTCGCCTTCGCCATCTCGATACGCGCGATCTCGGCGCGTTCCTGCTCGGCGTACGTCGTCTTTTCCTGGTTCGCAATCTCACGAGTGGTCAGCACCTCGACCAGTTCGGCCGGGAACTCGACGTCCTGGATGTAGACGCCGCGTGTCTCGACCTCGTAGGCCGCGAGGTATTCGGTGATCGCCTCGAACGCCGCGAGCTGCACCTGTTGGCGGGTCTCGATGAACCGCACCGCCTCCAAGCTCTGCAGCGTGTTGCGGAAGTGGTTGCCGACCGCCGACTGCAACACCTCGTTCACGAGGTTCTGCATCGTGCCGACCATCGAGATGACCTTCGGCGCCCCGCGTGTCGGGAACGTGGATCTGCACCTGGAGATCGATGCGGAACACGAACCCCTCACGGCTCTTGCCGTCGATGGGCGACAGCTGCGAGTCGAGGTTGTGGGCCTGCGACACCGCGTCCGCCCAGTTGAGCGTGAGGATCGACGTAGGCACAATCTCGGCCGCGTACACACGCGGGTTGATCGGATACTTGCCCGTGCGCAACGGCTCCTGCCAGATGCCACGGTGTCCGGGGCGCACAATCGAACCGAACTTGAACTCGGTCCCGGAGGTGTCGAGTGTCGGCTGACCGACATACGCCTTGATGACCGCGACCTCGCCCTGGTTGATGACGAGCATCGGCACCATCTCCACGCGCACGAGGAACGGGTTCAGCAGGTACGCGCCGTACAACAACGGGTCGTGCTGGAGGCCGATGCGGCCACCGGCGTCCAGGAAGCCCTGGAAGTCCTGGTAGTTGTTGTGCAGGACGTTCTTCGAGCCGAGGAGCCGCTCGATCAGCTCGGAGTTGTTGGCGTTGTCCTGCTCCATGCGCGCTTCGTCGGAAAAGCCACCGAGGCGGCTCGCGATGTCGCCCGATTCCTGCGGTTCACCTTCGAGCACGGTGACGATGCCGATCTGGTCCTGCGGACCGCGCGGCGCGATCACCATGACTTGGAGTTGTTCGGCCGCGAGTCCGAACGATTCCGGCCGCAACACTCCGCCCGTCGCGCCCGCTCGCGCCGCCACGTCCGAGGACACGGGCACGCCGTACACCTGGCGCGCCGTCACCACCATGAACGCGACGGGGTGGATCGGCATCAGCGTTCCCGGGGGAAGCACCGGCCGTTGCACACCCTTCTGGCCTTCGCCGGCCTGGAACGCGGCGAGGTCGGAGAAGTTCGCGAACTCGGGCTTGTAGACCGCGCTCTTGGCACCGATCGGCAACGGTTTGCCGATCTGCGCGATGACCACACCGATTTCACCCGCCGGCACTTGCACCCACGGGTACTTGCGCACGGCAAAGATCGGCCAGAGCTTGAACCGCAGACCCGGCATGAGCATCTCGGCCTGGTAGCCGGCTTCGCCGTGGAACGCGATCGGGTCGTCGTCTACCAGCTTCTTCAGTGAAACGCGCTTGGTCACCAACCCGACTTCGGTCGGGCCGATGGTGTTGATCGACAACAGAATTGCGAGCGCCGCGAACGCGGCGAACACAACGACTGCGCCGATGATGACGATGGACACGTTGGCCTCCTGTGGCTGCCACCCGGCAGCCTCTTTGCGCGCCCACCACGTTGGTGAGCGGGCGTCCGGCCACGTCCGTTGCCGAAACGACCAACCTTTGCGGTCGGCCGTGTCCCGACGTCGATAAGAGGATACGCCGAGACTGACGCGTTGTAAACGGAATTGTCGCTTTTGGGGACTACGGCCAGCTCGCGATGCGGGCACCCCAACCCTGCACGTCTTCGAACGTCGCCCCGATGTGCAGTTCGCTGTTCGGGAGCAACGCGTGCAGCTCCTCGGCGGTGCCGAGCGGATGCCCGGGGTCGCCCAGCCACGCCAGGATCAGTGCGGGCGCCTCGACCCGGGCGACGTCCTCCCGATCCGGAAGGTCGGAACGGGCTGCGCCGGCGAACGCGGTCGCGAGCCGCGCCGGATCGAGCGCCAAGATCTGCTCTTTCATGATCGCGGTCGCCTGCGGGAAGGCAGCAGCCATGACCGCGCCGAGCGGTGGTGTCGTGTCGACGCCGGCCGCGATGAACTCGAGGGCACGCTGCGGCATCGTCTCCAGGAAGGCGGCGCCACCCGCGTACAGCTCCGACTGCGCGGCGCGCGTCTCCCACCCGGTCGGCGGGATCTGGAGCACGAGTGCCTCGACCCGTTCCGGCGCGAGCACGGCTGCGTGGAGCGCGGTCGCGCACCCCATCGACGCCCCGCCCGCGACGAATCGGTCGATGCCGGCGGCGTCGGCCACGCCGATCATGTCGAGGGCCAGCTCCGACCACCGCAGCGAGTCGGGAACGCCGGAACTCGACCGGCCGTGACCGCGCGCGTCGTAGCGCACGACTCGTTTGGCGGCGGCCACGGGCGTCCAGTCGGCGATCCCGAGTGCATCCTCCGCGGCGCGGCTGCTGATAAGCCCGTGTGACCAGATGAAGGAGCGGGTCCCGCTTCCGAACACAGTTGCGGCCAGTCGGGCGCCGCGCACCTCGAAGGTCGTTTCCACGGGGCGTGTTCTAGTGCTTCCGCAATTCCTTGGCCATGCCGGCGGCGCTCGCCCGTTCGAGCAGGCCCGGCGAGAGGCGCGCGAGGCGCCAAAGAAGCCCGGCTCGGCCGGGCGTGACAACCGCTCGGTTGCGGCGGACGCCGCGCAGCGTTGCCCGGGCAACCGAGTCGGCGCTCAGCGGCTTCCCCGCGACGTCGGTGAGGTACCGCCGAATGTTCACGCCGCCGGCAACGTGACCCGCCGCGCCGCCACTGTCGAGCAGATCGGTGTCGACGGGTCCGGGGCACACGACGGTCACGCCGATGCCATGGCGGGCGGCCTCGGGTCGCAGGCTCGTCGCGAGTCCGATGACGGCGAACTTCGTCATCGCGTACGGAGTCATCAGCGGGGTGGCTCCGAGCCCGGCGAGCGACGCCATGAACACGAGGTGGCCGCGGCGCCGTTCGATCATCCCCGGATATACGGCCAGCAAGGTGTTCACCGCCCCCTGGATGTTCACGTCGGTCGATCGCACCCACGCCTCCGCGGGCACCAACTCCGCGAGTCCCGCGACACCAATTCCCGCATTGGCTACGACGATGTCGAGCGACCCGTGCTCGGCGACGATCGCCGCGGCCAGCGCGGTCATCGCGGCGGCGTCGGTGACGTTCGCGTCGATGTCGCCACCTCTGCCGGGGAGGTCGGAGGTGACGACCTGCATGCCCTCGGCGCGCAGGCGAACGGCGATGGCACGGCCGAGGCCGCCTCCCCCACCGGTGACCAGCGCGACACCCGTGAGGACGTTGTCTGCTGCAGTCATCGATTCTCCCCCCCTCGTTCTGGGTACGCGTA
>JANNHK010000034.1:0-8892 GCA_031404355.1 Actinomycetes bacterium
AATTACGTTCGTATTGTTGGCAAATAACCCTTAACCCACATGGGTTATTCGACATTCTTTGACGCGTTTCGGTGGCGCCCTACGCCGCCCGGCGCACCTGCTGCCTCGCGGCCGCGGGCGTCGTTACGACGCCCGCGGTCCGCGCCGCCCGCAGCACGGTGCGGATCATCTTGGGCTTGAACAGCGTGCTCGGCGGGGCGATGAGGTTCTGCACGAGGATCATCGCCGTGTTCACCTCGGGCGACACCCGCGCGGCGAGCAGTACCCGCCCCATGTAGCGGTTGACCAGGTCGACACTGCGCTGCTCATGCCCTGCCCGTAAATCGGGTTGAAACTGCACGGCGAGTCGCCCAGCGCGACGAACCCGGTCGGCGCGTGGGTCTGCTTCTCGTACCGGCGCCGCCGGCTCGACGGGAGGCGGTGCGACATCACTGCCGTGAGCGGCCCGGCGTGGGCGAGCGTCGGAGAGTTCTGACGACGGCAGCGACGCAGCGATGTCGCAGAAGCTCTCGTAGTCGGTCGGTGCGGCGGCGCCGAAGCTCGACGCGTAACGTGCGCGTCGCCATACAGCGGTCTTCGCGGCGCACGCCGCGCACGCGCTCACCGTCGAAGGCCAGGCCGGTCACGCTGAGGCCGGTCTCGATGGTGACGTTCGTAAGCGCGGCGGTGCGGCGGCGCACATGACCTTCGATGTACGGGCGGGTCGCGCCGACGACGTCGGCGTCGAGCAACGACGGGGCCCGGTAGCCGCCGGCTTGGTACCAGCGGCCCTGGTTGAAATCGATGGGCGTGGCGCCACCCTCGAACATTTCCTCCATGATGCCGGGGAACAGTTCGGTGATCGCGAGCGCGCCGCCCGCGAGCAGTGCGTGCGCGTGGCGGCCCTGGAGATGACCCGCCGCGGTTCGCGAGTTTTCGGAGCTAATCCCCGCTCAGCTCGATCGGCTCGGTGATGTCACCGGCGAACACGGCCCGCAGCAGCGCGACAATTTCGACGGGGTACACGGTCTCGTCGGTGGCCGCGAGTTCTTCGACGGTCCACCACCGATGCTCGAGCAGCATGCGTTGTTCGACCTCGTCCCAACCGTCGCCGTGAGGCGTGAACGCGTCGACCGTGACGGCGAAGAACGCCTCCTCTTGGTGGTACTGACGACCGTCGAACTCGAAGTCGGCCACGCGTGTCGCGACGACCGGACCGATGTCGTCGACCGAAACGCGCAGGCCGGTTTCCTCGAACACTTCTCGCACGGCCGCTTCTTCGAGTGACTCGCCGTCGTCACGCCCGCCGCCGGGGGTGAGCCACCACGCCGCCGTGTCGCCCCGCGCCGGGTCGAAGCCTTTGATCAGAAGCACCGAGTCGTCGGCGAGGATGAGAACTCGCGCTGCACGCCGCTTGACGACCATCGGCCTTCAGTTGAGCACACCTACACGGCGAACGAGAGCGTGGCTACGTACCCCGAACCGACATCGCCCGTCACGGTCGCGAGCTGCTGGTCGTGACCGTCGCTGAACACGTTGTCGGAGTCGAGTGAGCTGCGGGCGAGGTTCGAAACGCTCTGTTCGTAGCCGTCGGTCGCGTAGACGACTGCGCACACGTCTTCGGGGAACGCGAGCTGCGACGTCGCGATCGGGGTGCCGCCTCCGGTTGCGTCCGAGACGCTCGAATACACCTCGAAGTGGATGTGCGGCCACCGGCCCGAATACGCAGCGGGGAAGATCGAGGTGAACGTGACCGTGCCGTCGGCGTCGGTCTCCTGCACGCCGCGCAGGTAGTTCGCGTCGGCCGCGTCCTGATACATGGAGTAGCGCCCCTCACGGTCGCAGTGCGACAGGTACACGGCGGCGCCGGCGAGTGGCGTGCACGTCCCGCCGTCGAGCACGGTGAGGGTCACGTCGAGCGGGACACCGTCGGCGGTACCGGAGCCCGAGCCGAAACTCGAACGGATGTCGCGGCGCACGACACCGTCCTCGGCGAGCGCGTTCGGCCCGTTCGACCCGTCGCCCGGGAACCCGGCCGTCTCCTCGGGTATGGGTGTCGAACACGACTCCGCCGACTCGGTCGAGGAAGTCGCGCTCGTGTTGCCGGAACTTGTGCTCGTCGGCGCGGCCTGCGAGTTCGAGCCCTTCGACCCGCAAGCCGCGACGACGAGCAGTCCGGCGCCTCCGCCCAGCAGGCGCAGGGCGTGGCGTCGATTCATTGCCGTCGATCGCATGCGCCCACGATGACAACCGCCCCAGGCCGTTCTCTGGGAGCGCGCTGCGGGTTTCCTGTGAACCGCGGCGTCAGTTGACGACGCCGTCGGCGCGGAGCTTCTCGAGTTCGGCGTCGCTCAGGCCGAGTTCGGCGCGCAGTACTTCGGCGGTGTGTTCGCCGATCGTCGGCGGGTAGCGCTCGGGGCCCTGCGCGACCTTCGTCATCTTGACCGGATTGCCGGGGACGAGGACGGGGTCGGCGACTCCGTCGGTGCGGGGTACCTCGACGAGCATGTCGCGCATCGCGACGTGCGGGTCGGCGACGATGTCTTCGGGCGTGTTGCACGGTCCCGCCGCGATGCCGGCGTCGGCCAGCGCGCCGCACGCTTCGACCTTGCCCTTGTCGGCGGCCCACGCCTCGATCGCGGGACGGATGACGTCGTCGAGGTGCTCGCGCCAGCCCTCGCGGGTCGCGAACCGGGGGTCGGTCAGCCACGAGTCGCAGCCGAGCATTCGGGCGAGGCGTTCGAACTGGTGCTCGCGACCGACCTGCACGATGAACCAGCCGTCACGCGCGCGGAAGCCGTCCATGATGAGCGGCGCCATGCGGTTGCCGCGCAGACCCATCGACCAGAAGTTCACGACGAGGTCCGCCATCGCGACCATGGAGTCGTACATCGCGATGTCGACGTACTGCCCCTCACCGGTGCGGTCGCGGTGCCGGAGCGCGGCGAGGAGTCCGACCGCGCCGAACATCGACGAGCCGATGTCGCCGAGCGCGCCGGCAGGACCCACGACCGGCGGGTCGTCGCCGCGGCGCTTGTACTCGTAGAGACCCGACATCGCTTCCGCGATGGGCGCGTACGCGGGCCAGGTGCCGTAGGGCGAGTCGGTGGTGTTCCCGAACCCCGAGACGCTCAGGTAGATGACGCTCGGGTGCACCGCGGCGACGGCCTCGTAGTCGAGCCCCAGCTTTGTCAGGGTGCCGGCCTTGAAGTTCTCGGCGAACGCGTCGAAATGCGGCGCGAGTGCGAGCACCAGTTCGCGGCCGGCCGCCTGCTTCAGGTCGATGCCGACGCTGCGCTTGCCGAGCGCGTTGCGCACGAACGTGGCGCCGGAACGGTCGCCCGCCGTGTCGGTCATGAACGGCACCGAGCCCCGGCCCGATTCGCCGTCACGGGGGTGCTCGACCTTGACCACGTCGGCGCCCAACCGGGCCAGCAGCATCGTCGCGTAGGGCAACGCCTGCATCTGTTCGAGGGCGAGGATCCGCACCCCGTCGAGCGGTTTGCCGTAGCCCTCCGCACCAGGATTGGAGACGTCTCCGAGTCGCATCGGCTTCAGACTGTATGACACGGGCGTCATAGACTCCGTTCCCATGCGAGGTGTGATCAGCGCCGCGGGCTACGTGCCCTACCGGCGGCTCCAGCGGGCTGAGGTCAAGGCGTTCTTCGGGTCGGGGGGCGGGCGTGGCACGCGTTCCGTCGCTTCGTACGACGAGGACACCACCACGATGGGCGTCGAGGCGGCGCGCCAGGCGCTGCGCTCCACCGAGGTCCGCCCGAGCGCGCTGTGGTTCGCGACTGCCGACCCCGCCTATCTCGAGAAGACGAACGCGACGACGATTCACGCGGCGCTGCGGTTCGACTCCGACATCACGGCGCTCGACATGGGTGGCGCGGTCCGCAGCGGTGTGGGCTCGTTGCTCGCCGCGCTACGCAGCCGCGACCCGATCCTCGTCGTGAGCTCCGACATTCGTGTCGGGTTGCCGACGGGTGCCGACGAGTCGGTGCAGGGCGACGGCGCCGCCGCGATCCTCGTCGGCGACGACACCGACGGCCCGGTCATCGCCGAGTATCTCGGTGGCGCGCAGCGCACCGAGGAGTTCATCGACCGGTGGCGCACGCCGGGCGACCCGCGCCCTCGCCAGTGGGAGGAGCGTTTCGGCGAGACGAAGCTGCTCCCGCTCACCGACGAAGCTTGGAACGCGGCACTGAAAGCCGCCGGAGTGAACGCCGACCAGGTCGACGTCACCATCGTGACCGGCCCGCACACGCGCGCCGTAAAGGGCGCAGGCGGCAAACTCGGCGCGAAGCAGATCGCCGACGACCTCAGCGCGACGGTCGGCCAGACCGGCACCACGCATCCGGCGTTGCTTCTTGCGAACGTCCTCGAGACGGCGACACCCGGACAAGTCATCGCGCTCGTGAGCCTGTCCGACGGCGTCGACGCCGCGATCTTCCGCACCACCGACGCGATCGCGCAGTACCGCGCCGATAGGCCGGTTGCGATGCAGGTCGCGACCGCGGCCGATATCCCGTACGGCAAGTTCCTCACGTGGCGCCAGATCATCACGGTCGAGCCGCCGCGCCGACCCGAGCCCGATCGCATCTCGGCGTCGGTGTCGGGCCGTACCGAGGAGTGGAAGTACGCATTCGTCGGGTCGCGCGACCGCTCGTCGGGCGCGTTACACCTGCCGCCCGCGCGCATTTCGCGTGACGGCGACGCGCAGGACGACATGGACGCGGCACCGATGGCCGACGTGCGCGGGACAATCGCGACGTTCACGATCGACCGCATCGCGTACTCGCCGAGCCCGCCCATCGTGTTCGCGATCGTCGACTTCGCCGGCGGCGGCCGCCTGCCGGTCGAGCTGTGCGACGTCGAGGCCGACTCGCTCGCGATGGGCCAGCAGGTCGAGATGACGTTCCGCCGACTGTTCACCGCCGATGGCATTCACAACTACTTCTGGAAGGCGCGCCCCGTCCGGGCGTAGCCAATACCGGTACTGGAGCATCCACATGGCTTCGCACGGCATCAAGGACCAAGTCGCGATCGTCGGCATGGGGTGCACGCCGTTCGGCGAGCACTGGGACAAGGGCGCCGACGACCTCCTCATCGACGCCGCCAACGAGGCGTTCGCGTCTGCGGGTGTCGACAAGCAGACGGTCGACGCGTACTGGCTGGGCACCGCGATGTCGGGCATGAGCGGCATGGCGCTGGCCCGGCCGCTGCAACTCGAAGGCAAGCCGGTCAGCCGGGTCGAGAACTTCTGCGCGACCGGCGCCGAGGCGTTGCGCAACGCGTCGTACGCGGTTGCGAGCGGCGCGTACGACATCGCGATGGCGATCGGCGTCGAGAAGGTCAAGGACTCCGGCTACCAGGGCCTCGTGGGTGCGGGCAAGACACCGACCGACGGCACCGGCCGCACGTTGACGGCCGCGGCGATGTACGCGATGTGCGCACCGGCGTACGGCAAGAAGTACGGCGTCAGCGACGAGCAGGTCCGCGAGGCACTGGCGCGTATCTCGCAGAAGAATCACTACAACGGCGCCCGGAACCCGCGTGCGCAGTTCAAGAAGGAAGTCTCGATCGAGACGATCTGCAACGCGCCGCTCATGGCGGGCAACCTCGGCGTGTACGACTGCTCGGGTGTCGCCGACGGTTCGGCCGCGGCCGTGATCGTGCGAGCCGAGGACGCGCACAACTACACCGACAAGCCGATCTACATCAAGGCTCTGTCGTTCGTCGCGGGGAACTGTTCCGGCAACGCCGACCCCGACTACGACTACACGTGGTTCCCCGAGATCAATGTGTCGGGTAAGGAGGCGTACGCGCAGGCCGGTGTCACCGACCCGCGCGGCGAGATCGCGATGGCTGAAGTGCACGACTGCTTCACGCCCGCCGAACTGTTGATCTACGAAGACCTCGGCTTCGCCGAGCGCGGCACCGCGTGGAAGGAAGTCCTCGAAGGCTCCTTCGACCTCACCGGCGACATCCCGGTCAACCCCGACGGTGGCCTGAAGTCGTTCGGGCACCCGGTCGGTGCGAGCGGGCTGCGGATGGTGTTCGAGTGCTGGCTCCAGATGCGCCGCGAAGCAGGGGAGCAGCGCCAGATCGCGACCGACAAGCGGCTCGCGCTTTCGCACAACCTCGGCGGCTACCCGGGCGAGATGGTGAGCTTCGTCGGTATCTACGGCCCCGACCTCGGTTAGGAGTGCGCGACGCGCGTTGGCAGGCGACGTACGACCACGTTGCGGCGCAGGAACCGGCCGGCGACATCGAGCGCGCCGCGCAGAAACTGATTCTCGCCGAGATGGCTCGTCTCGATCGCCCGCTCGACGAAGACGGCGACGAAGTGCACATGACCGGGTCGGGCATGGCCGTCGGCCCGCGCGGGGTGGTCTTGCTGCTGCACCGGCGCGTGCACATCTGGCTTCAGCCGGGTGGCCACATCGACCCCGGTGAGATGCCGTGGGACGCGGCGCTGCGGGAGACCGTCGAGGAGACGGGGTTAGCGGTGCGGCACGCGGGTGGCTCGCCACGGCTGGTGAACGTCGACGTGCACGCGGGGCCGAAGGGGCACACGCACCTCGACTTGCGCTACCTGTTTCACGCGCCCGACGAGGATCCGAACCCGCCGCCGGGGGAGAGCCAGCAGGTGCGCTGGTTTGAGTGGGACGAAGCACTGCAACTCGACAACGCATCGCTCCACCGCGCCCTCGTGGCCGCCCGCGACGCATGACGGCGAAACTGCCCGACGAGCTTGCCGCGGGGCCGATCGCGCTCCGGCGCTGGCGGGCCGAGCACATCGATCCGTTGATGGAGCTCGTCGACGGCTCGTTCCCGGAGCTGCAGGCATGGATGACGTGGGCGCAGGAGATGCCGACACGCGACGCCGAGATGGAGATGCTGCGGACGGCGTACGCCTCCTTCGAACTCGGGAGCGAGTTCGGCTACGGAATATTCGAGCCCGACGGGACGATGGTCGGCACCTGCGGGTTGCACCGTGGCGAACCCGCCGTATGCAGCATCGGCTATTTCGTCCGCACCGACCGGACCGGGCGCGGGTACGCGACGGAGGCGGCCCGGGCCCTCACCGCCGCCGGCTTCGAGCACCTCTCCGATCTCGAACACATCGAGATCACGTGCGACGTTGCGAACGTTGCCAGTGCCGCGGTGCCCCGGAAGCTCGGCTACACGCTGGTAGCCGAGGTCGACCGACCCATTGAGACGCCTGGCCACACCGGGCGTGGATTCGTGTTCGCCCGCGCGAGAGACTGAGCCCATGACGGCATTTCGGTTGTGGTCCGACGAGGTGGAAGCGCTGCGGGCCGAGGCCCGCGATGCGGTGACGAACGGGGTCGGGTTCTTCACCTTGGGCGATCGACCTGACGAATCGAACATGTCACGCGACGAACGGGTCGCGGCGCACCGGGCGCTGCTGGCGTCGTCGTATGTGAAGGTGCCCGAGGCCGACGAGCGCACGATCGCCGGTGTTCGGTGTCGCGTGTTCAAGCCCGAAGGCGCAGCGCGCGCGGCGTACCTGCACTTCCACGGCGGCGGGATGATGTCGGGCGCGCCCGAGATGATGGACTACCCGAACCGCGAGTTCGCGAAGACCCAGGGCGTGGCCGTGATCTCGGTTGACTACCGCAAGGCACCCGAGCACCCGTGGCCGGCCGGTCCCGACGACGGCCTCGCGGTCGCGAAGTGGCTGCTCGAAAACGGTGAGAAGGAGTTCGGGACGCCGCGCATCCTCATCGGGGGCGAGTCGGCGGGCGGCTACATGGCCGCGATCACGGCGTTGCGGGTGCGCGACGAACTCGGTGCGATCGACCGCGTCGGCGGCTTGAACCTCGTGTTCGGCGTGTACGACTGGGGCCGCTCACCGAGCCAGCGCGGGCTGCGGCCGCACGACGGCATCGACATACTCACGGTTGACGGTATCGAGTTCTTTACCGACCTCTTCGTGCCCGGCATGACGTCGGAAGAGCGGCGCCGGCCTGAGATCTCGCCCGCGTACGCGGACCTGCGCGACCTGCCGCCGAGTCTCGTGAGCGTCGGGTCGTGCGACCACCTGCTCGACGACTCCCTGATGCTCGCGTCACGGGCCGCGGCGGCCGGCGTCGACGTCGACCTGTTCGTCGCGCCCGAGCTACCGCACGCATTCATGATGGTCGACTGCACGATCACCAAGATGTGGGCCGCGCGCACCAACGAATGGTTCGCCGCCCGCCTCGGGTAGAGGTTCCCTCCGAAATTGCGCCACTAGACATCACCGACCGTTTCGGTCGCCGTACGTCGCAATTTCGGGTCGGGGCGGCGGCGCGTAGATTCTCGGCTCGTGAGTCCGACCTTTGTGTTCATCCACGGTGGCGCGTCGACGGCGCGGTTCTGGGACCGGCTGCTGCCGTACCTCGACTACCCGGCACTCGCGGTCGACCTGCCGGGTCGCGCGGGGAGGCCGGCCGACCCGATGACGCTCACGGTCGACGAGTGCGTCGAATCGGTCGTACGTGATGTGAACGCGATGGGCGCCACCGACGTGATCCTCGTCGCACATTCCTCGGGTGGGCTGTTCACGCCGGGGGTTGCCGCGGCGCTCGCGCCGCGCGTCCGGCACATCGTGCTCTCGGCCGCGTCGGTCGCGCCCGAAGGCGGCACGGGGCTCGACTGCATGAAGCCGAAGCACCGCGAACGCGTCGTGGCGGGAATCGAAGCCGCGCAGCGCGACGGGTGGGTGCTCACGACACCCGGTCCGCCCGACGACCCCGAACAGATGCGCGAGTCGTACGGCATCACGCTCGACGACGACACGCTCGCGTTCATCGTCGACCCCGTGCGGGCCGTGAAGGACTCGATGCACTTCTACTTCCAACCCGTGTACTGGTCGAAGGCGAAGGACGTGCCCGTCAC
>JANNHK010000035.1:0-18530 GCA_031404355.1 Actinomycetes bacterium
ATTGTCGAGGATTCGAGCGGAAGGCAGCGCACCGGCGCAGCATGCGTTTTCCACTTTCGACAGCTCTGCGGCAATAAATGTGCAAGAAATCGCGCTTGAGCGCGCGATCTACCGCTGGCGGGGCTCGACCTCGACCGGAAAGACGCCCGTCAGCACGCGCCCATCGTGTTTGGCCTGGACCCACACGAAGTAGTTACCGGGCTTGGGGAACGCGTAGGGAAAGCTGATCACGCCATCGGCTGGAAGCGGCGGCAGCGAGACGTGAGAAGAATCCATCTCGTTCATTCTTCTGCCCAGGCGTCCGGCGATGCTGTCGCCGGGCTCGCGCATCGCGAATGCCATCTGCGATGCCATCGAAACCGTTCCACTCGGATGCAGGTGCACGAACACGGCGCCGTCATCGCGCGACACCACCGCGTGGCCGGACATCCCGATGTAATGCTCGAGCGCGAGCGGCTTCCCTTGCGCATCCGTCAACGCGAACCGCAGTGACTTGCCTCTCCCTTCGACGAAGCGCTCTCCGCTTCCCTGGAACGTCATCACCGTACCCTCGTCTATCACCGCTCTCCCCCCGGCGGGCGGCACGGCGGTGGCGAACGTTGCGTCGTCCTTGTCCGTAGCCGCGCCTCCGCCCGTGCTCCCCTGAGCCAGATTGACAGTGGTAGAAAGCGTCTGGGTAAAGGCGCTCTCGTGAACGATGTCGCCGTACACGCGGTAACGTCCCGGCGGCAGCGGTGGAAGCGCCGAGCTGAACGTCACCGAATCGGTGGTGATGGGATGCAGATGGGCGAAGGCGAGCATGTCCGGATCCCGCACCATGAATGCGTGCATGATCTTGCCGTGGTCGGAGATGAGCGGTGTCCACTTGCTGGCATTGTGGTGCCGAAGCCAGGCGGTGTCGTTCCGCATCATCCAGATCGAGTCCGAGATAGCCAAGCGCAGTGTCTTCGCCCCCCCTCCGCCACTCGAGTCGATAGCCGCGGTCGCGCTGAGCGGCTTGTACATGTTGTTGGTGAAGCTCGTGTCCTCGCTCTTCCACCAGCGCGAGCCACCGAAGAGCAGGAGCGCGATGAATGCGGCCCCTCCGGCCATCGCCAGCCGCGCTTTCCAGCGCCGCCGATCGTCGGGCTCGACGCCCGGCGACAGGACACCTTCTCGCACGGCGGCCCCGATGATTGTGACCAGTCCGACGAAGAGAAAAAGTCCCACCGCGGAAAGTCCGGCTCCGAGCAGCGGGTTCATCTCCAGCCGTCGGTCCGCTACCACTACTACCGGGATCACCGCTTTGCCGGAGCCGAGGGCGCCCGACACATCGACCGTGACGCTGTTGGAGCCGCCGGACATGATCCAGAGTGGCGCCAGATAGAGACCGGGATCTCCCTCGACCGGCTTGGCGACTTCAGGCGGTGGCGCCGATGCAAGCGCGTCGAAGCGATTCCCCCCGACGGTGACCTGCGCGACGCCCGTTCCCGTCACCCGCACATAAACCTTGGCGACACCCGGCACGACGCCGGGCGTGGCAACCTGAATGACTACGTGGTACGGCCCCGCTGTTCCCTCATACCATGCGTCGGGACTTCCGACGTGCGCCGCGGCGACGAGGAGGAGGCCGGTGATTCCCACCGTGCGCGAGAGAATCGACTTCGCAATCGCGACCGGGCGGCTCAACGCTTCACTCGCGAAAGTCCGTTGCCCCAGAAAAGGCTGATCCTGGAGGCGACGATCGCCAGGACCACTGCAATCCCCAGCCCTTTGGCGAAGGCGAGCGGACTCCACTGTCGTGCCGCATCGCGGTCCAATGTCCAGAACTCGTAGCGCCACGGCCCGAGGCGGTCTGTGTAGGACCACTGATCGGCGCCGATGACGAAGTTTCTCGCCGCCGGGGACACCAGGAACTCAGCCCAGAACCAGTGGACCGCCACCATGACCGCCACCCACGTCACACCGAGAAGCGCGGCCAGCTTCCAGTCGTTTCGCTGCCCGAACTTTCGCATCAGGACGTCTACCGCGACAGCGGGAACGATGATCAGCAGCGGGAACGCGGGCGGCACCATGTGGGTCACCGGGTTGTAGATCGGCGCCAGCATCGGAGTCGCCTCGAACATCTGGAGAATCCACATCATTCCCAGCGTGATCACCGAGTAGATGGCGGCTATCGTGGTGGCGGGCCACCGGAGTCGCGACCCGCGGGCGAGGCCGATGAGGAACAGCGGAATCACCCAGCCCGTGATGATGTAGAACTTGGACCCGTGCATCTGGTTTCCAACGCTGGCGTCTTCCTGAATCACCGTCGCGATCATGGTGATGAGGATCCCGGCCGCGTACGCGTACATCGCGCGGTACATCCCCTGATCTTCTTCCGACGACCGGTTTTGTGCGGCGACGGTCATCAGGATCGCGCCGATCTGGATGGCGATCATTCCCGACGCCAGGACCATGTGGGGTGGGCTGATGATCTCGACGTCGAGCCCGTACGCGTTATGCCACCAGTCGTCGAACGGGGCTGATGTGATCATCATCAGCGTGCCCCAGATGCAAACCCACGCGCCCAGCGGACCCTGGAAGTAGCGCCAGAAGCGCACCGATCGGTCGCGCGCTTCCGTCGTTCCCGCGAATGTGGTGTGAAGAACCAGCCATCCGCAGCTGAGCCCGGCGATCACGGCGGCGACCTGCTCCAGCACGTGCGCGAGCGTCCAGAAAGTGTCGCGCCCTACGGTGCGGTGCCACGAGATGTCCCAGATCAGGCCGATGACGATGCACGTCGACGCGAGGACGACGGCGTAAAGCGGCCACGGGATGGACGACGCGGCCAGGCTCGCGCGCTCCGCCGGTACGGCTCTCCCTGTGGCCGACGTTATCAGCACTGTTTCGACAATGGGCTACCGATAGTCGTCTCTCTCGCGATTTCGGTGGCGCTCGGGAATGTCGACCTGGCCGCTCACCTCGCGGTATCGGATCGAGCCGCTCCCCTTGGACTCCACTGTGAAATTACGTCCGATCTTGGTCGCATCGATACCACCCGAGCCATCGTTCTCTACGAGAACAGAGCCCCTTACGTCGGTGGCGCTGATTCCGCCTGAGTCGTCGGTCTTCACCGTGAACGAGCCGGTGACGTTGTTGACGTTGATGTCGCCCGAGCCGTCGCTCACCCGGACGTCGCCACGAATGTTGTCGATCGTGATCTCACCCGACCCATCGTTGATCTCGACCGAGCCTGCGTTCCTGATGATGATCTCGCCCGAGCCGTCGCTCGCCTCGAGAGCCCCTACATCGGTGATATCCAGATCCCCGCTGCCATCGGCAATGTCCGAGTTGAATCCCTGGGGAATCTCGATCACCAGGTCGAGCGCCGCCATGTGATTGTTGTCACGGCCACGCCAATCCTGGTCGGGGATGTCGCTCTTGATGAAGACGACCCGTCCGGCGCGCCGAATCGTCGACCACGATGTAGTCGATGTAGCCCTCGCCGTCGGGATGGACCTGTCCCGCGATGTACCCGACGACTGCACCGTGCTCGTCGGACGCGACGAGCGTGGTGAGTTTCTCAGGCAACACATCGGCAGACGTGTGCGTGTTGGGGAACTCGCCGTCGTGTAACGGGCGAATCGCGTCGACGTCGGCAGGTGTAGCGAGCCGTACACGGGAGGAGTCGACCGGTGCCGAGGCGGCAATCACCCCGGCCGAGGTGGTCATCACGTGTTGTACGTTCGACGGTTTCCAGCCTCGTGCTTCGGCGAGTGCGATCAGTCGGGTGTTCGCCAGTTCGGCCGAGACCTCGGCCTCGTGCACGCCGTCTGGGATCTGCTTCAGCCCGGCGTCGAGCAATGAATTGGCGTGTGCAGTCCAGAGGTCGTCGTCGCCGGTAACCCACGGACCGAAGATCCATGCCCGACCGACCGCGTCGTCCCACTCGACGAGTGAGACACCGACGATTGCGGCGCCGGCACGCACGACACGAACGGTGTCGCCCCACGGCGGAGACAGTGCGTCGAGTTCGGCCCGGATCCCCGCTTCGCTCTCGTCGCCGAGGAACGCGACGTTGCGTTCGGGCCGCGCCTGCTCCGCGGCAATGAGGCGCACGACGGCGTCGAGTTCGTCGGTCGCGACGGGCGTCGGCGGCATCAACCGAGAGATTACGAGGAGCGCGCACAGCCGACGCCACCCGGTACAACGTCACGTGGCCCGTCTGGGCTGAGCAGCGATAGGGTCCGCGCCTCACCAGGGAGGCAGGCGTGGACTCGTTCGCAGGGCGTTTGGCGGTCGTGACCGGTGGCGGCACCGGCATGGGCCGGGAGCTCGTCATCCAGCTCGCAACGGAGCGTTGTTCGGTCGCGTTCTGCGACATGAACACCGACACGATGCGCGAGACCGCGCTGCGGGCGGAGAAGGAAGCCCCGCCCGGAACCCGCGTCACCACCCACGTGTGCGACGTGTCCGACGCGAGCCAGATGGATCGGTTCCGCGACGAGGTCGTCGAGCAGCACGCCACCGACCACGTCGACCTCGTGTTCAACAACGCCGGTATCGGTGGCGGCGGGAGTTTCGTCGCGGGCGACCGAGCCGAGTGGGAGCGCACCTTCGGCGTCGTGTGGACCGGCGTGTACAACGGCTGCCGCGCGTTCGTGCCGCTGCTGGTCGCGGGCACCGACGGCTACCTCATCAACACGAGCAGCGTGAACGGGTTCTGGGCCGCGCTCGGCCCCGGCGTCCCGCACACCGCGTACAGCGCGGGCAAGTTCGCGGTGAAGGGATTCACCGAAGCGCTGCTCGAAGACTTCCGGATCAACGCACCGCACGTGAAGGCCGCGGTCGTGATGCCCGGTCACATCGGGACCGACATCGTGATCAACAGCATGCGAATCCACGGCGGCACGATGCTCGGCGATATGACTGCGGACGACATCAAGGCGATGCGTGACAGTCCCTTGGGGCGCACGCTGCCCCCCGACGCGACCGACGACGAGGTACGGGCTCGGGTGAACATGATCGGGGAGTTTTTCCGCGACAACGCGCCGGTCTCGGCCGCGCAGGCCGCGACGATCATCCTCGACGGCGTGCGGGCCGGTGAGTGGCGCATCCTCGTCGGTGACGACGCGCACAAACTCGACGAGGCCGTGCGGAAGGACCCACTCGGCGCGTACGGGCCGGAGGGACTGAGCCTGACCTCGTTTGTCGGCTGAACGTCACCGTCGGCGCGCCGCCGACGGTGCCTCAATCGCTTCTGGACGCGCGTCTCTGTTTCTGGCAACAGGTACGCGCGTCCAGAACCGGTCAGGCGACCGCGAGCGCTTCGGGTGACGCTTCGACGGCGAGCGGGCCGAGGCCGCTGATCGCCGTGCCGATGATGCGCAGCTGGGCCCGGGCACCCAGGTCGCCGAGCGTCGCCTCGCCCTCACCGCGCACCGAGCAACCGATCATCGAGATCGTCGCCTTGTCGGACACGGCCAACGTGCTCGTTCCGAGCAGGTAGATGGCGAGGCCCTTCATGGTGATCTTGTGGTCGCCGTACGCGACGAGCGCGTTCCAGTTCGGCGGGGGCATCACCACGGCGACACCGTCGCCGATCGCCTCGATCGTGAGCGAACGGTCGCACCGCAGCGTCTCGCAGTACGAACCGGCCCGCACGGCGATCACGTCGCCGTCCGCCGCGTCGTCGATGGCGTCCTGAATTGTGTCGTACGTCACGTCGAGGCGGACGTTGCGGACTCGCTCGTCGGTGGCGTCGATGGCAGTCATTGTCTTGGCTCCGTTGTTCGTGTGATCCGGTGCCGATTACTTCGGTTCGGTTCGTGATGAGATCGTGAAGTCCGTGTCCGCGTGCTGTGAGCCCGGCCCGCTCCCCGAACCGGTTGGGTCAGGGTCCGGGCCGGGGTGCCGATGCGGAAGCAGCCCGGAATGCCGGGACGCCCCCCGGTACGATCGGTCCCGGAATGACCCGAAATGCTACGGCTCAGGCGCTCGAGGAGCTGCGAGGCGGGGCCACCCGACTCGCCGAAGAGCTGGTCGAGTTCGAGACGTCGGCCGAGCTGGCATTGCTTCGCGACGCCTCCGCGCTCCGGGGCCGTTCGGCCGAGCTCGCGGCCGCGGCCGTGACGGGAGCCACCGAGCTTTGGGCCAAGTACCCGTTGCTCCAGGGCGCGCTGGAGCAGCTCGACACGACAGTGCGCAATCGCGACGATGTCGCGGCCGCGCCGCTGCTTGCACAGGCACGCGAGCTGCTCGCCTCGCTCACCAAGATGCTGGCCGAGACGAAGCAGGCAGTGAACGACGTCGCGCGGCGGTGGCGCGAGATCCTCCCGAAACTCGACCAGATGGCCGGCGAGATCGCCGAGCTGCGCCGGCTCGCCGGCGAACTGGAACTCGGAGACGACCGCGACCTCGAACACGCGTCTCGCATCGTCGACCACCTCATGGAAACGATCGCCGGCGATCCGCTCGGCACCGACACGCTGCCGGGCGAGCGGGCCATCGACCTCGCCCGCGTCCGGCTCCGCAAGCTCGAGCACATGCAGATCCACCTGCCGTCCGATCTCGAACATGCCGAGCGGACCCTCGCCGAGATCGAACGGGTGGTCGCCGAGGGCCGCGCATCGGTCGACGCGACGCGCGCGCGAATTGTCGGCGTGCACGCGCTCCTCGAGCCTCTCCCGGACGATGTCCTCGATGCCGACGAGCGCGCGCTCCGTCCGTGGTTGGCGCGCCTGCGCGCCCTCGCCGCGAAGGGGCAGTGGCGGCCGGCGGCGACCGGTCTCGAACAATGGCGCGTGGTCGCCGACGGACTGCTGGCGAACGCCCGCACCGTGCTGACGGCGAACCGAGCGCCGCTCGCGAAACGCGACGAGCTGCGAGGTCTCCTCGAGGCGTACCGCGCGAAAGCCGCGGCAACCGGGCGGGCCGAGGATGTCGAGCTGGCCACAGCGGCGCGTGCCGCGCGCGACGCGCTGTACAGCGCGCCGTGCGATGTCGAGGCTGCCGCCGCCTTGGTGCGCGCGTACGGTGCGGCCGTCAACACGGCGCCCCGGGGAGGCAATCCGTGACGGTTGCGTGCACCGGTGCCGGATGTAGCGGCACGGTTCTTGCCGATGGCTACTGCGATACGTGCGGGGCCAAGGCCGGGCAGCGGGATCCGTACGCGATGCCGGCCGCGCCCGTCGTTCCGCGCGCGCCCGCGGCGGCCGGGCCGTCGACGAGTGCCGGTGGAACGTGCCGCGTCCCGGCGTGCGGCGGGACCGTGCTCGCCGACGGCTACTGCGACACGTGCGGCACGAAAGCCTCGGCGGCGGCCGAGCCTCCCGGTCTGATCACGCCACCGGTTGGTCCAATCGCGATCTCGGCGTCGGCCCGACCGGCGGGTTCGTTCGTGACGGGGTCGGCGCGTTCGCGCTCGCGGCGCGCGTCGACCAACCGGAGCAGCGCGCGCTCGCGGCGGTCGGGCCTCGGCTCGGGACTCGTCTACGTGCCGCCCGCGCCTGCGGTGAATCCGTCCCGGGTCGTACTGGCCGACCCCGAGGTCGCCGAAGAGAAGCGGTTCTGCTCGCACTGCGGCGAACCCGTCGGGCGCACGAAGGATAACCGGCCCGGCCGCGTGCAGGGCTTCTGCAGCGCGTGCCGCCATGCGTACGACTTCGTGCCCAAGTTGCAGACGGGCGATCTCGTCGACGGACAGTACGAAGTCGCCGGGTGCCTCGCGCACGGCGGGCTCGGGTGGATCTACCTCGTGCGCGACAAGGCGGTCAACGACCGCTGGTGCGTGCTGAAAGGCCTGCTCGACGCAGGCGACCACGCGGCGATGGCCGCCGCGGTACTCGAGCGTGGCTTTCTCGCGCAGGTACAACACCCGCGCATCGTAGAGATCTACAACTTCGTCTCGCACGAAGGTGCGGGCTACATCGTGATGGAGTACGTCGGCGGGCCCTCACTCAAGCAACTGTTGAAGGATCGCCGCGCCGCGACCAGCGGGAAGCCCGACCCGCTCCCGGTTGCCGAAGCGTGCGCGTTCGTTCTCGGTGCGCTCGACGCGTTCACTTACCTCCACGACCGCGGGCTGGTCTACTGCGACTTCAAGCCCGACAACCTCATTCACATCGGTGACGACGTGAAGTTGATCGACCTCGGGGGCGTGCGTCGGATCAACGACCCGGCCGGCGACATCTACGGCACCGTCGGGTTCCAGGCGCCCGAAATCGCAGAGATGGGTCCTTCGGTCGCTTCCGACATCTACACGATCGGGCGCACCCTCGCGGTGCTCACGCTCGACTTCTCGGGCTACCAGAGCACGTTCCAACACGCGCTTCCCGACGCAGACAACCATCCGGCACTCCTCGGTTCGGAGTCGTTCCATCGTCTGTTGCTCAAGGCGTGCGCGCCGCATCCCGACGACCGCTTCCAGTCGGTCACCGAGTTCGGCGAGCAACTCCAAGGGGTGTTGCGAGAAGTGGTCGCGGTCGGTAGCGGCCGACCGCAACCGGCGGCGAGTGCCGTGTTCGCGTCGCCACCGCCCGACGGCACGTTGCCGAACCTCGGGCTCGATCCGGCCGATCCCGCCGCGCAGTTCTTGGCCGACCTGCCCGCCGCCGATCCGGCCACGACCCTGAAGATGATCAGGGACGCCGTAGCCGACGGGCAGGTGCCGGACACGGTGGAGGTGCAGCTCCGGCGCGCACGCGAGTTGCTCGAAGCCGGCGACACCGACAACGCGACCACTGAGGCCCGTGCCATCGAACGTTCCGACCCGTGGGAGTGGCGCGCGGTGTGGGTTATCGGCGTTGCCAGCCTCACCGACGACCAGTTCGACGCCGCCGCGGCGGCGTTCGATCGCTGCATGACTGAGGTCCCGGGTGAACTCGCACCCAAGCTCGCGGCGGCGATCGTCGCGGAGCGGGCCGGTGACCGGACCGCGGCCGCGGCCCGGTTCGGCGTCGTCGCGCGCGTCGACCCGAATTTCGTTGCCGCGGTGCACGGCCTCGCCCGCTGTTATCTCGACCAGGGGAACGTGGCCGCGGCGTTGCTCGCGTACCGGCTCGTTCCCCGCTCGCACCGCGCGTGGGTGGACACCCAGGTCGAAGCCGTGCGGGCCCTGATCGCGGCCGGGCGTGTGCAAGAGGCGGCCGCGCACGCGGAGGCGATCGACCTCGACCACCAACGGCGGGCCGAGCTCGAAGTCGACATTCTCCAAGCCGCGCTCGCCGGATTGGCGAGCGGCGCCATCGCCGCCAACTCCTTTCAGCTCGTCGGTGGTACCGAGCTGACGCAGCGAGGCGTGCGGCGTGCGCTCGAACGGTCGTATCGGCTGCTCGCCGATATCGCACCCAATCGCGCAGATCGCTTGCGGCTCGTCGACTCCGCCAACGCGGTTCGGGCGGTGACGTTGGTGTGAAGCACCCCACGAATACCAATTCCAGCGGCGCGCTCTGTCCCGCATGTCAGGTGGCGTTCGCGCCCGGCGACTCGTTCTGCGAGGCCTGCGGAGGACCGCTTCCGGAGCCCGAGGAACTGTGTGCCGCGTGCGGCGGCATCGTTCTCGACGGGTACTGCGACCACTGCGGGCTGAAGAAGCCGGCGCCGCGCGACCACATCGAACGGTCGTGGCCGGGTGTCGCCGCCGCCACCGACAAGGGCAAGCGCCACTACCGAAACGAGGACGCGTTCGCCGTTGCCGTCGGCCGCGGTTCGGTGGCCGTTGTCGTGAACGACGGAGTGTCGTCGACGGTCAGGTCCGACGAGGCGTCGCAGGCTGCGGCCGATGCCGCGATCGCATTGCTCGAAGTGGGCGGCGTGAAGCGTCTCCCCGACGCGTACGTCGCGGCGCGCGCCGCGGTCACGTCGCTGCCGTGGACACCGCTCCCCGACATGGGGCCGCCGTCGTGTACGTATCTCGCGGCAGTTGTTACCGACGCGAACATCACGTGGACGTCGATGGGCGACTGCCGCGCGTACTGGGTCGAGCCGAACGACGCGTGCCAGCTGACCGAAGACGACTCGGTCGCGGCCGAGATGGTGCGCCGGGGCGAGTTGTCGGCCGCCGACGCGCACGACCACGAGGGCTACCACATCGTCACCCGGTGGCTGGCCGTCGACGCGGACCCCGAGTGGGACCCGGTCGTGATGAGCGCGCCGATCAACGGTCCGGGCCGCGTCGTGGTGTGCTCGGACGGGCTGTGGAACTACACACCGACCGCTTCCGACATGCGCGTGGCGATGGGCAGCTTCGGCGACGATGTCGTCACGGTGACCCGTCGCCTCTGTCAGTTCGCTCTCGACGGCGGGGGGCACGACAACATCGCCGTCGTCGTCATCGACATTCCCTTGGTGGGAGGTACCGCACACCCATGAGTTTCACGGCTTCGACGTTTCAGAACGAGTACCTGCCGGCCGGCTCGCGTGAAGTACACGCGGTCGTCACGGTGACAGCCGGCGGCACGCTGGTGCAGTCCGGCCGGCCCGGCGAGAAGGCAGTGGTGCTCATCGTCGACACGAGCGGGTCGATGAACCAACCGGCGACCAAGATGAGCGCGGCGCGCAAAGCGATCGCCGCGGCCGTCGACGAGTTACCGGACGGAACCCTGTTCGCCGTCATCGCGGGCTCGCAGGACGCGCGGGTCGTGTATCCCCCGAACGGGACCGACCTTGTGGCCGCGTCCGACGCGACCCGCCGGGAAGCGATCGGGATTGCCGGCAAGTTGCAGGCCGAGGGAGGCACGGCGATGTCGCAGTGGCTCGGACTGGCCCGGACATTGTTCGAGCGCCGTCCGGGCGCGATCCGCCTTGCGTATCTCGTGACCGATGGCAAGAACGAGTCGGAGGCCCGTGACGATCTCTTGGCCGTGCTGCACCAGTGCCAGGGTGTATTCCAGTGCGACGCGCGGGGTGTCGGCGCCAAGTGGGTCGTCGACGAACTCCGGCTCGTGACATCGGCGCTGCTCGGCGACGTCGACATCATCGCCACCCCCGACGAGATGGACGACGACTTCCGGGCCTTCCTCGAGGACGCGATCGGCAAACAGGTCGGCGACGTGTCGTTGCGCGTGTGGACTCCGGCCGGTGCGAACGTTCGGTTCGTGCGCCAGGTCGCGCCGGCCATCAGCGACCTGCGTGACAAGGCGGTGAAGGTCAACGACTTGACGTACGACCATCCGACCGGTGCGTGGTCCGGCAACGAGACGCGCGACTACCACGTGTGCATCGACGTCGTTCCCGGTGAAGTGGGCGAAGAGAAGCTGGCCGCTCGCGTCGGTCTCGTGGTCGACGGCGAAATGGTTTCGCAAGCCCTGGTGCGCGCAGTGTGGACCGACGACCAGGCCTTGTCGACGCGGATCAACGCCCAGGTCGCGCACTACACCGGCCAGGCCGAACTGGCCGTCGCCATCCACGACGGACTCGAAGCGCGCAAGCGGGGCGACGAACGCTCGGCGACGTTGAAACTCGGGCGGGCGGTGCAACTCGCGCACGAGTCGGGCAACGAGGCGACGGTGCGCCTGCTCCAAGGAGTCGTCGAGGTCGACGATCCGGCAACCGGGACCGTCCGGCTCCGGCGCGACGTCGCCGCGGTCGCCGAGATGGCGCTCGATACCCGCTCGACGCGGACGGTGCGGGTGAACAAGTCATGACCGAGTGCCCGAACTGTGCGTCTGCCGCGGACGAGCACGCGACGTTTTGCGAAGTGTGCGGGCTCGAGTTCGCGAGCGGGAAGTTGCCCGAGGCGCCGCCGCCCCCGCAGCCGATTGCGGCGCCGGCTCCGGTCGGACCCGAGACCGAGAAGGAAGGTGCGCCGGCGGCCGCCGTCCCGAGTGGCGTCGACGACAGCGGGTGGATCGCGACGGTCGAGGCCGACCGCGTGTTCTTCGACACGACGAGTGCCGAGAGCCCCGACGTGACGATTGTGTTCCCCGAGGGCATGACCGCGGTCGAGGTTCCGCTGCGCGGCGTCGAGATCTTGATCGGGCGCAAGGTCGAAGAAGACAATGTGCATCCCGACCTCGATCTCGGTGCCGATGCCGGTGTGTCCCGCCGCCACGCGGCGCTGACCCGGCGGGCCGACGGCCGCTGGGACCTCGTCGATCTCGGGTCGACCAACGGCACGAGACTCGGACCCGACTCGGACCCGATCCCGGCGAACGATCCGGTGGTCCTCGACGACGGCAGCACGCTGCACGTCGGCGCGTGGACGCGCGTGACGATCCGCCGCCGGAGTGCACCGGAGTGAGTTTGTTCTCGCGGGGAGTGCAGTCGGGGACGCAACGTCTCCAACGGGCGACGTCGAGCACCCCCGGCCGCTACCGGGCGTGGTCGATGGTGACGGCGGCTGTCCTCGCGCTCGCGGCTGTGTGTGGGTTGTCGGTCGCGAACCGGCTGAGCGATTCGACGGAACGGCTGGAGTCGAACACCGGACCGGTGCTCGTTGCGACCCAGCAGGCGGTCGCGAACCTGGCCGAAGCCGACGCCGCTGCGACCGCCGCGTTCATGGCCGGCGACGAGGATCGGGAGTCGCGCCGGCTGTACGAAGAGGCGCTCGCCCGTGCGGTCGGACAGATCGAAGATGTGTCGGCGCTGATCGGCCGCGATGCCGAGGCGCACGACGTTCTGAAGGAACTCGGGAGCCTCGTCACTCGCTATGCCGCACTCGTCGAGGCGGCGCGCGCCGAGAACCGGGCCGGCGTGAGCGAGGCGCGCGCGAGCCACCTCGAAGCGGTCCGCCTGCTGGCGGCCGACGGTGCGGCGGGCAGCGGGCAACTCATCGACGCGACCGAGGACCGGTTGGAGCGCGACGCCCGCGCGGAAACCGCGCTTATCGCGCTGGCCGTGACGGCGTTCCTCGCCGCCTTCGTGCTCCTCTTCCTGGCCCAGGTCGCGATGACACGGAGATCGCGAAGGATCCTGAACCTGCCGCTGGTGCTGGCGACGATCGCGGCGATCGTCTCGGGTGTGTGGCTCGTTGCCGTCTACGCGGGTACGCGCGCCGACCTCGACACGGCGAAGCGCGACGGATACGAGTCGATCACACTGACCGCCGACCTCCAGGTCGCCGGGCAGCGGACTCGGGTCGAGGAGACGATCGCGGTCATCGACGACGACGACGCCGCGTTCGGGCGCGCCGACGATGCCGCGGGCCAGGTCGAAGCCCTGCTCGCCCGGCTCGGCGACAGTGCGGACTCGGACCGAGAGCGCGCCGCTGTGACTGAGCTCGACGTCCGTTGGCAGCGCTATCGAGAGGCCGTCGGCGAGATCGAGGCGGCGGGAGCCGAAGCTCGGCGTGAACTCGCGCTCGGGGCGGGGAACTCCACGTTCAACGGGTTCAACGTCTCGGTCGAGTCGGTGCTCGGCGACAACCGGGCCGATCTGATCGACAACCTCGAACAGGCCCACGACCGTACGCGCCGGCTGACGTTCGTCGTCGGCTTGGTGCCGCTCGCCGCTCTGCTCGCCGCTCTGTTCGGCTTCCAACTGCGAATCAAGGAGTACCGGTGACGAGGCGCCGGCTGACTCGGCGAGACTTCCTCGGTGTCGGCGCCGGATTCGCCGCCGCCGGCGTGTTGGCCGCGTGCACGGGAAGCGGCGCTGAAACGACGCAGAACGACGGGCGGCTCCGTGTCTTGAACTGGAGTGATTACATCGACCCGTCGGTGATCGACTCGTTCAGCGCCAACACCGGCATCTTCGTGACGTACGACAGCAGCTACGGCAGCAACGAAGACGCACTTGCGACCCACTTCGAACCGAAGCTCTTTCGCGGCAAGCCCACCGGCTACGACATCATCGTGCCGACGTACTGGCTCGTCGAACGACTCGTGAAGGACGGTCTCGTGGAGCCGCTGTGGCTCGAGCGGATCCCGAACCACGTCAACGTCGACCCCGAGTATCTCGGCATGGCCTGGGACCGCGGGGCTCGGTTCCACATGCCGTGGCAAGCGGGTATCACCGGCATCGCCTACGACCCGGCGCAGACGGGCCGCGAGATCGGATCGGTCGCCGACCTCTTCGAGAGTGACCTGCGCGGCCGGGTCGGCATGGTGGTCGAGATGCGCGAGACGGTGGGGCTCGTGATGCTGATGCGCGGCGACGACCCTTCGCGCGCGACGCTCGGTGCGGCCGAAGCGGCATTGGATCGCATCGACGAAGGGATCGCGAGCGGACAGATCAAGTCGTTCACGGACAGCAAGTTCGCGAGCAAACTCAAGTCGGGTGAGTACGCGGCGTGCCTTGCCTGGTCGGGCGATGCTGCGCACCTCCAGGAAGAACGTCCCGATATTCGCTTCGTCGTGCCCGAAGAGGGCGGCATCCGCTGGTTCGACAGCATGATCGTGCCCCGGTATGCCGCGAACCCGATCGCGGCGGCCGACTGGATGAACTACACGTACGACCCCGAGGTGGCGGCGACGATCGCCGAGTACGTGCAGTACATCAGCCCGATCCTGGGTGTGCGCGAGATCCTCGAGGGTCGCGGCGGGACGGCGGCGGCGCTGGCCGACAACCCGATTTTGTTCCCGGACGAAGAGACGCGCCGCCGCCTCTACGTGTGGTCGGGCATGGCGACCGAAGACGAGGAACGCCTCACCGAGCGGTTCAACCAGATCACGGCGGGGAAGGTCTCGTGACCGACGGGTCGCGCATGCACCGCGCCGACGCGGTGCCCGCTGACTTCGCCGCCGCCGTCTTCACATTCGCCCGCCGTCGGGTCGCCGCCGATACCGGGCCCGGAGGACTGCCGCTCGGTGAACCGCGGTCGGCTTCCGAGATCACCGCCGCACTCGGTCCGTCGATCACCGCCGGCGGGATCGGTGCCGACGAGACGTTGCGCCGGTTTGTCGACGTGCTCGAACCGGCATGCCTCTCGGTCGACCATCCCCGCTACCTGGCGTTCGTGCCCTCGGCCGCCACCGAGATCGCGATTCTCGGCGACCTCGTCGTCAGCGCGTGTTCGATATATGGCGGCTCGTGGCTCGAAGGATCGGGCGCGGTATGGGCCGAGAACGAGGTGCTGGCCTGGCTCGCGCAGCTCGCGGGGCTGCCGGCGGGCGCGGGTGGATGTTTCGTGTCGGGCGGAACGATCGGGAACCTGTCTGCTCTCGTCGCGGCGCGCGGCGCGGCCACCCGCCGGATCGCCACCCGCCCCGAGCGTTGGGCGATCGTCAGCGGCGACGCCCACTCGTCGGTTGCGACCGCCGCCGCCGTGATGGACGCGGACCTGATCGCGATTCCCGGCGAACGGCTCACGGGCGAGACGCTCGCTCCGGTCCTCGCCGAGTACGCCGGTCGCGTGGCCGCGGTGGTCGCGACGGCGGGGACGACCAACCTCGGCGTCGTCGACGATCTCGACTCGATCGCGGAGGTGTGCGCGGCCGCGGGTGTGTGGCTCCACGTCGATGCCGCGTACGGCGGCGCCGCGCTCGCCGCACCCTCGGCCCGGCATCGCTTCGCCGGCATCGAGCGCGCCGACTCGTTCATTGTCGACCCGCACAAGTGGCTGTTCGCACCGTTCGACTGCTGCGCGTTGCTGTACCGCGACCCGGCCGGCGCCCGCACGACGCACGCGCAGCACGCGTCCTATCTCGGGATCCTCAACGACGGGGACGACTGGAACCCGTCGGACTACGCGGTGCACCTGAGCCGCCGGGCGCGTGGCCTCCCCGTGTGGTTCTCGCTCGCGGCGCACGGAACCGCGGCGTACACGGCTGCGATCGAGCAGTGTCTGGAGACCGCCCGATCAGCGGCCCGGTTGGTGGAGGCAGCCCCGCATCTCGAACTCGTGCGCGAACCCGAACTTTCGATCGTCGCGTTCCGGCGTCGAGGCTGGAGCGAAGCTGACTACCGCCAATGGTCGGAGCGGTTGCTGCTGAGCGGAGCCGGTTTCGTGGTGCCGTCGGCCGACGCCGACGGCCCGATGTTGCGGGTGTGCATCGTCAATCCGCGTACGACACCCGACGACGTCGCCGCCGTCCTTACGACGTTGGCGTAGCTGCCTCAGGCGTTTCAGGCGTCGGCTCGGCCGGGGCCGTGACCTCGACCGCTTCGACGACGAACCACAGCGTTTCGTCGGGAGCGATTGCGTCACCTTGCGCAACCGGCCCGTAGGCGAGAGAGGGCGGGATGCCGAGCAGTCGTTGGCCGCCGACCTTCATGCCGGGGATGCCCTCGTTCCATCCGGGGATGACCTGCCAACCGCCGGACGCGGGGACGTACTCGAGGGGAAATGTCTCGTTGCGCGAGTACGACGAGTCGAACACCTTCCCGGACGAGCACGCAACGCCGATGTAGTGCACCGTCACGCTCGACTCGGCCGTGACGTCGGCGCCGGTACCGACCACGAGATCCTCGATCACGAGTTCGGTCGGCGGCGGACCCACCGCGACCGGGACCTCCGGAGCACCTTCGGGCAGGGGATCGACGCGCGCGACGCAGGGCTCGTCGAGCACGGAGCCCTCCACGGGAATCGAGGTCGTCGTCGTCGTGGCGTCGGCCGCCTCGACGTCGTCATCGTCGTCTTCGAACGGCTTCACGACGAGCACGACCGCGACGGCGACCGCGACGAGCAGCCCCCCGATACCGAAGACCCAGCGCTGGCGCCTGACGCGCCGCCGGTGGGCCTCCTCGGCGGCCGTCCGCAGCTCTCGGTTGGCGATCCGGCGTTCACGGTTCCTCGTGCTCACGCCGCCACGCTACGCAACGCGGTGCTTGACCGTGCGAATCCCACGGGTGAGCATCACCGGATGCGCCTCCGCCTGCTTCTCCTCGTCACCGCCCTCGTCGTCCTCCTCGGGGGCTGCAACTGGCACCTGATGGTGCCGAACGGCGACGCGCCCCTGCGGTACCGGGACACGGTCTTCACCGGCGTCACAACGACTCCGGATATCACGTACGGCAGCGCCGTGACGCAGGCGGGCGCGACGCAGTCGCTCGAACTCGACCTGTACGCGCCGACCGGCGACACGGTCACGAGCCGGCCCGCGATCGTGTGGGTGCACGGCGGCTCGTTCTGCTGCGGCAACAAGACGTCGCCGGAGATCGTCGACCAGGCGAACGTCTTCGCGACGAAGGGGTTCGTCGCCGCGTCGATCGAATACCGGCTCGCGCCCGGCGGTTGCTCGGCGGGCGGACCCACGGCCACGTGCATCACGGCGATCCAGCATGCGCTCGACGATGCCCAAGCCGCGGTCGCGTTCCTGCGGGCGAACGCGGCGACGTACGGCATCGACGCGACCCGCATCGCGATCAACGGCACGTCGGCGGGCGCGATCACCGCGTTGAACGTCGGCTACAGCAACGAGGAGAGCCCGAACTCGGCGGTGACGGCGGCGGTGTCGTTGTCGGGCGCGCACATCCTCGGTGCGTTCACGCCGGGCGACGCACCGGCGCTCATGTTCCACGGATCGGCCGACACCGTTGTGCCGTATGCATGGGCGGTGACCACGAGAGACCAGGCGAAGGCGGCGAACCTCACCGCGCTGCTCACCACCTGGGACGGTGCCGGCCACGTGCCCTACGTGCAGAACCGTCAGCAGATCATCGACCAGACGACGAACTTCCTCTACCACATGATGAGCCTGAGGTTCGCCGCCCAATGAGCGTCGGGCAGTGAGCGCCGGCCCGGAGTGTGTGGGCTACGAACTCGACGGGCACGTCGCGACGATCACGTACAACCGGCCCGACGCGCTCAACGCGATCAACGCCGACATGCGGCGTGGGCTCAACGACGCGTTCGACCGGTTCCGCGGCGACGAAGAAGCGTGGGTCGCGATCGTGACCGGCGCGGGTCGGGCGTTCTGCGCCGGTGCCGACATGCGCCACGGCGCCGGGTCGGCGGGCGAGTTCCCCGGGTCGTTCTGGGAGAAGCCGACGATCAACTCCTTCGAGAGCGGTTGGGAGATCTTCAAGCCGGTCATCGCCGCGGTGAACGGCTACTGCCTCGGCTACGGGTTGACGCTGGTGACCTGGTGCGACTTCGTCATCGCGAGCGACCGGGCCGAGTTCGGGTTCCCCGAGGTGACGATTGGTGTCCCGACAATCGTCGGCGCGATCCGCCTGCCGCAGCGGCTCAACTGGCAGTACGCGATGGAGTTACTGCTCACCGGCGAACGCATCGACGCGAACCGGGCCAAGGAGATCGGCCTCGCAGGCTGGGTCGTTCCGCACGACGAGTTGATGACCGAAGCAAGAAAGCTGGCCGACCGACTGTGTCGCGCCGCGCCGCTCGCCGCACGAGCGACCAAGGAAGTCGCGATGCGGTCGCAGCATCTCCCGCCGCTCGAAGCAATCCGCTTCGGCGAGACGATGCGCCGAGTAGCAGCCGCAACCGAAGACGCGGCCGAGGGCGGCCGGGCCGCACGCGAGAACCGGCCGCCCCGCTGGACGGCCCGGTAGCGACTAGGCCTTGGCCCACGTGTCATGGTGGGTGATGCCGCCGGACTCGTAGGTCCACGTGATGGTGTGGAACACGAACGACACCTGTTCCATGGGCAGGATGTTGCTGCCATCGGGGGTCGCGAGAACGAACAGCAGGCCCTGGTGTTTACCAACGATTTCTTCGCTCCCATTGT
>JANNHK010000036.1:0-7395 GCA_031404355.1 Actinomycetes bacterium
TCTACCGCCCGTGACACGTGTGCGAACCGCCCCCACACTTCCGGCACTCCCAGCGCGGCCGGAACGTGAGGTGGGAACGCCGGCAGGTACACGCTCGCACACGGGTTGCCGAGCGCGAACCACGCCCGCTGCCGTCCGTCAGTCGACAGTTCGGCGATCATCGACGCAGTCGTCGCCTGGTAGCCGCGCACGTGCATGCACACGGTGACGCCGGTCCAGTCATCGGTGACGCCGGTGGGTACCGGCGCCACGTCGTGTGCATCGGCGCCGGGTGCACCCCACGGGCGCTCACCGTGATGGCGCAGCGTGGCCGCAATCGTCCGCGCGTCGACGGGCGGAGCGTGAACGGCGCACGCCCGCGTCGCGGCGAGCCTCCCGTCGGCGAGGCCGGTCGGTGTGCGCGGGTTGCGCCACGTGTCGACGTCGGTACCTTCGGGCACGGTCGGTGCGGCGCGCGTCCAGTCGACGCCGAGCGAGATGCGGTTCGAGATCGACGTCCCGGCGCCGACCGGCCGGGCCGCCCATTCCCGCCCGTTGGTCTCGACAACCCACCCGCCGTGCGCGTCGACGAGCATGAACGACGAGAAGTACGGATCGTCCGCGTCGGGCTCGCAGCTGCCGCCCTGGCCGTGCCGTTCGAGCAGCGTGCTCAGCACCTCGAGGGCCGAGTCGGCAGTGGCGGCTCGTTCGAGGGCGAGGCGCACGAGATCCATGCCGATCAGCGCGGGCGGGAAGGTGCGCGGATCGTCGACCGTCCAGATCTTCTCGTTTCCGACCGCGACGCCGTGCTCGTTCACACCGTGTTCGAAGCCCCAGAGCCACGTCGGCCGGGAGCCGATCAGCGCGTGGGCGCCCGCGTCGGCCAGCGTGAGGTATTGCGTCGCGAGCGCGGGTCCGGGCGACCGCCGCGCGTAGCCCTCGACGACCTGCACTTCACTCGGCGACCGATCCGAGTTCTTGGCGAACAACATGCCGTCCGCGGTCCGGACGCACAGCGTGTCGCACATATCGATGCGTTCAGCGGAACCAGATGCGCTGGTAGTCGCGGCTCATCGGGTGCACGAGGAGGGCCAGGAGCGCAACGTCGAACATGAACGAGATCAACAGGCCGAAGTCGCTCAGCGTCTCGAGTCCGAACAGCACCAGATACATCAAAACCTGGAGTCCCGCGGCAAACACGGCGACCGCGTATCCCCACTTCTTCTCGTTGGCGATGCCGAAGCCGCCTACAGCCAGACCGAGGACGATGGCGAGCAGTACGAAGATGTTCGTCGCCGGGATGCTGCTGAAGATGAGACCGGCCACGGCGCTGAAGTAACAGAGCAGCACCGCGATCTGCAGCGTCTGGGGCTGGGTCTGGTTGAACCAGCGGTAGTCGTTCACGGCTTCATTGTGGCCGACGCGGAGGGGGGATCCGGTTCGGCCGGGTTCCGGGACCGCAGCTGGCCGCACGCAGCGTCGATGTCGACGCCGCGGTTGCGCCGGATCGACGCGTGGACGCCCCGGGCCGTGAGCCGCGACGCAAACTGCTTCAACCGGGCCGGATCGGGTGCCCGACCCCCGAACTCGGTGGTCGGATTGAGCGGAATCAGGTTGACGTGGGCGCCACCGCGGAAGCCGGTCAGCCGGTCGGCCAGCGCGTCGGCCCGGTGCGGATGGTCGTTGACGTCGGCGATGCACGCGTACTCGAACGTCACGCGGCGGCCCTTGGCCTCGGCGTAGTCGCGGGCCGCGTCGAGCACGTCGACAATGGGGTAGCGGTGGTTCAAGGGGACAAGTTGGGCACGCAGCGCGTCGTCGGGGGCGTGCAGCGACACCGCAAGCGTCACCGGCAGCGGGAACGCGGCGAGTCGGCGGATGCCGGGAACGACGCCGACGGTCGAGACCGTCAGTTGGCGCGCGGAGATGCCCAGTTCGCCGTGCATACGCGTGAGCGCTTCGAGTACCGGGTCGACGTTGGCGAGGGGTTCACCCATACCCATGAACACGACGTTGCCCACGCGCTGCGGCGACGCGTGCTGCGCGCGGATCACCTGTTCGACGATCTCGGCTGCGTCGAGGTGCCGTTCGAACCCGGCCTGACCCGTCGCGCAGAACGTGCAGCCCATCGCGCACCCCCGCCTGCGACGACACGCACACGGTCGCTCGGTCCTTGTACCGCATGAGCACGGTCTCGACCTGGGCGGTGCCGGCGCGCCACAGCCACTTGCTCGTCATGCCGTCGTCGCCGGTCTGTTCGACGATCGGATCGAGGGCGAGCGGCAACTCCTCTGCGATGCGCGCGCGGAGGGCTTTGGGTAGCGCCGTGATCTCGTCGAGCGGAAGCCGCTGTTCCCACAGCCCCTCGTGGAGCTGACGGGCGCGGTACGCAGGGTCGCCCCATTCGGCGAGCAACGAGGCAAGGTCCTCCGCGGTCGCGCCGTAGAGACTCACGCGGGCTCGACTTCGCGCTCGTACGCACGGTCGGTGCGGTGCACGGTGAAGCCCAGGCTGCGATAGAGGCGCAACGCGGGTTCGTTGTCGGCCGCCGTGAACAGCGAGCCGGTCGTGAGACCGCGGTCGGCGACAGCGGCAAGGCCCTCGAGGGCCAGGGCACGGCCGAGCCCGATGCCGTGCGCCCGGGGGTCGACGCCGATGACGAAGATCTCGCCGAGGGCCGGGTCGTCGCCCTGCGCCTCGTGCACTTTCAGCCAGTTGTATCCGGCCAGACCGTCGTGATCGGACGCGAGGAAGAAGAGCGACGGATCGAACCACGGTTCGCGCATGCGACGCGCGAGCGTTTCCTTGATCCACCCGCCTTGCTCGGGATGATTGTCGAACGCGCGGTTGTTCACGACGAGCCAACCATCCTCGTCGTCGCCCGCGACGAAGGTCCGCACCGTGACACCCGGCGGCCACTGCGGCTTCTCGTCGATCGGAAGCGGCACGCGCATCTCGTGCAACCCGCGCGAACCGACCAACCCCAACGCGCCCAGATCGGTGTCGTCCGCGCCGTTCGCGCCGAAGATCCACACGACCATGCGCCCGCCGCCGTGCGCGGCGACGTGCAGCGTCGCGGCTTCGAGTAACTCGTGGCGATCGGGCCCGCCGCGCGCGTCGGGATGCACCACGACGCCGACGGTCCAATGCCGGGGTGTGAACGTGTCGCTGCGGGCGACATGCACATAGGCCCGATCGCCCGCGAAGAACCCGGCCGAGTCCGGCGCCGGATCGGCGAGGTCGCGCCAGACCGCGTCGCCGAGCGACGCATGACCGTCGACCGCGCGGGCCGCGTCCTCGATGCGCGCGACTGCCTCGCCGGTGATCGTCACGCCCTCACGGTACCGTGACCACATGGCTCGGCCCCGAGGCGCGAAAGCCCGCGCTCCGCTCGTCGTGGAGCGCCTGGCTGCGCTGTACCCGCACGCGCGCTGCGCGCTCGACCACACCAACGCCTTCGAACTGCTCGCCGCGACGATCCTGTCGGCGCAGTGCACCGACGCGCGAGTCAACATGGTGACCCCGACCCTGTTCGCGAAGTACCCCACCCCGGGCGACGTCGCGCACGCCGACCCGGCCGAGGTAGTAGTGATCATCCAGTCGACGGGGTTCTTCCGAGCGAAGACGAGGAGCCTCGTCGGCATGGCCCAAGCCCTCGAAGACCGGTACGGCGGCGAGGTACCGACCGATCTCGACGATCTCGTCACCGTGCCCGGTGTCGGCCGCAAGACCGGCAACGTCGTGCGGTCGGTGTGGTTCCGGGTTCCCGGGCTCCCGGTCGACACGCACGTCATCCGGTTGTCACGGTTACTGAAACTCACCAACGAAACCGACCCGGTGAAGATCGAACACGACCTCGGCGCAATGGTCCCGGCCGGAGAATGGGGACTCCTGTCGTTGCGCCTCATCGAGCACGGCCGCCAGGTGTGCATCGCCCGGCGGCCCCGCTGCGCGACGTGCGCGCTCGCCGACATCTGTCCCTCCGCGGGCAAACTCTGACACCGGACTACGCCATTTCCGTCAGGGTGCTGCGGGCCCGGTCGATCTGACGGCGGGACGCGAGGAGCGAGCGCTCGGCGCCGAACAACTCCGATGCGACCGACGAGTCGGGCGTGCGCCCGTAGCGTTCCGCCATGTCGGTGACCCGAGCGGCCAGCTCGTCGATCTGGGCGGCGATGCTCGACAGGAGCGCAAGGTCGGCTGACGCGGTCATGGACCCCAGTATTCCGGACGAGGGCCCACTATTCCGGACGAGGTTGCGGAACCCCGAACATAGGATGGGTCGTTCGCCATGCTTGCTCGTACCGACCTCCGCGGCTTCTCCGGCCCCTTCGAACCGCTGCTCGCGGCGGGCACCCGGGGCGAAGATCCCGATGTCGCGGGCGCGGTCCGCGAGATCATTGCCGCGGTACGCGACCGGGGTGACGCCGCCCTGCGGGACCTGACGGAACGGTTCGACGGCTGTCGCATCGACAACATCCGGGTCCCGCACGACGCTTGCGCGGCCGCCCTCGACCGCATCGACCCGGACCTGGTCCTCGCCCTCGAGTTCGCCCGCGACCAGATCCTCGCCTGGCACGAAGCCCAGCGCACCAACGAAGCCCGCCACGAACGTTCCGGCATTTCGGTGCGGGAACTCGTCGTCCCCGTCGGTCGGGCCGGTTGCTACGTGCCTGGTGGTCGCGCCGTGTATCCGTCGACCGTGCTCATGACCGCGGTGCCGGCCCGGGTGGCCGGTGTGCCCGAGGTCGCGTTGTGCGTGCCTCCGGCCGACGGCGGACTTGTACCCGACGCGACTCTCGCGGCGGCCGCGATCGCGGGCGTCGACGAGGTCTACCGCGTCGGTGGCGCCCAGGCGATCGCCGCCCTGGCGTACGGAACCGAATCGATCGCGCCCGTCGATGTCATCGTCGGACCGGGCAACCAGTTCGTCACCGAAGCCAAGCGCCAGGTGTTCGGGCACGTCGGTATCGACGCACTCGCAGGCCCGTCCGATGTGGCGATCATCGCCGACGAATCCGTCGACCCCGAACTGGTCGCGGCCGACCTCCTGGCACAGGCCGAACACGGGCCGGGCGGCGGCGCGGTCGTCATCTCCTGGCACGAGTCCGTACTCGGCCAGGTCGACCACGCCCTCGAACGACTCGTCGTCAACACGCCGCGGCGGGGCGACGCGGAAGCGACGCTGACGCTCGGGGGGCGCGCGTTGCTCGTCGACGGGCCCGATGCCGCGATCGACGTTGCCAACGCGATCGCGCCCGAACACCTCCAGCTGATGTGCGAGAACGCCGACATGCTGGTGCTCAGCGTGCGCAACGCGGGCGCGGTCTTCGTCGGGCCCGATTCCCCGGCTGTGCTCGGCGACTACGCCGCGGGCGTGAACCACGTGCTGCCCACAGGGGGTGCCGCGCGCTTCGCGAGTGCGCTCCAAGTATCGAGTTTCCAGAAACGCGTCCACGTCGTGACCGCCGACAGCGACGCGCTCGCGCGCGTCGCGCCCTACGTGACGCTCCTCGCCGACACCGAAGGCCTCGCCGCGCACGCCGCATCGATCCGGCTACGGGAGTCGCGGAGGAAACCGTGAGCGACCGACCATTCCCGCGTGACGACTTGCGCGCGCTCGACGGATACCACTCGCCCCAGGTCGACGTGGCGGTCCGGTTGAACACGAACGAGAGCCCGGTCGCGCCGCCGGCGGCGTTCGTCGAACGTTGGGCGGAAGAACTGCGCGCCGTGCCGTTGAACCGGTATCCCGATCGGGCGGCAGGCGCGCTGCGCGAGGCGTTGGGTGCGTTTCTCGGGCAACCGGTCGAGCGCATCTTCTGTGCCAACGGTTCCAACGAGGTGCTGCAGACGCTGTTGTTGACCTACGGCGGACCGGGTCGCACGGCCGCGCTGTTCGAGCCGACGTACGCACTCCACGCGCACATTGCCCGCATCACGTCGACCGACGTGCGCAGCGCCGAGCGCGCCGACGACTTCTCGATCGATACCGACGCGGCCGTCGCGCTGATCGCCACGACCGAGCCGGCCGTGGTATTCCTGTGCAGCCCGAACAACCCGACGGGAACGGTCGACGACCGGGCCACGGTCCTGCGCGTCGCCGACGCGGCCGCCGCGCACGGTGCCCTGCTCGTTGTCGACGAGGCATATGGCGAATTCGCGCCGTGGAGCGCGCTCGAATTGGTCGATGAACAGCGGCCCGTCGTCGTCGTCCGCACTTACTCGAAGATCTGGTCATTGGCCGGCGTCCGCCTCGGCTTCGCAGTCGGGCCGTCGTGGGTGGTCGAAGAGCTGGAGAAGGTGCTGCTTCCGTACGCACTGTCGGTGCCGACCCAACTCGCGGGCACGCTCGCGCTCGAGTTCCGCGCCGAGATGGAACAACGCGTCGCGTCCCTCGTCGAGGAGCGGGGCCGCCTCGCCGCCGCGCTCGCCGCCGAATCCGCTCTCACGGCCTTCCCGTCGGGCGCCAACTTCCTGCTCGTACGGGTCGACGGCGACGCCCACGCGCTCTGGCAGCGTCTGCTCGACCGGGGTGTCCTCGTGCGCGACTTCTCGCGCTGGCCCCGCGTCGAAGGCTGCCTGCGCGTCACCGTCGGTACTCCCGCCGAGAACGACTCGTTCCTCGCCGCGCTGCGCGCATCACTTCAGGAGAAGACGTGACCCGTCGAGCCGAACTACACCGCGAAACGAAGGAAACCAATGTCGCGGTGACACTGGACGTCGACGGCTCGGGCGCGACCGAGATCGCGACCGGCATTCCGTTCTTCGACCACATGCTCGAACAGCTCGGCAAGCACGCCGGCTTCGACCTCACCGTGCGCGCCGAGGGTGATCTGTCGGTCGACCTGCACCACACGGTCGAGGACGTCGGCATCGTCGTCGGCAACGCGCTGCGCGAGGCGCTGGGCGACAAGGTCGGCGTGCGTCGTTTCGCCAACGCTTTGGTCCCGCTGGACGAGGCCCTGGTGCAGGTGGCACTCGACCTTTCCGGTCGCCCGTTCCTGGTCTACGACGTCGACCCGATCTCGGAGTGGATCGGCACGTTCGACCCGCAGCTCGCCGAGGAGTTCTGGAAGGGCCTCGTCGACGGTTCGCGGGTCACGTTGCACCTGCGCAGTGTCAGCGGCAAGAACGGCCACCACGTGATCGAAGCGTCGTTCAAGGGCGTCGCGCGTGCACTCCGCGATGCGGTGCGCGTCGAGGGCACCCAGGTGCCGTCGACGAAGGGGACGCTCAGCAGTTGATGGCCGTGCGGACGCAGGGCGTTGCCCACTTGCCGAAGGCCCCGACGCGACGAGCGAGGGAGCCATAGTGATCGCGCGCACCCACGGAGTTGCCCACAAGCAGAGCTCACCGGCGAAGCCACAGAAGCAGCCACAGAATTCGGGCGGCGGGAGAAAGAGTCACAGATGC
>JANNHK010000037.1:0-4240 GCA_031404355.1 Actinomycetes bacterium
TCGGCTTCTGGGGTTTCCTCGACCTCTGGCGCATCGAACCGGCACCGGCGTTCGGCGCGTCAGACGTTGCCTTTCTGTCGTCCGTGGCGGCGTCGATCGCGGCGGCATTACGAACGAGCCAGTCGCTCACGTTCGCGGCCCCGCCGCAAGCGACGCGCGACGGTCTGGGACCGATGGTGTTGGTGCTCGACAACGATCTGCGGGTCGAGAGCCAGACGGAGGCAACTGCCGAATGGCTCGAGGTGCTCCTGCCGGCGGCGGTGGGCGTACAACCGATCCCGGCCGCGGCCTACAACGTCGCCGCGCAGTTGCTCGCGGTCGAGCACGGGGTCGACGACAACCCTCCCTCGGCGCGGGTCCATCTTGTCGACGGCCTGTGGGTCACGCTGCGAGCCGCCCGGCTCGGTGTGAACTCCATCGCCGTGACGATCGAAGCGACGACACCGGCCGACCGACTCGAGCTGTTCTGCCGATGCTTCGGACTCAGCGCCCGCGAGACGGAACTGCTCGGCTATCTCGCCACGGGCGGCGACACGGGCGCCGTGGCCGAGCAGATGTATGTGTCCCCGCACACCGTGCAGGACCACCTGAAGTCGATCTTCGCCAAGACGTCGGCGCACAACCGTCGCAGCCTGTTGTCGCGGGCGCTGGGCACGCGCTGATAGGCGTACTCGACCAACCCGCAGCCACCGGCCAGTCGGTAAGTGGTAATGTATTCATTACTAGATACCAGGAGCCGTACGTGCGAACGACCCGTGACGATCAGGACGCCGCTGCGGTCGACGACTTCGACGCGGCTCTGCGCGAGTTGGACGTGCCGTTCGACCGATCATCTGAGAACAGGCTCGCGATTCGGCTGGAGAAGCGTCGGGTGCCGGTCGCGCTGCACTCGATGGCGGTGGCGTCGGCACCAACGGTCGCCGCGCTGATCGCGGATGCGATCTCGACGAAGTTGAACGTGCTCGTTGCCGATCGCATCAGCCGCGATGCGCGTGCAGTCCTCGACACCGCGGGTTGGGGTTGGCTCGACCGCCGCGGCGAACTTGCCTTGCGGGTTGGCGACAGCTATTTGATCCGCAGCCATGTCGCGCCGCGTCGCAGCCCCGCACGTGACCATGCGCGCGGCCCGATCCGTAGCCGCGCCGGAATCGCCTATCTCGCGGCCGCGCTCGAACGGCCCGACGACGCGCCCGTGCTGCGTGCCGTCGGTCGTCGAGCCGGGCTCAGCCACGTGGCGTTGTCCAACGCCCGCGCTTCGCTCACCGAAGCAGGACTCCTGAACGAGAACGGCCGGCCCCTCGAGTCGGTGAGCTTCGAAGCACTCGCCGAATCGTGGACCCCCGAGGTTTTTGCTCTCGAGCGCGCGCCTCAACCGAAGGATGCAAGCCATCTCGGGCTGCACAACGACGATCCCGCTGCACACGGTTGGGCGCTCACCGACACGCTCGCCGCGGTCGCTTGGGGAGCACACATCAGCGCCACCGCCGACTACGCCCCCGACTTCGATGTTCCAACCCGGCGAGACCTCGACCGTGCGCTGCACGTGTTGGGACGCGCCGACAACTTCACAACCAGAGGCGCAACCATAACGGTCGCGCCAGTGCCGTTCGCAACCGATCGTCGCTACCAGATGCCGAGCACGGACTGGCTCGTAACGCATCCCCTCTATGTCGCGCTCGCCATCGCTCGCGACCGCGCGCGCGGGCCCGAGATTCTCGCGGCGTGGACGCCGACAGGGCCCGAGGGATTCCGTCGCTCATGGTGAACGCTGGGCGCGGGTCGACCGTCATCCTGAGATCCGGCGTCGGCGACTATCTCGTTCGCTACACCCGCGCACTCCAGCAGCTGTCCAGCATTTCGATCGGCCGTTACGCGCTCATCGGTGGATTCGCGGTAATGGTTCGCCTCGCGACCGCGCATCGCGTCACCGAGGACCTCGACACGGTGACCTGGACCGCGGACGGTACCGCCGAAGCTCCGATCGCGCTGCTGCTCGCGCACGGCGCGACGCGTAGTCGCAATGGTGTCGACCTCGGCGACGTGCACATCGATCTCATCGCGGTAAGCGACTACGAGCCGACGGAACTCCCCGACCGGGCTGACGATCGAGGCGCGCGACACCAACGACAACGTGGCCGCAAACGCGACAGCCCGAGTCGCGACACCAGCCGCCCTTGTCGCAATGAAACTCGGGTCGATGCAACGACGTCGAGCGAACACCCTGAACAAGCGCGCATCGGACGCGTACGACGCGTACCGGCTCCTCGCCGCGCACGACCGCGACGGGACCATCGCCCGCGCGCAGGCGACTGCACCGGACGGCCTGGGCGCATGGTGCATCACGCGGGCGCGCGACGTGTTCGACACCAACGCCTCGCAAACCCGACGTTGGCTCGCCGCCGGCTCTCCCGACATGGCCCCAGTCAGCGTCGACGACCTCCGCGCCGTCGGCACCGTCTTCGCCGACGTCCTCGACGATCTCCTTGACCGGTAATCCGCAGATACTGAGCGCCCCCGGCAGGATTCGAACCTACGCACACGGTTTAGGAAACCGATGCTCTATCCCCTGAGCTACGAGGGCGGGGACGGCGGACCTGCAGTTTCGCGCATCCGGCGACGCGTTTGACGACCAAGTGACGGCCAAATGTTGACGACCAGAGCATCGTGCGGCGTGTTGTCGGCTGCGGTGAGTGGATGCGGGCGGACGTTGGCGGACGTCGGGCGGCTGGCGTGGTGTCGGAGCATCGGTCGCCCAACCCGCGCATCGTGTGCTCTGCGCAGGCCGCGCTGCAAAGCAAACGCGACCTGAAGTCGTCAGGAGATCCTGACGATTTTCCATGGGACGCGTTCGGCGTCGAGCACCGCAGGGAGAACGCCGGCCGCGCTCGGTTCGGAGAGCCATACGGTCGCACCGAGCACGCGGGCGGTTGCGGTGGCCTCGAGGTTGAGCAGATTCAGCCGGGGATAGTCGCCGGCGAGATCGGCCATGACCGGGACGGTCACTCGGGGGTCGGGCAGGCCGATGTCGTCGCGGAGCTCGAGGAGACTGAGGACCGCGCGCGCCTGTGCACTCGCGGGGAGCTCCGCGAACGGGCCGGAGAGATACCCGCCCGCGCCTACGGCCGCGGCACGACACGCGCGGTAATACCAGTACGCCGTCGTGTACAGAGACGCGCGGCGCCTGCCCTTTGGGAGACCGCGGAGCGACTCCTCGACCAGGAGCCGATCATCGAGGACGGTGGCCGCCGACGCCAAGGATCAGGGCCTATTGATCCGCAAGGTCCGCGTCGTCGATCGCAGCAAGTCCGAGGTCGTACCGTTCGGCGAGGACGCGCCGCAGTTCGTCTCGCGCGGCGCGCACGCCGCCGGGCACGATCAACGCGGCGCCACCGAGATCGATGATGCCCACCTCGCCGCCCTCGTCGATACCCCAGCGATGACGCAGCTCCGCAGGAAGATTCGTCTGACCGCGGTGAGACACCCGGGCGTTGCTTGTCGCCGACACATCGTGCATTGTAACACACGCTTTATTACAAGGCGAGTGTTTCACTCGACGTGGCGATTGGCGCCCGCCGTCCTGGCGTTAGGAAACCGATGCTCTGGCCGGTCGCGTGCGTTGTGTGCGGTGTCGGGGGCGTCGGTGTAGCCGGAACCGATCCACATGTAGCGAGGCCACGGGTTTGGGCGACGAAGTGAACGAGGCCGACGGCATATCAAGTAATCATTGGAATACTTGACAAAGCGGTCTCTGGCTGCCCATGATGATTCAATGAATCCAAACCAAGCACTGTGGGAAAAGGGCGACTTCACTCGCATCGCGGCGAGCATGAGAGACAGCGGTGACGAGCTGATCAATCGACTCGGCATCACCAAAGGGCTCAAGGTGCTCGACCTTGGATGTGGTGACGGGACGACGGCAGTTCCCGCCGCCCGACTCGGGGCCGAGGTATTGGGCGTCGACATTGCGCGGAACCTCGTCGAGGCCGGGAGTCGTCGGGCCAAGGAAGAGGGTCTCACGAACTTGCGCTTCCAGGAAGGCGATGCGTCCGATCTCAACGAACTGCAGGACCAATCCTTCGATCTCGTCGTGACCATCTTCGGAGCGATGTTTGCTCCTCGGCCGTTCGATGTAGCCAAGGAGACGGTCCGGGTGACGCGGCCCGGAGGCCGGATCGTCATGGGCAACTGGATTCCCGGCGACCCGACACTCGTGGCGCAGATCTTGAAGATAAGCGCCTCG
>JANNHK010000038.1:0-2885 GCA_031404355.1 Actinomycetes bacterium
GCCGACCCTCCTCTTTACCGGCGCCAACGACCGCACCGGCAAAAAGAAGGACAGCGTGGTCAACGTCGAGCAGGTGCCGGAGTTCGTGGTCAACGTCGTGCCCTACGCCCTGCGCGACGCGATGAACCTGACCTCCGCCCCGCTGCCGCACGGCGAGAGCGAGTTCGAGAAATTCAACATCGCCACCGCGCCGTCGACGCGGGTCCGCCCGCCGCGCGTGGCCGCCGCGCCCGTGGCCTTCGAGTGCCGGCTCGAAGTGATTGCGTCGGCGGCGCCTGAGACGAAGTCGCCGATGTCGTCGAAAAGACCCATGGTCCTGCTGCTCCTCGTGTGAAGTGAGAGTTAGAGGCCTTCGAACAGGTCGTCGACAGAAGTCTCGGCCTGGTCGGCGGCTGCGATGGCGGTGTCGACCGCGTCGGGGATCGGTTCGGGTTCGAAGTCGGGCACGGCCGCGGCCGTGACGTCCGCGCCGGCGGGCCCGTTGGCCAGGGGCGCGAGCAGATCGTCGATGGGCTCGAGGTCGGGCACGGTCACCACGCTCGCGGCATCGGTGGTCGCGTCGGTGTTCGGGTAGGGCACGGGTACCGGCCCGCCGGCCGACGGTGTCACCGCGACGTCGACCAGGTCGGTTCCCAGGGCATCGGTGTAGTCGGAACCGACGACGTTGCCGACGGTGCTGGCGACCGCGTAGACGGCGTCGGGAATGTCGCCGCCGACTGCATCGGCGAGCATTGCGCCGGGGTCGGCACCGTCGAGGTACAACGTTGCGCTGTCACCCGCACCCGGCATGATTTCGTTCACCGCGTCGAGGCCGCTGTTGACGGCCGAGTCGACGCCGAAACCCTCTTCGCCGCCCGCAGTTCCGATCACGCTGCCGGCGATGCCGGCGAAGTCGGAAAGGCCGAGGTCGAGGTCCATGCCGGTCGCGTCGGATGCCCAGCTGATTGCGCCGTTGACGAGACTGCCGTCGAGGCCGAGCTGGTCGGTGACGAAACTCATGGGGTCGACGACGCCGCCGAGAAAGCCGGAGCCGGTGATGTCGGCCACGAGCGTGCCGAGGTCCTGCGGGAGGTGTTCGTCGAAGAGGGCGCCGATCGTGTCTTGGACTCCGCCCCAGGGGTTCCCGAAGTCGACGAACGGGTCGTCGGGGATCACCGCGCTGATGTCGCCGAGGATCTCGTCCATGCCGCCGCGGTTCTCGATCATTTGGCCGAGGTCGCCGAACACGCCGCCGCCATCGCCGAACAGGTCGCTCGCGATCCCGGCCGGGTCGCTCGCGCCGACGACCAGCGCGCCGACCTCGCTCGCCGCGTCGGAGACCAAGTCGGTGAAGTCGTCCCAGAGTCCCATGGTCCTTGTTCCTGGTGCCTAGAGGCCTTCGAACAGGTCGTCCACGGAGGACTCGACCTGTTCGGCGGCGGCGATCTGTTGTGAGAACTCGTCGACGGGTTCGACCGGCGCGGGTTCGACCAGCACGTTGGCGGTCGCGTCGACGGTGACGCCGGCGGCGTCGACCGTTGTCGTCGCGGTGATGTCGGCGGTGACGAGTTCGCCGACCGGTGCGGCTGCCGCGACCGCGGCGGTCGCGTCCATCATCTCCGCGTTCGCGACCTCGGGCGTGATGACGCCCGTCGCGAGATCGGTTGCCGCCTGTGTCGCGACACCGAGTGCGTCGTCGACTGCGGTTTCGACCGCGGGCGTGATGCCTGTCGGTGGTGCGGGCGGCGCGGCGAGGGTGCCGATCAGGTTCGCGGTCGTACCGGGGTCGAGCTGGCCGAGGACGTCGCCGAGGCCACCCGACTCGGCGACCTTGCCGAGCAGGCTCTGCACCGCGTCGCTGCCGCTGCCGATGAGGCTGCCGAAGTTGCCGTCGGCCGCGAGCTTGTTCGCGAAGTCGGCCGCGCCCTGGGCGCCGAGCGAGTTCACGAAACCGGCGAGCTGGTCGCCGCCGAGCTGGCCGAGGAGGTCGGCGGTACCGCCGCTGCCGAGCATCCCGACGAGCGCGTCGGCGCTGTCGGGCAACCCGAGCCCACCGGCCAACCCGCCCGCGCTCTCGCCGAACAGCGTCTGGCCCAGCCCGGCGAGCTTCTCGCCGTCGAAGTTGATCGAACCGTCGGCCGACCAGTCGCTCGTCGACTGCCCGTCGACGGTCGCGCCCTTGTAGTCGACCGAACCTTCGATGCCCTGGCCGTAGCCGCTGACGTGCCCGCCGACGCTGCCCTGTTCGAAGACGTCGCCGTCGGCGGTCTCGAGGCGGTCGTAGCTGCCCTCGACGCCGGCTTCGAAGCCGTAGCCGCTCGCGTGTGCGCTGCCCTCGACGCCGTCGTAGGTGACTCCGTCGACTTCGGCGTGGGTGTACTTGCCGTCGACACCGACTTCGCCGACGCCGTATTGACCGACCCGGCCGCCGGCGCCCACCGACGTGATCGAGTCGCCGTCGGCGGTCTGCTGGTGGGCGACGTCGAGGCTGCCGCCGACGTAGGTGCCGCTGGGGAGGGTGAGTTGACCGTCGAGGCTGACGTTGCCCGCCCACGCGCCGTCTTCGGTGCGGGAGAAGCCGCCTTCGACGTCGCCGGACACGAACCCGATCGGCGTGGGGATGGTGCCCTGCGCCGAACCGCCGATGCTCACGTCGCCGTTGGCGTTGAGGTCGATGTGGCCGTCGACGTGGGGAAAGGGGCCGAAGTCGATGCCGGCCGAGCCGCTGATACCGAAGCCCTGGTCGGTGAGACCGACGTCGCCGCCCGCGACGAGCGTGTCGTAGCCGGCGGTGACGCCGTGCTCGCCGACCGACGCGCCGTACTGCATGACGCCTTCGATGCCGACGGAGGCGCCGAACGTGCCGTCGTCGAAGTCGAAGTCGACGACGCCGCCCGTGAGGTAGT
>JANNHK010000039.1:0-13603 GCA_031404355.1 Actinomycetes bacterium
CCGTCAGGCGGGCGCTCGAGAGGCCCGGGATGTCGTTGCCGAAGGCCACCATGGTGTCGACCAGGTCATGGCCGCGGAGGCTGTTGCCCGGCCCGCGCCGCACCCAGTGCAAGAACGCCGACGCGAGCAGCGCGACGCCCCCGGCGAGCCACACCCATTCGGCCGGCCGGAGCCGCCGCATCACGAGACCGTCGTACTGGGGGTGAGCTCGAGCGCCGCGGTCGTCGGCGGTGCGTCGACGGCTGCGCCGGGTCCGCCGGCAACGACACCGTCGGGAGCGTTGACGCGATCCCAGAACGTCACCTGGAACGCACCATTGCCCGAGATACTCACGAACACCCTGTACGTTCCGTCGACCGGAAGTGTCGACGGAACGCCGGCGAAGAGGTCGTAGCCTTCCTCGACACCGTCGGGTCCGAGCAACGACGTCGAGAAACCGTAGGTCGCGCCGTCGGGGGCGGTGATCCGACCGACGACCTGCTGACCGGCGAAGCCCGAGAACGCGTATACCTTGGAGACTTCGCCGACGACGTCGACGGCAACGGTCTGGCCGAACACGACCATCTCCTCGGATCCCGTGTCCGATGCAACGGCCTCGGTCGACGACTCTGAGAACTCCGAGTCTTCGTACGGCGGTTCGAGCGCGTACGCAGGGGCGTCGACGGCGTCCCAGATGGTGTACGGGGATCGGGAGAACTCGCTCACGACCACCTTGTACGTGCCGTCGGCCGGCAACGTGACCGCCTCGCCCTGGAACACACCCCACGCATCCAGTTCGTCGCCGTCCGGCGTGTAGATCTCGATCGCGTTGTACCCGTAGTTGTCTTCGGTGCCGACGTACCCGATGATCTCCTGGTCGGCGCGGCCTTCGAGGCTGAACACCCGGACGCCGCCCTGCGCTTCGATCGGCTCGCCGAGCGTGATGGCCGCCTCGGGCGCAAGCTCGTACGCCAGACCGAAGGTTGCATACAGCCAGTCACGGTCGATGCGGTCGATGACCTCGTCGAGGTAGTCGATTGCCGTCCCGACCGGGCTCAGGAACCACCGTCCATCGCGCTGCACCGCCGTGACCCGAACGTCGTGGCGATCGGGCCCGAGGTCGTTCGCATACAGCAGGCCATACCCGACGAGAGACATCGCGCCGAGGCATATCTCGGACTCTTCTTCACCGCCGTAGACGAAGGGCGAGGTGGCGCAGTCGTCCGCGAACCGGTAGGTCTCGCCGCCGTCGCCGTCACTGATCACAGCCGCGATCGTCAACACCGCGGTGTCACCCTTGACCTCGCTCTCGACAACCTCGAACTCGTCGACGGTCAAAGAAGTCTCGGTCTCGGCGCTCTCGGCGATGATCCACTCGCGGTAGTCGTACACGGGGATCTCGTCGGGGGGCACGAGTTCGAGCACGCGTTCCCAGTCGTCGGTCGCGACCGCGTCGAGCATGTCGCGCGCCGCGGCCTCCGGGGAGTCGGCACCCAGTGTCGCCACCTGCGCACGCGCCGAGCCGTAGTCGGCCGGCGCGCCACCCTCGCTCTCCCGCAAGTACTCGAGCGCCGTGTACGAGACACTGACGTACCACGAGCCGTCGCGCTGGACCACGACGACGAATGGCCCCTGGTCGCCGGTTTCGAAGGTCGCGAGGTCGAGATCGCCTTCGCTGTTCTCGGCTCCTTCTGACACCCGCTGCAGGAACCCGGAGTATCCGGCCGGGTCCGTTTCGCTGTGGATCGTTCCGCCCGTGACCCCAACCTTCACGTACCCCGGTGCCAGTTCTTCAGTCTCGAGTTCGAGCCCTTCGACCGAGAGGTCGATGCCGGCGAAGGGTTCGCCCGCCGCGTTGACGAGTTCAAGTTCCTCGGCCTTGCGCGACGCGCTGTCGACGCTGTCGCTCAGTGTCCGGACCTCGTCGGGCGAGATCACGTCGAGGGCGGCCAGCGGGTCTTCGTTCGAGATCGCGTTGGCGAGCTGGCGCACGGCCGCTTCGGGCGAGTCGGCACCGTTACCGCCGACCAGCGCGCTGATACCGAGCGTGGCGACACCGAGCAGCGCGGCAACACCGATGGCCGCGAAGCGGGACCGTCCCTTGCGCCGCTCCCGTGGCTGCTCTTCGCTCAGCGAGACGGCCACGATGTTGTCCTCGGCCTCTGCGTCGCGGCGCGCCGCGGCAATCACGCCGTCGGCACCGCGCCGGTTCCCACGTCCCGCGAGTGTGTTGAGGTGATCGTGCAGTTCACTCACCGGTTGACTCCGTGCTCATTTCGGCCCGCAGCTTGCGGCGGGCTCTCGTCAGGGCCATGCGGGCAGCAGTGGCCGTCATCCCGACTGCGTCGGCAGCCGTCGCGATCTGTTCGCCTTCCACCTCGACGAGGTAGAGGAGCCCGCGAACGTTCGCATCGAGTCGCATGAGGTCGGCGAGCTCACTCGGGTACGTGTCGACCGAGGTCACGTCCCCGTTCATCTTGTTGACCAGCTCGGCCCGCTTCCGGGTGCGCCGGCGCTCGTTCGTCGCCAGGTTGGCAATCGTGCGCCGCAGATACGCGCCCAGATCACGGATCGTGTCCGGGGGCCGCACGAGCACTTTCGTGTAGGCCTCTTGCACCAGGTCGTCGGGTTCGACGTCCCAGCGCCCCACCACACCCGCGAACCGTCGCAGCGGTTCGTACAGGCGATGGAGTTCCTGGAGCCGCTCCGGACCCCACCCCGCCTCTATGGTCACGGTTGCCTCACATCCTGCCATCACCCGTACTGACACCTCGGTCGGCTGGGATGCAACAGGACTTCAGGAACAATGCTCCGGGGGAGAGGCTCGAACTCTCAAACCTTTCGGTTAACAGCCGACTGCTCTACCAATTGAGCTACCCCGGAATGGCCTCCGAGGTTAGCAGCGCCCGGACGAGACCCATTACTTCTCGGTGGGTGCGCGAACTGGTGTAGTCGACGTAGACGCACCCGTGCTCGTGCTTTGCCTTACGGATCGAGGGATCCGGTACTGCGCGGTACGGCTTGTTGAACTGGCCCCTCGGTACGCCTGTGATTGCAGACCAGAACTTCTCGGCGGCGTCGAGGTCCAGGCCTTGGTGCAGGTACACGCGCACGCGCAGTCTCGATTCGTCAATGGCAAAGAACCGACGGAACCAAGCGCAGAAGAACGCGACCATGCTCGGGTCAGTATTCGCGAACGTGACCTTTCCGTCGCGCTTGGCGCCCTCGCCTGCGTACAGCGCCACACCAGCAGCGAGGAAGGCTGCTTCCGACAGGATGCCGATGCGTTCGAGGCCCTCACGATCGCACTCCTCTATCTCGGCGAGCTTGGCGAGGTGTTGGGGGTGGGGACGGCGGGGCTTCGTCGACGGGCGGCGTTTCAGCGGCTCGATCTCGACGTCTCGTACCCACAGCGACACCGACGATTTCGCCACGCCAAGGATCTCGCCGATGTCCGCCAATGTTCTGCCCTCGGCGCGCAGCACCCGGGCCTTCTCGTGCTCTTCGACCTTCCCGCGATACCCCATGCGGGGATCGTACGGAGAGGGTGAGACTGCTACGACTCTTCGAGGTAGTCGCGGAGGCGTTGCGAGCGCGTGGGGTGGCGGAGCTTCGCCAGGGTCTTCGACTCGATCTGGCGGATGCGTTCGCGGGTGACGCCGAACTCCTTGCCGACCTCTTCGAGCGTGCGGATCTGGCCGTCTTCGAGACCGAACCGCAGGCGCACGACCGCACGCTCGCGGTCGTTCAACTCCTGCAACGCTTCCTCGATCGCTTCGCTCAGCAACGCGCGTGCAGCCGCGGTTGCCGGTGCGATCACGTTGGGGTCCTCGACGAAGTCGCCGAGCAGGCTGTCGTCCTCTTCGCCGACCGGCGTTTCGAGCGACACCGGCTCCTGCGCGATGCGCTGGATCTCGCGCACCTTGTCGGGCGTCATCTCGACCTTGGCCGCGATCTCCTCGACGGTCGGTTCGCGTCCGAGTTCCTGCAACATCTGGCGGGAGATGCGCAGCACCTTGTTCATCGTCTCGACCATGTGCACCGGAATACGGATGGTGCGGGCCTGGTCGGCGATGGCACGCGTGATGGCCTGACGGATCCACCAGGTCGCGTACGTGGAGAACTTGAAGCCCTTCGTGTAGTCGAACTTCTCGACGGCACGGATCAGGCCGAGGTTGCCCTCCTGGATGAGGTCGAGCAGCGCCATGCCGCGCCCGACGTAACGCTTGGCGATCGAGACGACGAGCCGCAGGTTGGCTTCGGTGAGCTGGCGGCGGGCGAGTTCGCCGTCGCGCTGCACGCCGTGCAGGCTGGCGCGCTGGTTCTCGGCGAGCGGCTCCTCGCCTTCGAGTTTCTCGACGGCGAACGTGCCGGCCTCGATGCGCTTGGCGAGGGTGACCTCTTGCTCGGCCGTGAGCAGCGGCACCTTGCCGATCTCCTTGAGGTACATCCGGACGGGGTCGAAGCTCCCGCCTTCGCTGTGCGTTACCCGCGCACTGGCACGGCGCAGTTCGTCGTCACCCGGGCGTTCTTCGTCGACACCGCGCTGCGGGCGTGACGCCGCACCCGGGCGCGTCGTCGGGCTCGGTCGGTGCTCGCGCTCCACTGGACGGTGGGGTGCCGGTTCGGCGCGTGCGACGTTGCCCGCCCGGCGCTGGTCTTCGAGTTCGAGTTCGGCCGCGATCTCGTCGAGCACCTTGATGCCGCGCGCTTCAAACATGCCGAACAGGTCGCGCAACTCGTCGGTGTCGGGCTCGAGATCGGGGAACGCGGCGAAGATCTCGCCGGTCGTGATGAAGCCCCGTTCGCGGACCTGGTCGAGCACGTTTCCTACCGCGCCGTCGGGCCGTTCGACCGGTTCCGCGATGGGTTCCGCTATCGGTTCGACGCTCCCTGTCGGGGGCTGCGATTCGGGCTCAACCATCTCCGTCATGAGTGATCCATTGTACCAACTGTTCGGCGGCGGTTTCGGCGGCAGACCAGTGCTCGTCGACGCGTGCGTTCGTCAACTCGTCGAGTAAAGCTTTGACCTGCGGAGCCCGATCGTCGTCGTCCTTCAGCATCGACGTGAGCAACCGCTTACTTGACGCTTCGACGAGATTCACGACCACCCGCACCACGAGGTCCTCGGGCGGTGCCGACCCCGATGTGTCCTCGACCGCGAGGCGCTGGAGCAACGCCGCGACCTCGGGCGTCGCCTGTTCGAGACACTCGTGCCACGGCCACGTGATGAGCGCTTCGAACGCAGCCCGGGCAAACGGATCGACGAACAATGCCGGGTCCAGCCGGCCGCTCATCAGGTCGGGGGCAAGCACCGCCCACCGCAGCGCGTCGAGTTCGCGCCGGTCGACCGCGCGCGTGCCGTCGGGTACGGCCACGCGGCGCGCTGGCTCTGTGTGCGGGCGTTCGTGCGCGCGCGCAACCGTTGCGCGCAAACGGTCGGCGTCGATGTCGAGCTCGCCCGAGAGCTTCATCACGTACTGGTCGCGCACGAGGTCGTTCGGGTGTTCGCCGACGAGCGCGGCGGCCGTTTCTGCGGCGTGGGCGCGGCCTTCGAGTGACGTGGTGTCGGCGGTGGCGAGCAATCGGTCGAGCCGGAACTCGAGGAACGGTGTCGCGCCCTTCACGGCGCGCACCAGTGCGTCGGGGTCGTCGCGCCACACGTCGGCCGGGTCGCGACCGGCAGGCAGGTCGGCGACCTGGAACTGCACTTCGAAACGCTGCTCCCACTGGTAGCAACGCTCGGCCGCGGCTTGGCCGGCGGCGTCGGCGTCGTACGCGAGTGTCACCTTGCGGGCCAGGTTCTTGAGTGTGAGGAAGTGGTCGTCGGCGAGCGCGGTGCCGCACGTCGCGACCGCGATCGGAACGCCCGACAGCGCGAACGCCATGACGTCGGTGTAGCCCTCGCAGATCACGACCTCGCCGTGCGCGACGATCTCGCCCTTCGACCAGTGCAACCCGTACAGCAACTGCGACTTGCGGTAGATCGGCGTCTCCGGCGAGTTCTTGTACTTCGGTCCGACGCCGTCGAGGATGCGACCACCGAACCCGACCGGCTCGCCGCGCGAATCCCAGATCGGGAACATCAGCCGGCCGCGGAACTGGTCCTGCAACTTATTCGCCTTGTTCACGAACGCGAGCCCGGCGTCGGCGATGTCTTGGCGGGCGAACTTCTGTTGTTGCAGATGCTTGCTCAACACGTCGTAGCTGTCGGGCGAGAAGCCGAGCGAGAAGCGGCGAACCGCGTCGCCGTCGAACCCACGACTGCGCAAATACTTGCGGGCGTTGCCACCCTCGGGCGATTCGAGCAACAGGCGCTGGTAGAACGCAATCGCCTCGCCGACCGCCGCGCTCAGCCGTTGCTTGCGCTTGCGCTCGACCGAGAACGACGCGTCGTCGTACCGCAACGTGATGTTGGCGCGCCCCGCGAGTCGCTCGACGGCTTCGACGAAGTCGAGGTGTTCGACCTCACGGATGAACGTGATCGCGTCGCCGCTCTTCTGGCAACCGAAGCAAAAATATGCGCCTAATTCTTGGTTGATCGAGAACGACGGCGACTTCTCGGTATGGAACGGGCAGAGACCCGACCAGCGCCGCCCGACGCGTTTGAGGGCAATGTGCTCGCTCGCGAGCGCGACGAGGTCGGTTGCTTCCCGAACCCGGGCGACGTCCTCGTCGAGAATGCCCATCGCGGCTCAGGTTAGGGGGACGTCATACGCCGCGCGGGAGGTCTTCGGGGCGCCAGCCGAGCAACTCGACGCCGAGGCCGAGCGCGAACCGGTCGGTCATGCCGCTGACGTAGCGGACCGCGAACGCGGCCGCGGTGTCGGAACCGGGCGCTACCGACTCCCCGCCCGGGATCCGGCCCGGGGCGTCGGCGAAGAAGTCGACGAGCCCCCGCAGCAGGGCGACGACCCGTTCGGCCTGGCGCGTCGCTGCGGGCCGCAGGTAGATGCGGTCGAAGTTGAATGCCCGGAACTCGGCGAGGGCCCCGGCCGCGGGTTCGGTCATGCCGATGCGGCCGGTGCGGTCGACGGCGTCGAGCACGGCGTGCACGAACGTACCGATCTGCTGCGAACGCCGGGTGCCCACGATGTCGGCAACAGACTCGGGGAGGTCGGTGGGCATGACGACGCCCGCCCGCACCGCGTCTTCGAAGTCGTGGCACACATACGCGATCCGGTCGGCCCACGCGACCACTTCGCCCTCGGGCGTGGCCGGTGCGGGGCGGCGCCACGAGTGGTTGCGGACACCGTCGAGGGTCTGCGCGCACAGATTCAGCTCAGCGAGCGTGACGTCGGCGCCGTATACGGCGTGGTCGTACCCGCCCGCGATGTACGGGGAAAACGCGTCCTCGGACGCGTGGCCCGCCGGACCGTGGCCGCAGTCGTGCGCCAGCGCGATCGCCTCTGTCAGCGGGACGCACAGGCGCGCGGCCCGCGCGATGCCGGTCGCGACCTGCGCCACTTCGACCGCGTGCGTGAGGCGGGTGCGGAGGTGGTCGTCTTCCGGAGCGATGAACACCTGGCACTTCCCCGCGAGCCGGCGCCACGCCCGCGAGTGCTTGACCCGGTCGAGATCGCGCTCGAAGCACAGCCGGTACGGGTCGGGTTCTTCGGCGCGCATCCGGTCGCCCGCGCTGACGGGCCGGGTCGCACCGATCGCGAGTTGTCCGTCGAGCAGCGCCTCGCGCTCCTCGCGCCGCTGTACCCCGGAACCCACGAATGCATCGCGGTGCGCGGTCCTGATGACAGCTTCGTCCAGCACAGTTCGAGGGTACCGGCCGGGTGAGACAGGCATAAATCGAAGCGGCGGCGCCGCGGGTCTCGTTACCGTGAACACCGTGCTGTTCGCCCTGTTTGTCGCCGAGATTGCGGTCACTCGTCGGGACGAACGCGCCTATCGCGAGATGAACACGGTCGCTCAGGTCAGGCGTTCGTGCCCGGGCCGGCTGCTTCCATCGCCGCGTGAGCCGCTGCGAGCCGGGCAATCGGCACCCGGTAGGGCGAGCACGACACGTAGTCGAGACCGACTTCGTGGCAGAACGCGACTGACGCGGGGTCGCCACCGTGTTCGCCGCAGATGCCGAGCTTGATGTCCGGGCGCGCCGCCCGGCCCCGTTCCACACCCATCCGTACCAACTGGCCGACGCCGTCGATGTCGAGCGTGTCGAACGGGTTCGCCTTGAGCAGCTTGTACTCGAGGTACTCGCTCATGAAGCGGCCCTCGACGTCGTCGCGGCTGAATCCGAACGTCATCTGCGTGAGGTCGTTGGTACCGAACGAGAAGAACTCCGCGATCTCCGCGATGTCCTTCGCGTCGAGCGCGGCGCGCGGGGTCTCGACCATGGTGCCGACCAGGTAGTCGACGTCGACACCCGCTTCCCCGATGAGCTTGGTCGCCTCTTCGCGTACCCATCCTTCGATCAGCTTGAACTCGGGAGCCGTCACGATCAGCGGGATCATGATCTCGACGATCGGGTTGCCGCCGGCCTTTTTGCGTGTCACCGCGGCCTGCATCAAGGCGCGCACCTGCATGCGGTACAAACCGGGCTTGAGGATGCCGAGCCGGCATCCGCGCGTGCCGAGCATCGGGTTCGCCTCGCGCCAGAGCGACGCGGCGTAGAGCAGTTTGCGTTCCTTGTCGTCGAGCCCCGTCGTCGCTTCCTTGACGATGAGCTCTTCGTGGTCGGGCAGGAACTCGTGCAACGGCGGGTCGAGCAACCGCACCGTGACCGGCAATCCGTCCATCGCTTCGAGGATCCCGACGAAGTCGGACTCTTGCTGCGCGCGCAACTCTTCGAGCGCGGAGTCTTCTTCGGCTGGCGTCTCGGCGAGGATCATGCGTTGCACGATCGGGAGCCGGTCGCCGAGGAACATGTGCTCGGTGCGGCAGAGGCCGATGCCCTCGGCTCCGAACTCGCGCGCCTTGATCGCGTCTTCGGGAAGGTCGGCGTTGGTGCGGACCTTCAGCGTGCGGAACTCGTCGGCCCAACCGAGCACCGTGCCGAAGTGGCCGGTCGGTTCGGGCGTGATGACCGCAACCTCGCCGAGGACGACTTCGCCCGTGCTGCCGGAGATGGAGATGACTTCGCCCTCGCGCACGGTCGTGCCGCGCGCCGTGAACGTCTTGGCCTTGAGATCGATCCTGACCTCGTCGGCGCCGCAGATCGCGGGCGTGCCCATACCGCGGGCGACAACCGCCGCGTGGCTGACGAGCCCGCCGCGTGACGTGAGGATTCCTTCGGCCGCGATCATGCCGTGCAGGTCGTCGGGCGACGTCTCCGGGCGGACCAGGATCACCTTCTCGCCGTCGTTGGCGTGTGACTCGGCCGTGTCGGCGGTGAAGTACACCTTGCCCACCGCCGCGCCCGGCGACGCGTTGAGACCCTTGGCGAGCACGGTGTACTTCGCCTTGGGGTCGAACTGCGGGTGCAAGAGCTGGTCGAGCTGCGCAGGCTGCACGCGCAGCACCGCTTCGCGCTTGTCGATGAGTCCTTCGGACTCCATCTCGACCGCCATGCGCAACGCGGCCGCGGCCGTGCGCTTGCCGACCCGCGTCTGGAGCATGAACAACGTGCCCTGCTCGATGGTGAACTCGGTGTCGCACATGTCGCGGTAGTGGTTCTCGAGCAGCTTCATGAGGTCGAGCAGCTGCTGGTGACACTCGGGGAAGTGGTTCCCCATCGCGTCGAGCGGTTCGGTCATGCGGATACCGGCGACGACGTCTTCGCCCTGCGCGTTGGTGAGGAAGTCGCCGTACGGCGCGTTTTCGCCCGACGACGGGTTGCGCGTGAACGCGACACCCGTACCCGAGTCGTCGCCCTTGTTCCCGAACACCATCGTCTGCACGTTGACGGCCGTCCCGAGGTCGTCGGGAATGCTTTCCATCTTGCGGTAGTCCTTCGCCCGCCGGCCGTTCCACGACTTGAACACCGCTTCGATGGCGAAGCCGAGCTGTTCGAGGGGGTCGCTCGGAAAGTCGACACCCGACTCGCGCTTCACGATGCCCTTGAACGTCTTGACGAGCCCAGCGAGATCGTCGGCCGAGAGCTCGGTCTCGTTCTTGACCTTGCGCTGCTCGACGAGGTCGTGCATCGCTTCTTCGAAGACGTCGCCGGGCACGTCGAGGACGATCTTGCCGAACATCTGCACGAAGCGGCGGTACGAGTCGTACGCGAACCGTTCGTTCTGCGTCTGCTTCGCGAGGCCCTTCACCGAGTCGTCGTTGAGGCCGAGGTTGAGGACCGTGTCCATCATCCCCGGCATCGAGAACGCCGCGCCCGAACGCACCGAGACGAGAAGCGGGTCGTCGCCGTCGCCGAGTTGCTTGCCCGTCTTGGCCTCGAGCTGTTGGCGGGCGACGGCGACTTCGGCCATGAGCCCAGCGGGCATCTCCTCGCCGGCGGCCAGGTACGCCTTGCACGCGTCGGTGCTGATCGTAAAGCCGGGAGGCACAGGCAACCCGAGGTTCGTCATCTCGCCCAGGTTCGCGCCCTTGCCGCCGAGCAGGTACTTCTGGTCGCGGTTGCCCTCTTCGAAGGCGTAGACGTATTTCTCGGTCTTCTTGGCCTTAGCCATCGGAAGCCTCCGTCACAACGAGCGTCTTACTGGTTCGGTCGTGCATGCCCTGCTGGTTCGGGTTGCGCATCCATCCGAGGACGATGAACAACACGATCGCCACACCGAGCAGCGGCAAGAGCAGTGAGAGGACGTACGCACCGACGACCAAAATTCCGTAGCGGAACAGCGCGCCGGTGATACCGAGCGGGCTCCCGTCCATGCGTACGACCTTGAGGTCGCGCAGCTTCTTGCCCAGCGTGCGACCGGTCAGTGCACTCGGCACGACGAGAAACAGGAACCCGAACGCGAACGCGCCGGTGTACGCCAGCTGATACGCGGGCGAGAGGTCCGACGTCACGTCGCTGCGCTCTTCCTCGAGGTCGTCGATCTTGTCGTCGAGCGCGTCGATCCCGTCGTTGGTCGCGTCGACTTGTTCAGTCGGAACCGGATCCTCGGCCTCGAGGTCTTCGACTTCGTCCTCGAGTTCGTTCTTGTCGTCGTTCAGATCGTTGAGTTCGTCGTCGATGGCGCTGACGCGGTCGACCTCGGCCTTGTGGTTCGACTTGTTGTACTCGCTCGCCGCGTACTGCGACCCGACGAACACCACCAACAGGATCATCAGGTCGATCACCATCGCGGTGACACGTCGGCGCGGCTCGGGCAGGGCGTAGCCCTCGGGCACATCGACCGTCGGCAACGGTTTCGGGGCGTTGCGGTCGCGTTTCGGCGCGGGCTCGAAGAACCTCCGACGGGCGGGGGGCGTGTCGTCGCTCGTCACGTCGACGTCGTCACCGTCCGCGTCGCTGTCGCTTTCGGCTTCGTAGTCGCGGCCCGCGTCGTACCGGCCCCGCTGGTACGGGTCGGACAATGTGTTCCACGCCTTGTTCAGCGAGGCAACGCCACCTTTGTCGCCCTTCGCGTCGAGGGCCGCCTTCTTGTCGCGGTAGGCGGCCTTGATGTCGGCTGCCTCGGCGCTCGGCTTCACACCGAGCAGCGAGTAGTAGTCGTCGTTCATGTCAGTAGGTCCCAGGGCATTGTTACGGGAGTCCCAGTCGGGTTCGGAGTGTGTCGACGAGTTCCGCGATCGGCACGCGGTCCTGCGCCATCGAGTCGCGATCACGAACGGTGACTGCGTTGTCGTCGAGCGACTCGAAGTCGATCGTGACGCACAGCGGCGTACCGATCTCGTCCTGGCGGCGGTAGCGCTTGCCGATGCCCTGCGCGTCGTCGACGTCGATCTGGAGGTGCGGGCGCAGCATCGCGGCGACCTCGGAAGCGAGCGGGTTCAGCTTCTCGTTGCGGCTCAGCGGCAGCACCGCGACTTTGACGGGTGCGAGCCGCGGGTCGAAACGCAGCACGACGCGCGTCTCACCCTTCACTTCCTCCTCGTCGTACGCCGCAAGGAGGAATGCGAGCGTGGCGCGGTCGGCACCGGCGGCGGGTTCGATGACGTGCGGCACGTAGTGCTCGCCGCTGCCCTGGTCGAAGTAGTTGATTTCCTCGCCCGAGAACTTCGCGTGCTGCTTGAGGTCGTAGTCGGCGCGGTTCGCGATGCCTTCGAGCTCGCCCCAGCCCCACGGGTACTCGTACTCGAGGTCAGAGGTGCCCGCCGAGTAGTGCGACAGCTCGTCGGGGTCGTGCGGGCGGATCTTCAACTTGGCCTCGGGGATACCGAGGTCTGTGTACCAGCGGTACCGCTCGGCCACCCAGTACTCGAACCACTTCGCGGACTGGTCGGGCGGGACGAAGAACTCCATTTCCATCTGCTCGAACTCGCGCGTGCGGAAGATGAAGTTGCCGGGCGTGATCTCGTTGCGGAACGACTTGCCGATCTGCGCGATGCCGAACGGCGGCTTCTTGCGCGTCGTGGTCTGCACGTTCTTGAAGTTGACGAAGATCCCCTGCGCGGTCTCCGGGCGGAGGTACGCGATGGCGGCGTCGTCCTCCACCGGACCGACGTGGGTCTTGAACATCAGGTTGAACTGGCGGGCCTCGGTGAAGCTGTCCTTGGAGCCGCAGTTCGGGCACGCGCCCGACTCGGGGAGCTGATCGGCGCGGAACCGCTCGTTGCACTTACGGCAGTCGACCAGCGGGTCGGTGAACGTCGCGACGTGGCCGCTCGCCTCCCACACCTTCGGGGCCATCAGAATCGCGGAGTCGAGCCCGACGACGTCGTCGCGGAGCTGCACCATCGACCGCCACCAGGCTTCTTTCACGTTCCGCTTGAGCAGGACCCCGAGGGGCCCGTAGTCCCAGGTGGACCGGAACCCGCCGTAGATCTCGGACGACGGAAAGACCAGGCCCCGCCGCTTGCTCAGGTTGACGATGCGGTCCATGAGGTCGGCCTTGGCCATAAGGGCCCAGGCTACTCAGAGCAGGGCTGCGGACCGGAGCCGTCTTTCCACGTGATGTTCGAGCGCCCGGATTCCGAGCTGTTCGACCTCGTGCCCCGCGCCCTCCGGCGGCTCGGCCAGCGCGCTGTTGAGACCGCCGTGCAACATCAGGCGCATCAGTGTGAGCGCACTCCCGCTGATCGGGCGCCCCCCACCCCGCGCGCACGCGCGGCACAGCACACCCCCCTCTTCGAGGTCGAAGGCGACGAGCTCGGCTTCGTGCTTACCGTCGCAGCGTGCGCAGCTGTCGAGGAGCGGGTGGAATCCTTCGAGCGAGAGCAGCTTCCAGAAGAACGCGGGCGTCACGAGCGGGGCCCGGCGCTCCCCCAGCGTCCGCAACGCACCGGTGAGCATCCGGTACAACGCCGCGTTGGGCTCGCGTTCCTGGGCAACCTGGTCGACGGCTTCGAGCATCGGCACCGCGTGCGTGAGCAGCGAATACTCCTCGCGCAACGCGCGGTTCGCTTCGAGCGTCTCGACCTGCGTGACGACGTCGAGCTCACGGCCCCGGTAGCACTGGAGCGCGACCCGGCTCGTCGGTTCCAACCGCGCGCCGAACTTCGACGTGGTCTTGCGTATCCCCTTCGCGACCGCGCGCACCTTGCCGTGCCCGAGCGTGAGGAACGTGACGATGCGATCGGCCTCACCGAGTTTGATCGTGCGCAGCAC
>JANNHK010000040.1:0-1955 GCA_031404355.1 Actinomycetes bacterium
ATCCTTGCCCCACCGCCGGAAACCCCAGTGAAGGTCGTACACCACCCTAAGCGCAATGGCATTTTCTCCTCGAATCGCCCAGATGGCCGTGAAATCGGGGTGATTTCGAGCCATTGCCGTCACCATTTCGTTATCTCGGTACGCTCCGTGGCCATGAAATTTTGGGAATCGCGACCAGGTACGTGATCGAACCCAAGCTGAAGCGTGCGCTCGGGCAGATGATCAAGGGCGTGCAGGTGGTCGCGACGACGCACGACGGCGTCACGCGCGCGTACACGTCGCACTGGGTCACGCAGGTCGCGTTCGAGACGCCGATCGTGATGGCGTCGGTGTCACCCAAACACGACACGCATCCACTGATCGCCGTCGCCGGCTGGTTCTCCGTATCCGTGCTCGCGGGCGACCAGGTCGAGGCCGGCCAATACTTCTCGTATCCCGGCCGGCGCTTCCGCTACGTCGCCGACGAGTTCCTCACCGTCGTCGACGGCACACCGATCGTCGCCGACTGCATCGCATGGATGCGCTGCGAGGTGTTCGAGCGCAAGCCCATGGCCGACCACGAACTCTTCTTCGCGAACGTCACCGCGTACGGCTACGGCCGCCTGAAGGCCGACCCGCTCACGTACTCGGCCCGCCACGGCTGGCGCATCGCCGACACGAAAGCCCGCGAGAAGGGCGTCTCGATCCGAGATCGCCTCCTCGCCCGCCTGGGCGAAGCGCCAACCCCAGACGAATAGCGCTTCTGGACGCGCGTATCTGTCGCTGACAACAGATACGCGCGTCCAGAAGCGATGTTGTCTCACCCTCGCGGCAACCTGGCGCCCCATGCATTGGGAACAGCGGCTCCGCGAGGAGGCCGAACGGCAGATGGGTTTGGTCGCGAAGTTCCATCTGCCGAAACTCGGCTTCGACTCAGATCACTGGTGGCGGGCGGTCAGAACGGGACGGTGGGAACTCATGAGCTCCCGGGTCCTGCGCCTCAAGGGCGTGCCCGAGACCGACGACCAGCGAGCGCTCGCCGCCGTGCTCGACGCGAGCCCAGGCGCGGTTCTGCACGGACCATCAACCCTCGCGTGGTTCGGCCAGAGGGGTTACAACCTGGCGAGTATCCAGGTTGCGCGACCACGAGCGATCTCAGGAGCGAGCGTCGAACTCGGTCACGTGCACCACCTGCGGCGTATTCGCGCCCACGACGTCGTCGTCGTGCGCGGCGTTCCCACCGAGACGCCACTACGCGCGATTTGGTCCGAGGCCGCGAAATTCGCGGCGCCGTGGCAGGTCGAGTTCGGGCGCCGCCGGATCGGACGCCTGCTGGACGATGCTCACGTAAGGGGCCTCGTCACGTGGGCGGCACTCCACGAGATGGTCGACGACATCAGCGAACGCGGCCGTGCCGGAACGCAGATCATGCGTGCCCTTGCGGAGGACCGACTCCCGGGCACGAGCCCGACCGAGAGCCGCAATGAAGATCGGTTCGAGGAGATTCTCGGCGCATCCAATGTTTGCTCGCTGCGACGCCAAGTTGTTATTGGCGGGCACGAGCCGATCGGACGTGTGGACTATCGAGCCGATGGGCTCCCGCTGGTCGTCGAGGTCAACAGCACCACGTACCACTCGTCGCCGAGCGATCGCGCCGAAGACGAGGTTCGCTACCAGCGGTTCAACGACGCGGGCTTCACTGTTGCCGTCGTATGGGAGTACGACCTGTGGTCTGACAAGGGCGCCGTGTTGGACGCGCTCAGACTCGCCCGCAAGCACGCTCGCGCCCGCGACCGGGTCGTGCTCCACTCGCCACGGTGCCCGTGGCCCCCGCGATGAACGTTCTGGACGCGCGGATGTGTTGGCAGCAACACAAACCCGCGGGCAGAAGCCGTGTTCTAAAGGCGGCGGCGGCGTGGGCGTCGCCGGTCCAGGCGCCGGCGCGGGCGGGGCCGGTCCTTTGGGGGCGGTGCAGG
>JANNHK010000041.1:0-2022 GCA_031404355.1 Actinomycetes bacterium
GAACTGCCCCGTGAGCAAGGCGCTGACTGGTACGACCATCACCCTCGACGCGCAGCTGACCTGAGTCATCGCCGTGCCCGATCACCCGACGCGCGCCGACATCGACCTCGTCGACGGGAACTTCTACGTCGACGACCCCCACGAGAAGTACACGTGGATGCGCGCCAACGCGCCCGTGTACTTCGACGCCAAGAACGGCGTATGGGGCCTCGCCAGCTACGGCGCCGTGCTCGGTGCGTCGAAGGACCCCGCGACGTTCTCGAACGCGGGTGGGATCCGGCCCGAGACCCCGGCCCTGCCGATGATGATCGACAAGGACGACCCTGAGCACCTGCGCCGCCGCAAACTCGTGAACCGGGGGTTCACGCCCCGGCGCGTGCGCGACAGCGAAACACGGTTGCGCGATGTCTGCGACGCGATCATCGACCAGGTGTGCGAACGGGGCGAGTGCGACTTCGTGAACGACATTGCCGCGCCGCTGCCGATGGTGGTCATCGGCGACATGCTCGGCGTCGAGCCCGAGGACCGCGACGACCTGCTGCGCTGGTCCGACGACATGGTGAGCGCGAGTGGCAGCAACGACGAAGCCGCGATGGTCGGCGCGATGAACGCCATGATCGAGTACCAGGGGTACGCCGCGCGGGTCATCGCGCAACGGCGAGAGAATCCGACCGACGATCTCATGAGCATCCTCGTGCACGCCGAGGTCGACGGCGACCGCCTCAGCCACGACGATCTCGTGTACGAGTCATTGCTGATCCTCATCGGAGGCGACGAGACCACCCGCCACGTCATCAGCGGCGGTATGGAGCAACTCCTGCTCAACCCCGACCAGCGCGCACTGCTCGCGGCCGATCGCGACAAGATCCCCGTCGCGGTCGAGGAGATGCTGCGGTGGGTGACACCGATCAAGAACATGTGCCGCACGGTCACGCACGACGTCGAGTTCCTCGGTCAGGATCTCCACGAAGGCGAGAAGTGCATGCTGCTGTACGAATCGGCCAACCGCGACGAGCAGAAATTCGTCGATCCGTTCCGCTTCGACGTGGAGCGCAACCCCAACGAACACGTCGCGTTCGGGTTCGGCAGCCACTTTTGCTTGGGCAACAGCCTCGCCCGCCTCGAAATGAAGGTCATGTTCGAGCAGGTGCTGGCGCGCCTCCCCGACATCGAACTCGAGGCCGACTCCGCGTCACTTCCCCGCCGGCGCGCCAACTTCATCAGCGGCCTGGAGTCGATGCCCGTGACCTTCGCACCGTCGGCGCCTCTGCACCGAAGCACCCTCTCGTGAGCAACACCAACACCGACCGGGTCGCGCAGTTTTGGGCCGACCTGTACCGTCGCGAGTGGGACACGGTCGCCGGCTACTTCGGCCCCGACAGCGAGTACACCGACGTGCCGACCCCGGCCGACGACGTCGCCCGCGGCCCCGAACAGATCGTCCGCCGCCTGCGCATCGGACTCGACCCGCTCTCGGGCATCGGTCACGACGTCCTCACCGTCGTCGCCCAAGGCGACAACGTCGTCACCGAGCACGTCGAGCACTGGGAGTGGAAGACGGGCGAACGGGTATCACTCCCGTTCATGTCGATGCAGCAACTGCGCGACGGCACGATCATGCGCTGGTGGGACTACTGGGACCTCGGCACACTCATGGGCGGCGCACCCCAGTGGTGGATCGAGCACATCATGAGCCAATCAGCCGGCGGCTAATACGACCCGCGGGCGGCGGCGACGAGGGACGACTCGCGGCGCGCCGTCTTCGCGGCGCGCCGTCTTCGAGGCGCTAGACGAGTTCGCGTTCGCGGAAGCGGGTTTCGGCGCGTACGTGGGCGTGCGCCGCGGCGCAGCCGGTCACACCGTGGGCCCGGTGCATGACCCATTCGACGCCGAGGAGGAAGACGGCGCCGAGGAGGAGTCCGCCGACGACGTCGGAGACCCAGTGCACACCGAGGTACACGCGGCTCATGCCGATCCCGACGATCATGAACGCCGACAGCGCAACCGTCGCCCACCAGATGC
>JANNHK010000042.1:0-11365 GCA_031404355.1 Actinomycetes bacterium
GTTTGAGTTCGCCCCACAGGGCAATGCCTTCGAGCAACGTGCCGCTCTGGTTGATACGCGGCAGGCCGTAACTGAGCGTGGCATCCATGTGGAAATGGGCGTCGACAAAAGGCGGGCTGACCAGCAGGCCCTGGGCGTCCACCACGCAGGGTTATCGAGTGGATCCATCGTAAGGCCCATCGAGAGAAGATCGTATGGCGGTTGTTCTCGAAGACGCGGAGATTTCCTGGCACGTTGCCCGCATCGAGGTGGACGGCTACACGATCGTGGAAGACGCGATCGATCCCGGCCTGGTCGCGCCGCTGCGCGACACGATCCGGCGGGTCGCTCGCGACCTCGACCTCCAGCCCCGCGAGACGCAGGCCGAAGGGCACGCGACGATTCGCATGTACAACCTGCTGGTGCGCGACCCGGTGTTCCAACAGATGCCGCTGCACCCGAACGTGCTGCCTCTGGTCGAACGCCTCCTCGACCGCGGGTGCCTGCTCTCGGGAATGACGGCCATCGACATAGGGCCTGGCGAACACCCGCAACCGATGCACGGTGACGACATCGTGATGTCGCGCCACCTGCAACGACCGCACGCGCCGATGTTCGTAACGAGCATGTGGGCGCTCACCGATTTCACCGAAGCCAACGGCGGCACCGCGTTCGTTCCCGGTTCGCACCGATGGGCCGAGACGCCCGAGACGCCGGGCGCGCTCTTCGGCGTCGACGTGCAGTACCTGGAGATGCCCGCGGGTTCGGTGATGGTGTTCCACGGCAGCCTGTGGCACGGCGGCGGCGCGAACACGACGGCCGACGAGTGGCGGCTTGGCGTGAACGTGCAGTACTGCCCGGGTTTCGTGCGCCAGCAGCAGAACCCGTACGTCGGCATTCCGGTCGAGGTCGCCGAAACGTTCCCCGACCGGTTGCTCTCGTTGCTCGGCTACCGGTTGTACAAGGGGATCATGGGCCACATCGACGGCAAGAGCCCCGGCGAGGTCGCGTTCGGCGACCGCTTTGCCGAAACCGCCTACAAGGACTCCGAAGCCCGCCGAAAAGTTGAGTGAGCGAGTACGCCGAGCGATTCGCGCCGGGGGTCACACCTGGCGCCGCGACATGAACGATCGGTCGGGCAGTCCGTCGCGTTGTGTATACTATGCGCATGACGAGGGTCAACGTATATCTGCCCGATGACCTCGCGGAGAAGGCGCGGGAGGCGGGACTCAACGTGTCCGGTCTCACCCAAGAAGCAGTCCGGCGCGCGCTGGCCGCGGATCGAACCGATGCATGGCTCGACGAAGTTGCCCGGCTCCGTCCGACGGGACTGAGCCATGACCAGGTGATCACGGCGATCGCAGAAGCGCGCGACGACTTCGATTCGCAGGATGCCTGAGCGCCTGATCGTCGACGCTTCGGCGATGGTTGACCTGCTTGTCGGCTCCCCCCTCGCCGGCGCGGTGCGTCGGCGCTTCCAGGCCCACGAATTGCACGCTCCCGCGCACTTCGACGCGGAGGTCCTCTCGGCTCTCGGACGACTACATCGCGGGGGCCATCTCTCAGATCGCCAGACTGCGACGCGAGTCGGCCGACTCGCGGCCGCGCCCATCGATCGGCATCCGCTCGCGCCACTCGTCGCGGGCGCGTGGCGGCGGCGACACAACCTCCGGCTCGTCGATGCGCTGTATGTCGAACTCGCCGACCAGACCGACATGCCGATCGTGACCACCGATGCCGGCATGGCCGCGGCCGCACCGTCCGCTGAGCTCATCGCAGCAGCCGACTGAGACGCTTGGTGAGTTAGCGGCGGGAGAAGTTTCTCGGGGCGCGGTAGGAGCCGCCGACTTCGGGGCGGCCTCGGCCCGAAGTCCAGCGGAACTGCGCAGAGATACGGCCCGCGCGTGCGCTCGCGCCGGGGAGCTTGGGGACGCTGTGTTCCCAGTCGGCTTGCGCGCGACCGCCGAGCACGATCAGTTCGCCACTCGCGGGGGCGAGGTCGTACTCGGCGCCGCCGTGGTCGGCCGTCCATTTGTCGGTGCGTGTGCGTTGCCGCAGGAGCCACGGGCGGCGGGCACCGAACGTGAGGATCGCGATGATCGTGTCCTCGCAGAATTTCATGTCGCGGTCGCGGTGAAACGCCTGGCTGTCGTTGCCGTCGCGGTAATACGCGAGCGCGAAGCCGCCGAAGCTGATGTTGTAGTGGTGCTGGATCTTGCGGTGCGCGTCGACGAACACGGGATGCGGATATGCCGCGACCCGTGAGTACCCGTGGCCGACCCGCGGTTCCTCGACCCACTTCTCGTAGCGCCACAGCTTTGATCCCTGCCACGGCACGGTTTCGGTCAGGTGCGTGTACACCTCGTCGGCGCCGACGACGAACTCCCGGGCGCGGTCGACCCACGTCGTTTCGTCGAGCCAGGTGCGCTCGAGGGCGACGTCGGCAACGTGGGGTTCCACGTCTATTGCTCCCTCCGCTCCCGTCCGAGGGGCCTGCGGCCAGCGGGACTCCGCTGCGTCCGCACGGCCATCCGTCAGAATACGGCCTCGGTGCGGACGCAGCGGAGCCACGGACGGCGCAGTGAGGGAGCCATAGGTACCGTGCGGACGCAGCGGAGCCACGGACGGCGCAGTGAGGGAGCCATAGTCATGGAACACGAAGTGGTCGTCGAGATTCCCAAGGGTTCGCGCAACAAGTACGAGCAGGACCACGACACGGGCGAGATCTGGCTCGACCGCACCCTGTTCACGGCGATGCAGTACCCGGCCGACTACGGGTTCTTCCCGCACACGCTCGCCGAGGACAGCGACCCGCTCGACGCGCTCGTGCTGCTCTCCGACCCGACATTCCCGGGCTGTCACATCCACGTGCGCGCCGTCGCGGTGTTCTGGATGTCGGACGAGAAGGGCCCCGACGCCAAGGTCCTGTGCGTCCCGGCCAGCGACCCGCGCTGGGACCACGTCAACGACATCGCCGACGTTCCACCGTTCCTGCTCGCCGAGATCGAGCACTTCTTCGACTTCTACAAGACGATCGAACCGGGCAAGGGCTCCGAGACGCGCGGGTGGGAAGGCGCGGCCGCGGCCGAGACCGAGATCACGGCGGCGAAGAACCGGTACCCGAAGTAAGGACGACGAGCGGGATCTTGCGCGTCGTGCGCGTCTGGTACTCGTCGTAGCGCCCGACGTCCTTGTGACGGTTCTTCTCGTTGACGAGCGTCCAGAGCCTTTCGTACTCCTCGCCTTCGGCTTCGTACGCGACCGCCGGTTGGCGTTCGCGCCCGAGCTGGATCTCGACGTTGGGTTCGGCGCGCGCGTTGAACACCCACCCCGGTGCTTTGTCATTGCCGCCGTTCGAGCCGACGACGACGTACCGGCCGGGCCCGTCGTCCACGTAGACGAGGGCCGCAACCCGCTCCTTGCCGGTGCGCGCGCCTTTCGTCCGCAACAGCAACGAGCGCAGCTTGCCGATGTTGTGGCCGATCCGGCCGTCGGTGCGCTCGTAGAGCCACTGGTGTAGGCGCAGCCCGACCAGCTGAACGCGTTCCGCGGGGGTGAGGTTCATCAGGTGCCGGAGCGTACGCCCCTACGGTGCGGGTATGCGTCTCGCCGCCGTCATCGCGCTCACCCTCGTTTGCGCCGCGTGTTCGGGTGGCTCATCCGAGGCCGATCCCGAACCGACGACCGTCCCTCCGGGCCCGGTGGCGACGACGACCGCCGCGTCGGCGCCCGCCCGCCGGCCGTTGATGGGCACCGCGGTGCGCGCCGACGCGCTGGCCGCCGACACCGCGTACGCCGCGTTCGCGGGCGAGACCTTCGACGTGCTCACGCCCGAGAACGAGATGAAATGGGAATCGACCGAACCCGAACCCGGCACCTTCGACTTCACGCGGGGCGACGCCATCGCCGAGTTCGCCGCGGCCCACGGCCAAACTGTGCACGGGCACACGCTGGCGTGGTACTCCCAGAACCCGGCCTGGCTCACCGAAGGCGCGTTCACCCGCGACGAATTGGTCGCGATCCTCGAGCGGCACGTCAGCGCGCTGGTCGAGCACTTCGCCGGTGCCGTCTCGGTCTGGGACGTGGTCAACGAGCCGATCGGTGACGACGCCGTGCTCCGTCCGACGATCTGGTCGGAAGCGATCGGGCCCGAGTACATCGAGATCGCGTTGCGCGCTGCCCGCGCGGCGGATCCGGATGCCGCGCTGTACCTGAACGAGTACGGCGTGGAGACGCCGGGACCGAAGGCCGACGCGTTCGATGCGCTCGTCCGCGACCTCGTCGCGCGTGACGTGCCGCTCGACGGCGTCGGGCTCCAGATGCACGTGACCGACACGTTCGACGGGTCCGGGCTCGACGCCCGCCTGGCGGTGTTTGCCGACCTCGGCCTCGACGTCGCGATCACGGAGATGGACGTCCGGCTCGAACTCCCGGCCGACGCCGCCGCGCTCGATCGGCAAGCGGCGGTGTACGGGCGCGCCCTCGACGCATGCGTTGCCGCTCCCAACTGCATGTCGTTCGCGACGTGGGGCTGGACCGACCGGTACTCGTGGATCCCGTCGTTCCTGCCGGGGTGGGGTGCGGCGTTGCCGTGGGACGAGAACCTCGATCCGAAGCCCGCGGCGACGGTGCTCGAATCCGCGCTGCGCTAGGAGCGGTCGAGGAGCCGGCGGGCGGTGCCGCCGAGGAAGAGGGCCATGGCTTCGTCGTCGAGGGGGAGTGCCTTCGCTTCGGCGAGCGAGCGGCGCATCGGGAACCACGGCTCGTCGCTGCCCCAGATGACACGGCCGCGATACGTCGACGTGTTCATGAACGCGACGAGGTTGGGGTCCATGTAGCGCGGCGCGTACGCGGTGCACGACAGGTAGAGGTTCGGCCACTTGCGCATGTAGTTCATGAGCAGCTCTTCGTACGGGTGGCCCATGTGCGCACCGATGATCACGAGATCGGGGAAGTCGATCATCACGTCTTCGAGCAACTCGGGGTGTTGCACGCGCGACCGCACGCGCGGCCCGGGGATCCCGACATTGATCGCGACCGGAATGCTCGCCTCTTCGCACGCCTGGTACACCGGGTAGTGCTTGGCGTCGTCGGTCGCGACCTGCGACGTGAGGGGCGCGACGCGCACCATCGCGAACCGGGGGTGCTGCGCGTACTCGCGGATCAGCGTCACGTTCGGACCCGGCCGGCCCGGGTCGACGACGACAGCGGCGACCAGGAAGCGGCCGGGGTGCGCGTCGGCGATCGCGAGTGACTTCTGCACCCCCTCGCGCGGGTACAGCCCCGGCGTCAGGATGCCCGTGGCCACACCCAACTCGTCCATGAGCCCGATGAGGTCGTCGACGCCGACCCCTGCGCTCCCGTCACCACCGAGGTAGGTGGGGATGTGCGCATTCCCCTGGCCGCCGAGGAACTGGGCGGCGGACTGGGGCGTGACCAGGTTGACCCAGATATCGAGAATGTCGAGTGCGTCATGTGTCATCGGGCGCGGACGCTAGCCACCGCGGCACACTGGACGCATGGAGATCGTTCTTCCGCCCAAGTTGGAGCAGTGGGTCATCGCGCAGGTGCGGGTGGGCCGCTACGTGGATGCCGACGAAGTCGTACGCGACGCGCTCCGGCGGATGCGGGAGGCCGACACCCCCGACATCTCACCCAACCTCGTGCGCGAGGCACTCCAGATCGCGAACCAGGCCCAGCGCGACGTGCTCTCGCTCGTCCAACGGGCCGACCGCGAAACCGACCTGTTCCACCAGGTGCTCGGCGCGACGACGAACGCGGTCGACGCCTCGCTCGACGTGGCCCGGCGAGTGCCGGTTGCCCGCGAGGTAGAAAAGGTGTTCCGAGGCTCTCTCGACCAGGTGACACGCACAGCCCAGCGCGGCGAGCGCGACGCGCGCGCGATGCACCAGGGCCTCGAATCGGCTGCGAAGGCCCTCGGCCTGTTGACGTCGGTGTTGGAACGCGTGAGCGCGACATCGAACGCCTTGAATCGGCCGCCGAACGGCGAATAGGCCCGCCAAACCGGGCCCGGGGCCGACACGGCCCCTGCCGCACTTGCGCTGCCCCGGGGCCTCTGCCGTAGCGTGACGCCCCGTGCGGAGTAGGAAACGGACGCCCGGCGTGTGGGTGCGCTGCGACGAATGCGGTCGCCAACGCCTCCCGCTCGGTGCGGTGACCCTGCAGGAATGTGAATCGCCGGTGACGTTCACGGTCACCTGGCGTTGCGCGCGCTGTCGGCGGTCGGTGGTCACGAATGTCGCGCTGGACGACGTGCACCGCCTCGCCGAGGCCGGGGTCCGGCGCGTGACGTGGCGGCTGCCGCGCGAACTGGCCGAGACGCGGCCGGTCGCGGCAGTGCTCACGACCGACGACCTGCTCACCTGGCATGAGCGGCTGGCGACACCCGGCTGGCTCGAAGCCGAGGTCTCGAAACTCGGAAGCTAGAGAGCTGCGTATGCGCGCCGCGCTGCTCGAGACTTCGGCCGTTCCGCTCTTCATGGTCGACGACGTGGTCGTCGAAGACCCTCGGCCCGGCGAAGTGCTGGTCAAGGTCAGTCACTGCGGCGTGTGCCATTCCGACCTGTCCATCGCGAACGGCACGTACCCGAGCGTCGCGCCGACGGTGTTGGGGCACGAAGCTTCCGGGACGGTCGAGACGGTCGGCGCCGGAGTCACGGACCTCGCGTCGGGCGACAAGGTCGTCCTCACACCGATCGCCGCGTGCGACCGGTGTTACTGGTGCCTGCGGGGTGAGTACGGCATCTGCGTGAACGCGTCGTCGGTGATGACCGGGACGTTCACCGACGGGCGGACCCCGCTCTCGCGCGGCGGCGCGCCGGTCCTGCGCGGGCTCGGCGTCGGCGGGTTCGCGGAGTACGTGCTCGTTCGGGAGTCAGGCGCGGTCAAGGTTGCGCCCGACACGCCGCTCGACATCGCGTGCGTCATCGGGTGCGCGGTCCAGACGGGCGTCGGTGCAGTGTTGAACACCGCACGCGTCGAGGAAGGCGCGACGGTGTTCGTCGGCGGCGCGGGTGGGATCGGTATCGCGATCACGCAGGGAGCCCGGCTCGCGGGCGCGGCGACGATCGTCGTTTCCGACCCGGTTGCGCAACGCCGGGAAGCGGCGTTGTCGTTCGGGGCGACGCACGTGCTCGACCCGGGTGCCGGCGACGTGATCGGCCGGGTGCAGGAGATCACCGGCGGGATCGGCGCCGACTACGCGTTCGAAGCGGCCGGCAGCGGTCCCCTCGCCGAGACGTGCCTCTGGACGACGCGGGCGGGCGGCACGACGGTGCTCGTCGGCGCCGCGCCCATCGACCAGTCGATCAACCTCGGTCCTGCCGTCATCATGATGGCGAGCGAACGCAAGATCGTCGGGTCGTTCCTCGGCGGGTCGAACAGCCGCCGCGACGTTCCCCGGCTGCTTGCCCTGTGGCGCGCGGGGCGCCTCGACCTCGAAGGCATGATCACGGCCCGGCGCCCGGTTGCCGAAGTCAACGAGGCGTTTGCCGACATGACCGCCGGCCGCGGGATCCGGACCGTCCTGAGCCTGTAGTTACGAAACGGTCTGCGGCTGTGCGCCGGTGATGCGCCGGCCCAGGAGCGCGAGTTCCGGCGGCCGGTACAGCACCCACACGGCCCACGCCACCAGCGCGGCCGCGACGATGCCGTCGAGCCAGTAGTGGTTGGCGGTCAGCACGACGGCCATCATGGTCATGACGGGGTGGGCGACGATGAACCACCGGAATCGAGACTTCGAGATACGGATCACGCCGTAGGCGACGATGATTGCCCACCCGACGTGCAGCGACGGCATGGCCGCGTACTGGTTCGCGAACTCACGTACACCCTCGGAGTGGTACGGGTTTGGTCCGAACTGCGCCATCGTGTCGACGAATCCCGGCATCATGCGCGGCGGCGCGAGCGGAAACGCGACGTGCATGACGAGCGCGCCGGCGGTGACCGCGAGCAGCACGCGCCGCACCTTCGTGTAGTCCTGGAGCGAACGCGCGAACGCCCAGACGAGGAACGCCATCGTGCCGATGAAGTGGAACGTCACGTAGTAGCGGTTCAGGCCGACGACGATGTCGCGATGGGGGAGGATGAGCTGCTGCAGCGTCGACTCCGAGTCGAGCAGCATCCAGTGCTCCCACTGGAGGACGCGCTTGGCGTTGGCGAACGCGATCTCGGAGCGCTCGTTGACCAGGAACCGGACGTACTTGTACGCGTACAGCATCACGGCCAACAGGGCGAGCTCGCGCGCGAGTCTGCCGCCGTAGTGTGCGTGCCAAATCCGCGTCAGAACGCTCTGACGACGTTCCATGCCTCCACCCTGTACCCCGGTAACCGTCCCAGAATACGCAACGGAGCCGCGACGGCATAGTGACAATCGGTGCGGAGTGACAGGATGAACCCGGTGCGGTATCTCGTGGGAGTTGTCGGCGCCGGGCCCGGGGACCTTTCCGCCGCCGCTCATCTGGGCAAACACGGCCGCGACGTGGTCGTTCCGGGGTTCGAGCGATGAGGCGGGGCACCGCCCTCGGCCTCGTCGGCCTCGCCGCGGGGACGTGGCTCCTCGCCCGGGTCGAACGACTGCGCACGGCGCCGGTGGTCGCAGGCGAACTCGACCTCACGGTCGTGATCCCGGCGCGCGACGAGGCCGCGTCGTTGCCGCGGCTCCTCTCGAGCCTGGGCGCGCAGGTCGCGCCCGCGGCGCGGATCATCGTCGTCGACGACGAGTCGACGGACGGTACCGCCGCTGTCGCCCGCGCCCACGAGGTCGAGGTGGTCGCGGTGCCGCCCCGGCCGCCGGGATGGACGGGCAAGGCGTGGGCGTGCTGGAGCGGAGCCTCGCTGGTAACGACCGAGCGGATCGCATTCGTCGACGCCGACACCTGGCTCGCGCCCGCCGCGCTCGGAAACCTGATCGCCGACCACACCGAACACGGCGGCTTGGTGTCGGTGCAGCCGCACCATCACCCCGAGCTTCCGTACGAACAGCTGTCGTTGTTCTTCAACGTCGTCGCGCTCATGGGTTCGGGCGCGTTCACGCCCCGGCCCGCCGAGCCCGTGGTCGCGTTCGGGCCGTGCCTCGTGTGCCGCCGCACCGACTACGCGACGACCGACGGTCACCGGGCCGTGCGCGGCGAGGTCGCCGAAGACCTCGGGGTGGCGCGCGAGTTCCGCGCCGCGGGGTTGCCGGTCCGGGTGTTGGCCGGCGGTGACGCGGTCGCGTTTCGCATGTACCCGGGTGGGTTGGCGACGCTGGTCGAAGGCTGGACCAAGAACTTCGCCACGGGCGCGACGGGGGTTCGACCCGCCGAGTCGGCGCTGGTCACGCTGTGGATCGCGGGCCTGGCCCAGATTGCGGTCGATCTCGTGCGGCGGCGTGATGCCGAATCGGCGGTGCTGTACGCCTTGGCTGTCGCGCAGCTCTCCGGACTCGCCCGGCGCGCGGGCGCGTTCCAGCCGTGGTCCGTCGCGCTGTACCCCGTTCCGCTCGCGACGTTCATGGGCGTCTTCGCGCGATCGTTGGCGCTGACGTTCGGGCGCGGTGAAGTGACCTGGCGCGGTCGGAGCATCGCGACGACGCGCCGGACCCTGAACGGCGCACGTTCGTGACGAACGAGACCGTCGCCCTCATCGACGCGTTGGCGTGGGCCACGATCCAGGTCGGCGCCGGCTACCTCGTGTACCGGATGCCGGCGAGTCGCTTCGAACATGACGGCCGGCTATGGCGCCGGCGCTCGTTCGAGACGCGCCGGCGCTACGAGCGGTTGACGCGGGTGCGGCGCTGGAAGAGCGTCCTCCCCGAGGGCGGCGCGGTGTTCCCTGGTGGGGTGTCGAAGCGCACCCTCCTCGGGCGCGACGCCGATGCGCTGCGCCGGTACGCATTGGAAACGCGCCGCGGCGAGCTGGGGCACTGGCTCGCCGTGTCCGCCACCCCGCTGTTTGCGCTGTGGAACCCGGCCTGGCTGATGCCGTTCATGGTGCTGTACGCCGCCGTCACCAACGCCCCGTGCATCATCGCCATGCGCTACAACCGGCTTCGCATTGAGGCCATCCTCGCCCGCCCCACGACAGGAATCACGAGCTCGTAGGCCCGGGGTCGGGCCCGGTCGGGTGTCGGGAGCCGGGTTGGGCCCGAGTGAGACGGAGTTCACACTTGGGGTCAAGCCCGGGAGGGGTTCGCGCCGACAACATCTCCCGAATGGCTGCATCTACGTCGGGCACGCGGCGCCCCGACTCTGTGTCGGAGAAGCCGGCTAAGAAGATGTTGCTCGACGACCTCGTCGCGGACACCGCCGACACCGACGAGGACCGGGCCCCCACCGGTTCCGAGCTCACCCTGCAACCCGTGCCCGTCGCGGCGCTCGCCTCGGCCCGGAAGCGCCGGCGGGTGAACGAGCTCGAAGAGGCGGCAGTCCACAACCTGAAGGCGGCCGAGGAAGCGCGCCAAGTCGCCCTCGAGGATCGCAAACGGCTGGGTGTCGAGACGAGCACGCGGCGCAAGATCCAGCGGGAGGCGACGCGCCTTCGGCGGGAACTCGACCGACTGCGCGAAACCGAGCAGAAGCGCACCGCGCAGGCGAAGTTCGCGGCCGAACGCGAAGCCCGGCGCGAAGTGCAGGACGAGGTCGAGCGGGTGAAGGACGAGCACGTCCGCGTCGCGCACGAAGTTGACCGGCTCCGCCACGCCCTCGACGACGACCGCCGACTCATGGAGGAGTTCACCGAACGCCTCCGTGAGGAACAGCGGGCCAAGATCGAGGCGAAAATCCAGCTCGAGCAGACCGTCGAGCTGTACAAGCAGCTCGAACGCAACATGGAGCACGCGGTCGAGTCCGTGCAGCGACGGGCCGAAGACGAGCTCGCCCGCTTGTCGGCGGCGGAGACAGCCGTGCGCGAAGCGCAGGCCGACCGCGACCGTGTGGCCGGCGAGCTCGCGGAGATCGCGGCGGGTGGGGGCGGCCAGGTCCGCGAACTGCGAGCCCGAGTGCAGGAGCTCGAAGCGTCGGTGGTGGCGGCGGGCGAAGAGGCACAGCTCATCGTGGGCGAACTCGAGTCGCGGCTGATCGCCGCGGCCGAGGGGCGTGAAGACGCGACGGGTCGCGCCGACCGGCTCGAGCGCGCCCTGTCCGACGTGCAGTCGCAGCTTCGCGATGCCGACACGGAGCTGCGGCGGCTCCAAGACGCGGCGTCGGACGAGGCTCTTGCGGTCGAGACAGGGCGCGCCGAAATCCAAACTGCCCTGCAGGCGCGCATCGCCGAACTCGAGGTCGAGGTTCTGGCCTCGCGCGCCGAGGCCGAGACGGCTCTGCACGCCCGCATCGTCGAGCTCGAAACCGAGGTCGTGGCTTCACGGGCCGACGCCGACACGGTG
>JANNHK010000043.1:0-1845 GCA_031404355.1 Actinomycetes bacterium
GCCGGTCTTCGGGTCGAGCGCGGCGACGACTTTGGGTCGATGCCCGTTGACGCGGTCGAGCCAGGGGATGACGGCTTTCGCCGTGTACGCGGTCGGCATGTGTGCCTCCTGATGTGCTTCACGCAAGATCGTCGGGACCGGACGGTCGTCGAGTGCGCCTGCCCAGTTCCGTTCGACGTGGATGGTGGGGCCGCCCGCGCCGGCGCCGATGTCGGCGTTCAGGGTCCAGCCGCGGTCGCATCGCCAGCGGCGTTGGCGGTGGTAGTCGTTGAAGGCCTGGACGTTCAGTGCGGCCGCGTTCGCGATGAGGGTCGCGATGAACCGGTCGAGGTCGGCGAAGGATGCGAATCGGCCGTCGTGGGCGCGGCCTTCCGCGTGTAGGGACCGGACGCCTGAGCGGCCGCGTACGTCACGGTTCGCGAGGCAGCCGAGTGGCTGGTAACCGGCGAATTCGGTGCTGATCCAGTCTTCGATGCGGTCGAGACCGATCTGGCAGTCGTGCCGGTCTCGTTCGTACTTGTCGAAGCACTGCACCGGCTGAGCGTATCCGGTGCGGTGTTCATGCTTGCGGTCTGCACAGGAACGTCTGGGTGGGCCAGCAGGCCTGCGCGGCGGCGACGGTGGCGTGGCGGGCCATGAGTGCGGCACGGCCGTCGTCGGCACCGCAGGTGCGCCAGATGTCATGCCAGGCGAAATCGAAGCGGGTGCCGGGCGGCCAGTCGAACGTCCAGGCGTCACCGTGATGCACGGTGAGCCGATCCCCCCACCGGGCGACCAGGTGCGCGGCGACCAGGTCGATCACGTCTAGCTCGAGTTCGACGACGTCGACGTGTTCGACGGCCGGGTCCTGGAGCCACCAGTCGACGATCACGCCGAGCCCGAGGCCGTTCGCGAGGATCCGGCCCGTCGCGCCGAGCGCCGCCCAGTGCTGCACCCACTCCAGAGGAGCGTCGGTCATCCAGGCGTCACGCCCGCACCGGAGCCGCCGCCAGAACCCGTCGGGCACCGACGCGACGATCGGGCCGTCCTCCCCGTCGTACGACCCGTCGGTCACGTCCCAACGGTCAACGATCCAGCCGCCCGACACCCCGTCGGGAACATCGGACCGCCAGACCCGACGGTCAGGTCCCACCCGGCCGCGTCGTCGTCGTCACGAACGTGGAGCCGGTGACGCGCACGACGCGCACGACCTTGTCCTCCGATACCGAACTTGCCTCGTACCGGTCGAGCCACGACAACGTGACGAGCGCGAACGCGGCGACGGTTGCGAGGAGCGCGGCGAGGGCTGCCGCACGCCGCGACGGCGTGTACACGCGTGGGGCACGGAATGTGATGTCACACACGGCCTTCTCCTTTGAAGTTGACGAGCAACCATCCGGCCGACGGCTGCGAGAGCGTGAACTCGATCGTCGCCGCAGTCCAGAGCCCGCCCGACGTGACGAACGACGTAGCCGACCAGCGCAACGTCGTCGACGACGACCCCTTCTTCGACACGGATGGGAACGGCTCGACGGTGAACACGGCCGGCGCGAACGTGATGAGCTGCGACCCGGCGAACGTGCCCGGGCCGCCGATGTAGATGTCGGTGAAGAACTCGATGAACTTCGGATACTCAGGCGATTCGGGCAGGCGGCGGCGTTGCAGTTCCTCGACGTCGATCTGGACCGCGTTGAATTGGTCGGGGCCGGACGGTGGAATGTTCGTCACACCGGCTCCGGATTCAGCGTCACGTACAGCAGGTCGGTCTCAAAGCGGAGGCGCCGACGTACACGAGGACACCCGAGAGCAGCGTGAGCGCCGCCGTGCGCGGAGAGCCGAGTGCCGTGAAGAGCGCGAAGAGCGAGG
>JANNHK010000044.1:0-10276 GCA_031404355.1 Actinomycetes bacterium
CTTCGCGATCAGGTAGTCGCCGTACGTCCCGTCCGTGCCCGGAACGGCCATGTCGAACGGAGGATCGAAGAAGAATGGGAACGAAAGGCGGCTCCGGCCGCTGAGGGTGCGCACGCGATGCGCGGTCGACGCGTATGTGCCACCCGTGATGCGCTCGAGCACGTCTCCGATATTGCACACGAACGCGCCCGGAACCGGGGGCACCTCGACCCACCCGCTGCGTGCGTGCAGTTGGAGTCCGCCGGTGTCGTCCTGCATGAGAATCGTCAACAGCCCGTAGTCCGTGTGCTCGCCGACCCCCCACGACGCGGCGTCACCGGCCGGGTAGTGGAAGATGCGGAACAGCAAGGTCGGGTCACCGACGAGCGCGGGAACGATCATGCGTAGCAGCCCGTGTCCGACGCCGGTCAGCGCCCGCATGTAGTCGAGGACCGCGCCGCGCAGCTCGGCGGGCCGGCGCGGGAACAGGTTCGGGCCGTGCAACGGACGGGGGTCGGGCGGTCGCTCCTCGCCGAAGTAGAGCCCTTCCTTGAGGTCCGGGCGGCCCGAAGTGAGTTCGCCGCCTACGGGGAACCAGCCCCGCCACGCGTGACCGCCCCGCTCCATCGCGATCTCGGCCTTCTCGGCGTCGTCGAGCGCGAAGAACTCGCGCGCGAGCGCGTCGATCGTCGAACACAGGTCGGCGTCGACGCCGTGCCCGGTGACGAGAAAGAAGCCGGTCTCGCGACACGCGATGTCGATGGCACGCGCGACCTCGTCCGGCTCGCCGCCCAGATCGACGATGGGGAAATTATTCGACAAGGTCGGCGCGGTAGTCGGGATGGGTCGTGAGGTATTCGGACGCGCGCCGCATGCTCTGCTCGTTCTGTTTGTTGATGAACTTGTAGATCGGCCCTTCGAACCACTTGTAGGGCAGCTTCGTGATGTTGTACGTCTCGTCGAACGAGAACCGCACTTGATTTCGTCCGAGCGGGTCGAGGCGAATGTGGCCGACCTGGTCGTCGCCCGGTGTCTTCGAGATCATGGTGTACGTGTACCCGCGCTCGGGCTCGACATCGGTGACGAGTTCCAGCGCCGAGCCCTTCAACCCGAACGGCAGCTTGTAGATGACGCGCCGGAGCCGGCCGTTGTGGTCATCGTCGCCGGGCCACAACACCTCGACCCGACGCACCACCGGTGCGTAGTCCGTCCAGCGGTCGTAGTCCTGGAACAACGCCCACACGCGTGCGGCGGAGTGCGGCATCTCGAACGAATAACGGTGTTCCTGCACGGTCCCGAACGCTAGCGATTTCAGGAGCTCGATGAACGCGTCGGTCGCGGCCGCCTGCACCCGCACCGGAGCGGACGCGGGCAACGACAGGTGGGCAAACTCGGTCCGAAGTAGCGTGGCGACGTGATTCAGCGGGTCATGAAGAATCTCGGCGTGTACCAGGCGGCCGCGCCGGTTGAGAGCCAGTCGCTCGAGCGCGACGGCTACGCCGTGCTGCGGGCCGTGTTCACCCCGGTCGAGGTGAAGCAGATGCGCACCGAGATCGACTCGGCCTTCGACGAGTACCCGCCCGAGCGGAATCGCACGGACTCGGACGAGTTTCGTTACGAGATGCTGAACCGATCGGCCGCCTGCCAGGCCGCCATCGGTCACGCCCGTATCCTCGAAGTGATCGAGCCGCTGCTCGGCGACGACTGCCACGTCATCGCGAATACCGCGTGGCGAAACCCGCCCGAGTTCACCGGCGGCCCGTGGCACTGCGACGCCGGCCCGCACGTGCCGCGCCCAGAAGGGGTCGAGTGGGACGACCGCATCCCGTACCCGGTGTTCGCGATCGGCGCGCACCTGCTGCTCCAGGACTGCCGGCGTGCCGACGGCCCGACCGCGATCGTCCCGGGGAGTCACCGTTCTGGGCGGCTCGCGCCGTTCGAGCAGATCACCGACGAGAACCTGACCTACGACGGTCGCCCGCCGTTCGTCATAGAAGCCGACGCCGGCGACGTCGCGATGTTCGTCTCCGACGCATGGCACCGCGGCCTCCCGGCCCAGAACGGAAACGGTAGGTACTTCTTGCAAGCCCACTACGCCCGGCGCGACATCGCGCAGCGGATACGCCCGACGGCCGTTACCCACCAACTCAGCGACGAAGCCATTGCCCGCGCCGATACCGACCGCGCCCGCACGCTCGTCGGCCTCCACCAACCGTTCTTCTACGATGGCTAGCCCCGGTGCGGGCGACGAGGAGCGCATCGCGCTGTTCCTCGACTACGAAAACCTCGCCATCGGCGCGCGCGAAGCGTACGGCCGGCTCGACTTCCGGCCGGTGGCCGACGCGCTCGCCGAGCGCGGCCGGGTTGTCGTGCGGCGCGCGTACGCCGACTGGAGCATGTTCGACGAGGACCGCCGCGAGTTGACGCGCCACCACGTGGAGCTGATCGAGATCCCGCAGCGCATGGGCATGGTGCGGAAGAACGCAGCCGATATCAAGATGGCGGTCGACGCGATCGAGTTGTCGTTCGAGCGCGACTACATCACCACGTTCGTGCTCGGCACCGGCGACAGCGACTTCACCCCGCTCGTGCACAAGCTGCGCGAGCTGAACAAGCGGGTGATCGGGCTCGGCATCGAGGCGTCGACGTCGGCGATGCTGCCGCCCGCGTGTGACGAGTTCCTCTTCTACGAGCGACTCGAGGGCGTCGAACCGCCGAAGCGCAAAGCCCGGAGCAGCAGTAGCAGTTCGAGCACGCGCCGCAAGGCGGCCGCGCCCGCCGACGAACCGGTCGAAGCGCCCGTCGCGGAGCCCGACGAAGCCGATCTCGAACGTCTCGTGACCCAGACACTGTCGGGACTCGACCGCGGCACGGCCGGCCCGGTGCTCGGCTCGATGCTGAAGCGCACGATCCTGCGTAAGGACCCGACGTTCAACGAGTCGAACTTCGGGTTCCGCGGCTTCGGCGAACTGCTGCGGCACTTGGCCGACCGCGGCATCGTCGAGTTGACCGAAGGCAGCGCCAAGGGTGACCCCGAGGTGCGCTTCAAGGAAAGCGGCGAAGAGGACGCGGCGTTCGAGTCGCTGCGCAAGGTCGTCGAACGCATCGCGGCGAAGGGATCGCCGCCCCAGCTGTCGGGCTTGAAGACACAACTCCGCAAGAGCGAGCCCGACTTCAGCGAGAAGCGGTTCGGGTACGGCGGATTCCTCCAGTTCGCGAAGGCCGCGCAACGCCGCGGCGTCATCGACCTCGCGTGGGACGACAAGGCCGAGGACTACATCGTCCGCCCCGTCGCCCCATCCTGAGAACGCTCGCTACACCTGGCGGCCGAGGAAGGCGGCGAGGCGGTCGGCCGCGGGTGCCGAGTCCGAGATCTTCACCTCGGCGCCGAACGGCATGACGCCGTCGGCCCCGCGGAACTGTTCGGGGATCGACGTCTGCGCGCCGGCGAGCAGCTGCTCGGCCAGCTCGGGGTTCAAGTCGCTCGGCTGGCCGGTGGCCTTGGCGAGGTCCCAGCCGTGCGTGAATGTGTCGGTCGTCGCCAATCCCATGAACGCGATGCCGGGGAAGGTGCCGAACGGGAGCTTGATCATCTTCTGCAACGCGCCGGGCGTGCCGAACGCGGCGACTGCCTTCTTCGAAGCCTCGTCGAACGCGGCCACGAAGTCGCCGGCCGCGTAGTCGGTGTCCTCGGTGGTGTCGTTCTCGGGCGACTCGCCCGCGTTGGTCGAAATGGCAAACCAGTTGGCGCCGCCCACAATGTGGTTGACAAGCGCGCGCACGTCCCACGATTCGCACGGCGTCGTGTCGTCGAGCTGATCGGGCTTCACGTTTTCGAGGACACTCCGCGTCGTCGCGAACGCCTGCTCGAGTCCTTCGGTGCTCACTGTGTTCCTCTCGGTTGCGTCCTGTGCAGCGGTCACGGTACAGCCGACGGACGCGCCAAGCTAACTCGTTCCGGGCACGCGTATCTGTTCTCAGGCACAGATACGAGTGCCCAGAACACGGGTCAGAGATCGATTTGCGCGGCCGAGATGTCCGGCACGGGCATGCGGGCGGTGACGCCGCCGTCGACCGGCAACAAGGCGCCAGTGACGAACGCGGCTTCGTCGGACGCGAGGAAGAGCGCGGCGTTGGCGATGTCGTCGGGGAGTCCGAGGCGGGTGAGGTGCATGGCCTTGGTCGCACCACCGATGACCGGGTCCTCCATCATCTTGTGCGCGCCCTCGCTCGTGAGGACCATGCCGGAGACGATGCAGTTGACGCGGATGTTGTCGGGCGCGTACTCCACGGCCATCGACCGCGTCAGCGCGTTGAGTGCGCCCTTCACGGCGGTGTACGTGTCGAGTCCGGGTGTACCCAGGATCGACGCGGCCGACGAGATGTTGACCACCGCGCCGCCGCCGGCCCGCGCGATCTCGGGCAGCGCGTGCTTGCATGCCCAGATCACCGCGGTGAGGCCGACGCGCAGAATCGAGTCCCAGCCTTCGTTCGTAAGGTCGGTGACGCGCCGGTCGAGCCGGCCCGGTCCCATGAGTTCGGTCGGTGCCGCGTTGTTGACCAGCACTGTGAGTTTTCCGTAGCGGTCGACGGCGGTGCGGACCATCGCGACGACGTCGTCCTCGCGCGCCAGGTCGGTGGGCAGGTACGTGGCTTCACCGCCCGCGGCCCGGATCTCGCGTTCGGCTTCTCGACCGGCGTCTTCGGACCGACCGGTGACGACCACGGCGGCACCTTCGGCCGCGAACCGCGCCGCGGTCGCGCGCCCGATGCCGCGCGTGGAACCGGTGACGATCGCGACCTGGCCATCGAGCCTTCCCATGTGGGCGATGCTCGCATTATCTGACGCTTGCTGTCACACGCGGGCGGTAGCGTCGGGATTCCATGGCCGATCCGCTCGTCGTTGCTCGCGCGCTCACGAAACGGTTCGACGCGTTCGTCGCCGTCGATGGCGTCGACTTCAGCATCGATCGGGGTGAGGCGTTCGGGTTCCTCGGTCCCAACGGCGCCGGGAAGACCTCGACCATGCGCATGATCGGGTGCGTCTCGCCGGTGAGCGGTGGCTCGCTGTCGGTCCTCGGCCTCGACCCCGCCGACGCCGGTCCCGCGATCCGTGCCCGTCTCGGCGTCGTGCCGCAGGAGGACAACCACGACACAGAACTGTCGGTGTGGGACAACCTCATGATCTACGGCCGCTACTTCGACATACCCCGCGCCGAGATCCGCGAGCGCGCCACCGAGTTGCTCGACTTCGTGCAACTCTCCGACCGCCGCGACTCGAAAGTCGACCCGCTGTCGGGTGGAATGAAACGCCGGCTCACGATCGCCCGCGCCCTCATCAACAAGCCTGAACTCATGCTGCTCGACGAACCCACGACGGGCCTCGACCCGCAGGCGCGCCACCTCGTATGGGACCGGCTCTACCGGCTCAAGCAGACCGGCGTCACGATCGTGCTCACGACGCACTACATGGACGAAGCCGAGCAGTTGTGCGACCGGCTCGTCATCATGGACCGCGGGCGCATCGTCGCCGAAGGCGCGCCGCGCGCGCTGATCGACACGTACGCGACGCGCGAGGTCGTCGAGCTGCGCTTCCACACCACCGACCAGCAAGCCGCCGCGCTCGTGCGACTCGAACCGTTCGCCGACCGGGTGGAGTCACTCGCCGATCGCATCGTCATGTACACGCCCGACGGCGACAAGACGGTCGCCATGCTCACGGCCGACGGGGTGCAGCCCGCCGCCGTGCTCGTCCGCCGCGGCTCGCTCGAAGACGTGTTCCTGATCCTGACCGGGCGCACGCTCGAGGAAGACTGACGTGCCCGCGACCTCGGTCAACCGTGTCGTCGAGCGCGAAGCGCGTGTGTACCTCAAGCTGTGGCGCGGGCTCGCGTTCTCGACGTTCGTCGCGCCCGTGTTGTTCCTCGCCGCGATGGGCTTCGGCCTCGGTGACCTCGTCGACCAGAACTCCGGCGATGTCGGAGGCGTCTCGTACCTCGAGTTCATCGCGCCCGGTCTGCTGATCGCGAGCGCGGCGCAGATGGCGTCGGGTGAGGCGATGTGGCCCGTCCTGGCCGGCATGAAGTGGATGCGCTTTTACCACGGGATGATGGCGTCGCCGGTGGAGGCCCGGCACATCTACGCCGGGCACCTCATCTGGAGCGGGATGCGCGCGTGCCTGTCGGCCGCGGCGTTCCTCATCGTCGGTGCGGTGCTGGGCGCGATCCCGTCGTGGTGGGGTGTCCTCGCGATACCCGTCGCGGCGCTCACCGCGGCCGCGGTGTCTGCGCCGCTGTCGGCGTACAGCGCGGCTCAGGAGAACGACATCTCGTTCCCCGTGATCCTCCGGCTCATCGTGATGCCGCTCTTCTTGTTCTCGGGCACGTTCTTCCCGATCAGCCAGTTGCCCGAGTGGCTCCAGAAGGTCGCGCTGGCATCGCCGCTGTACCACGGCGTCGAACTGGCGCGGGGTGCCACGACCGGGGTGTTCGACTCGTCGATGTGGGCGCACGTCGCGGTGCTGGGCGTGTACATCGCGGTGGGTTCGTTCTTCGGCATCCGCACGTATGCGAACCGGTTGTCGCCGTGATCACGGTCCGGATGCTCCGCCTGGTCGAGCGCAACGTGCTCGCGTACCGCCGCTCGTGGCTGCTCTTCATTTCCGGGTTCGCGGAGCCGGTGCTGTTCCTGCTGTCGATCGGGCTCGGCGTCGGTGAACTCGTCGGCGATATCGACGGTGTCGACTACCAGGCGTTCGTCGCGCCCGGCATGCTTGCCGTTGCCGCGATGAACGGTGCGATCATCGACACGACCTTCAACTTCTTTGTGAAGTACAAGTACCAGCACGTGTACGACGGTGTGGTCGCCACGCCGCTCGACGGCGCCGACATCGCCGTCGGCGAGGTGACCTGGGCGTTGATGCGCGGAGTCGTGTATTCGACCGGGTTCCTCGTCACGATGCTCTTGTTCGGGCTCGTCGAGTCGTGGTGGGCGCTGCTCGCGGTGCCGGCCGCACTGCTGATCTCGCTCGCGTTCGCGGGCGCGGGCCTCGCGGCGACCACGTATATGCGGTCGTTCATGGACTTCGACTACGTGAACATGGTGGCCGTGCCGCTGTTCCTGTTCTCGGCGACGTTCTTCCCGCTTTCGCAGTATCCCGATGCCATCCAACTGATCGTGAAGGTCACGCCGCTCTACCAGGGAGTTGCGCTCGAGCGCGGCCTGATCCTCGGCGACCTGTCGTGGACGATGCTGCTGAACGCGCTCTACCTGGTGGTGATGGGAACCATCGGGGTGCGCATTGCCTCCCGCCGCGTCGGCGAGCTGCTCAAGCCGTAAGCGGCGAACGCCTCCCGAGTACCGCGCTACTCCATCGGGAGCGCGGCGAGCCGTTCGAACAGCTCGATCTTCTCGGCTTCGAAGTCTTCGAAGGGAATCTGCTTGGCGTCGAAGCGCTTGTGCAGGTCTTCGATGCGGGCGAGCAAGTCTTCGGGCGAGTCGTTGCTGACGCTGATCTCGCCTTCTTCTTCGCCGTCTTCCTTGCGTTCCTGGCGGGCCTCGCGCTTGGCCGATGCCTTGGCGCGTTTCGCCCGCTCTCGTTGCAACTTGTCGAACGTGGTGCGGCGCGTTGCCATATGAGCTCCTTGCGGGCCTTTGGGCAGCCCGCTCATCACAGGGGAACAAGGCTAGCGGGCGCGTCCCCGGCTTCCGGGCACCGGGCCGAGATGCTCAGACCGGGCAAGAATCGCCAAATTGGTCCAGTAGCCTTACCTGATGCCCGAACGCGGAGATCTCCGCAACGTCGCGATCATCGCGCACGTCGACCACGGCAAAACGACGCTGGTCGACGCGCTGCTGTGGCAATCGGGCGCGTTCCGCGCCAACCAGGACGTGAACGAACGCGTCATGGACAGCAACGACCTCGAACGCGAGAAGGGCATCACCATTCTCGCGAAGAACACCGCGGTCCGGTACGGCGACGTCACGCTGAACATCGTCGACACGCCCGGCCACGCCGACTTCGGCGGCGAAGTCGAGCGCGCCCTGGCCATGGTCGACGGCGTGCTGCTGCTCGTCGACGCCAGTGAGGGGCCGTTGCCGCAGACCCGGTTCGTGCTCCGCAAGACGCTCGAAGCGCACCTGCCGGTGATCCTCGTGGTCAACAAGGTCGACCGCCCCGACGCCCGCATCGCCGAGGTCGTCGACGAGGTCTACGAGCTGTTCATCGACCTCGACGCCGAAGAGCATCACATCGAGTTCCCGATCGTCTACGCCAACGCCCGGGCGGGGTGGGCGTCGCTCGACCCCGCGGTCGAGGGCAGCGACCTCAAGCCGTTGTGCGAGCTGATCCTCGACCACATCCCGGCGCCGGTGTACGACGAAGGCCACCCCTTCCAGGCGATGGTCACCAACCTCGACGCGTCGCCCTACCTCGGCCGCCTCGCGCTCTGCCGGGTCCGCAACGGCACCGTGCGCAAGGGGCAACAGGTCGCGTGGTGCCGCATCGACGGCACGATCGAGAGGGCCAAGATCGCCGAGCTGTACCTCACCGACGCGCTCGACCGCGTTCCCGCCGACGAAGCCGGCCCGGGCGACATCATCGCCGTTGCCGGTTTCGCCGACATCACCATCGGCGAGACGCTCGCCGATGTCGACGACCCCCGCCCGCTCCCGCCGCTCACGGTCGACGAGCCGAGCTTGTCGATGACTGTCGGCATCAACACGTCGCCGCTCGCCGGCCAGGACGGCCAGAAGCTCACGGCCCGCCAGGTCGAGACCCGGCTTGGTCAAGAGCTCGTCGGCAACGTGTCGCTGCGCGTGTTTCCGACCGAGCGTCCGGACGCGTGGGAAGTGCAAGGGCGCGGCGAGCTGCAACTCGCCGTGCTGGTGGAGACCATGCGGCGCGAAGGATTCGAGCTGACCGTCGGCAAGCCGCAGGTCGTCATCCGCGAGATCAACGGCAAACGCCACGAACCGGTGGAGCGGCTCACCGTCGACGTGCCCGAGGACTACGTCGGTGTCGTCACCCAGCTGCTCGCGCTCCGCAAGGGCCGCATGGAACAGATGGTCAACCACGGCACCGGTTGGGTGCGCCTCGACTTCCGCGTTCCGGCGCGCGGCCTCATCGGATTCCGCACGGAGTTCATGACCGAGACACGCGGTACCGGCATGTTGCACCACGTGTTCGACGGGTGGGCACCGTGGTTCGGCGAGTTGCGTACGCGCCCGACCGGCAGCCTCGTGTCCGACCGGCGGGGCATGACCACCGGCTACGCGCTCATGAACCTGCAGGAACGCGGCGCGATGCTCGTCAGCCCCGGCTACGAGGTCTACGAGGGCATGATCGTCGGCGAAAACGCACGCTCCGACGAGATGGACGTGAACCCGACGAAGGAAAAGCAGCTGACGAACCACCGTGCATCGGGCTCCGACGATCTCGTTCGCCTCGTGCCCGCGCGCGTCATGTCGTTGGAACAGGCGCTCGAGTTCATCACCGAGGACGAGTGCGTCGAGGTCACACCGAAGAACGTGCGCCTGCGCAAGGTCGCGCTCGCGCAAACGGCCCGGGCCCGTACCGCACGCGGCGCCAAGCGCCCGACCGGCGAGTAGCTGCCCGCGCGCTCCCAACTATCGGGACGAGCTGAGCGGGCGGACGCAGGGAGTTGCCCCTCGCCGAAGGCCGCAACTGGTCACGCGGAGGTGCTGCGCCGGAACATCTCTTCGACGTCGGCCTCCCAGACCGTCTGCGTGGCGGTGACGACGAACCCCAGCTCGTTGTTGATGGCGAGCATGGCCGCGTTGGAGAACGCGTTCGTCGTGGCGATGCGGAACGACTCGGGCTTCTCGCGGAAGATGCGGTCGATCATCGCCGCCTTGAGCCAGCGTCCCAGGCCGTGGCCGCGATGGCCCGGGTGCACGCCGGTGTTGCCTTGGTCGACATGACCCGCCCAGGCGTCGTAGAAGAACACTTGGGTGTAGCCGACGAGCCGTTGCGTGGCGCGTTCGCGGGCGAAGATCGTCCATCGTTCTCCGGGGGACTGCGCCTGCTGCTGCTCTTGTTGTGCCACCCAGTCGGCGTCGATCACTTCGTCCTCGACGTCGAGGTCGTCGTGCGGCACGGCGTTCATCACCGCTTCGGCCTCGGCGATGGCCGCGTACTGGTCGGTGGGGTAGGCGCCCACGACCGGCCACAGCTCGTACCGCTCCCGCACGTCACTCGGAACGTCGAGCCACCGGCACACGACATCACGGTCGACCGCGCGCGCTTAAAGAGGCGCGTGCGCGGGAAGGTGCGCGC
>JANNHK010000045.1:0-4465 GCA_031404355.1 Actinomycetes bacterium
CTCGACTGACCCGTCGGTGACGAGTTACCCAACGACTGCAACGGTGGGGACCAGCACACCTGCCGAGATGAGAAGTCGGTAATCGGTGCGTCCGGGGATGCCTTCGGGCAAGTCACGGAACCGCGTCGCGAATGCGTCGACGATTGGGAGCAGGTCAATCGTCAGGAAATCGTTGGCGGACGGTTCGCCGTGTGGACCTCGCTCAGAGCCGAGGACTTGGTCGATCTCATCGAAGACGGTGCGCGACACTCGCACCACTAGACGGTCACGGGCCACGGTCTATCGGGTGTCGTGCGCTTCGTGTTCTGTGATGTGGTCTCGTACATCGGCGCGGATCCGCTCGAGAAACTCGGGCGGTACCTCGTCGAGGTCGGTCACGAGGCTCTCATCGAAGATTTGCTGCTGCTGGGCGCGTGACAGCTTCTCGAGCTCGACCGCAGTCCAGACCTTCCGAGGCATGGTCGCAGCGTAACAGCGGGGTGCGACAGTTCGCGGGGCTTGCCCGGCTCTGCGCGGCGCCGACTCCCCGGCGCGTTCATCGAAGCGGAAGATCTAGGCGACGGCGCACGAGATGCACCATCTGACTACGGATCAGAAGGTCGGGGGACCGGTCGTCGCTACCCGGTTTGTGCGTCGAGTTCGGCCCGCCATAGCGAGAACTCGCTTCGAAGCGACTCGAAGGTCTCGTCGTCGATCTCGAACTCGATGCGATCGCGCCGGCCGAGACTCGCGAGGGCTTCGGCGAACATCGCCACCGGCTAGTGGCGCGGAGCGCGATGGCGCGCCATCCACGGCTCCCACGCGGCTCGGACATGCGCAGGGAGGAACAAGTCGTCCCACACGTCGATCAGCACACTTGCCCGAACGTAGCGGCGCACATCCTCGTCGGTGCCCTCACGGAGCACCTGTTCGTACACGCTGCGGAGGTGCCGCGGATTCGCCAAGTCGTAGGTGATGGGCGCACCGCTCCAGCGAATCCAAAGCGGCAGTTGCACGCTCCCCACGATCGGTGCGGCGTCGTCGAGATCGGCGGGTACCGCGACGGGCCTGGCTCGCGCGGTCGGAACGCCTGTCATAGGCACAAGGGTACCGGCGACGAGCGCCGGCATCGCCCGACGGTTGTCAGTGACACCCATTGTCGACGGCGCCTGAGTTCTGGACTGGCGTAGCCTCGCCGTGTGGGTGGCGGGTTCCGGGAGCCGGGTCTGTACGACGCGGTGTTGACGCGACGGTTGGCGCGTGAACTTGCCGATCTGGATCCCGAGATCACCGCACTCGATGACGCGGATCAGTCGCACCGGCTGGCGCGGCACGTTGCTGATGTCCTCGCCATCCATCTGCCCGAGGTCGACGACGGCGAACGCGTTCGGCTCGTCGGCGAGCTGTTGTCGGCCTTCGGTCAGGTCGACGAAGCCGCCGAACTTCCTCCGCGGCTGCTCGTCGGCATTCCCACCGTGGACGCGCTCGGATCGCGCCGCCTCCCGGAACGGCCGGAGATCCCGCTCTCGGCCCACGATCTGCTCGTCAACAGCCGCGGCGAGCCGCACCTCGCGTCCGAGTTGAAGAAGGAGATCGCATCGGCTGACCGCATCGACCTCATCGTCGCGTTCGTGCGCTGGTACGGCGTCCGACTGCTCTTCGACGAGTTGGAAGAAGCGCGCCGTCGAGATGTTCCGATTCGGCTCCTCACGACGACGTACACCGGATCAACCGAGCGCATGGCACTCGACCGACTCGCTGCGCTCGGCGTCGACGTGCGCGTTTCCTACGACACGGCCACGACCCGCCTGCACGCCAAAGCCTGGATCTTCCACCGCCGCAGCGGCTACTCCACTGCCTATGTCGGGTCGTCGAACGTCACGCGCTCGGCGCTGCTCGACGGCCGCGAGTGGAACGTGCGTCTGTCGAGGTCAGCCTCGCCGTCGCTCTTCGACAAGATCCGCAACGCTTTCGACACCTACTGGGCCGCCTCCGACTTCGAGCCCTACGACCCGGCGCGTGACGCCGATCGGCTCGATCTTGCGCTCGGACGCAGCGACCGTTCCGAAGAACGAACCGAGCTTTCCGGTCTCACGTTGACGCCGTGGCCTTACCAGCAAGAGATACTCGAGGCGCTCGACTCCGAGCGGCGCAATCACGACTCGTGGCGCAATCTCGTCGTCGCGCCGACGGGAACAGGCAAAACCGTGGTCGCGGCGCTCGACTACCGCCGGCTACGCGCGGAACTGGGCGGCGACCCGACGCTCCTGTTCGTCGCGCACCGGGAACGCATCCTCAGCCAGTCGCGCCGGACGTTCCGCGAGGCACTCAGCGACCATTCCTTCGGTGAGCTCTACGTCGGCGGTCGTCGACCCGAACAGGGCCGCCATGTGTTCGCCTCGATCCAGACCGTGCACGCCAACGATCCGACGAGCATCAATCCGGACGCGTTCGATTTCGTCATCGTCGACGAGTTCCATCACTCCGAAGCTTCTACCTATCGGCGGCTGCTCGACCACCTGCGCCCCCGTGTTCTGCTCGCACTCACGGCGACCCCCGAACGCGCCGACGGTCTCGACATTCGGCGCTGGACCGACGGTCGTACCGCGTTCGACATGCGTCTGTGGCACGCGCTCGACCGCCAGCTTCTCGCCCCTTTCCAGTACTTCGGTGTCGCCGACACGACCGACCTCTCGAGTGTCCGCTGGGAGGCCGGGCGCTACAACGCCGCCGATCTGGGCCGGCTCTACACCGGCGTCGACGTCCGCGCCGAGCTGATCTTGCGCCAGCTTCGTCGCATCGTCGCCGAACCGCGCCAGATGCGAGCGCTCGGGTTCTGCGCGACGGTCGAGCACGCGCAATACATGGCCCGGTATTTCGACGAACGAGGTGTTCCGTCGGTCGCAATCACGGGTGACACGCCCGAGGCGACGCGCGACGAACTGGTCGCCCGACTCACCCGCGGCGAACTGTCGGCGATCTTCACCCGCGACGTGTTCAACGAGGGCGTCGACATCCCGACGGTCGACACGATCCTGCTGCTGCGCCCGACAGAGTCGGTCACGGTGTTCCTCCAGCAGATCGGTCGTGGTCTGCGCCGTCACGAAGACAAGGACGTGTGCACGGTCCTCGACTTTGTCGCCAACTATCGCCGCGAGTTCCGTTTCGATCTGCGCCTGCGCGCGTTGACCGGTATCGGCCGGCGAGAGCTTGTCGGCGCGACCGAGGCCGGGTTCCCGTTCCTGCCGAGCGGATGTCACATCGAGCTCGAGCGCCAAGCCCGGGAGTGGGTTGTCGAGCACCTTCGCCGCGCGGTGCTCAGCAACGCGCCCGCGTTGCGCCGCGAACTGCAAGTCATGGCGACGACGGGAGCCGAGCCTCCCTCGCTGGCGGTCTTCCTCACGGAATCCGGCGCCGAACTCGAAGACGTCGGCAAGGTCGGCGGTTGGGCCTCGCTCAGAAGGTCCGCCGGGGTCGAGCACCGACCTGAGACGCCTGGCGAAGCGCAGCTCGCTCGGGGAGTGCGGCGCGTGTACCACGTCGACGACACCGAACGACTCGACCGAATCCAGGACTGGCTGGCGGCGCCGCAGCCACCTGCACTCGCCGGCACGCGCGACGCGCGGTTGGCGTGGATGTTCCTCGTGACCTTGTGGGGCCTGCGCGCGGCACCCGACGACCTTGCCGCGGCGTTGCGTCCGGTCTGGGAATCTCCCGCGCTGCTCGACGAACTTCGAGAAACCTTCGCGATCTTGCGCGCCCGGGTCGGCCGCGTCACGGTGCCGCTTCCCGACGCCGACGTGCCCCTGCACATCGGCGCCACCTACGCGCGCGACGAGATCCTCGCCGGCTTCGGGCGGCTTGCTCCCGGTGCGCGTTACTCGCACCAAGCCGGACCGTGGTGGCACGAGCCGGCCCGCACCGCGGTGTTGTTCATCACCTTGCGCAAGAACGAGAAGGACTACTCACCGCAGACGCGGTATCGCGACTTCGCGTTGAGTCCCGAGCTGTTCCACTGGGAGACGCAGCACTCGACGACGGTCGTATCACCGCAAGGCCAGCGCTACATCAACCAGCGGACGAACGGTGCCCGCATCATCCTGGCTGTGCGCGAGGCCAGGACCGACGCGTGGGGGGCAACCGGCCCGTACCTGCTACTCGGCCCGGCCGACTACGTCACGCACGAAGGCGAACGACCCATCGCCATCACGTGGCGACTCCGCCACCCAATCCCCGCCGAGATATTCGAGACCTTCACGCTCGCCGTTGCCTGAAGGCACGACGGGTAGAGCCCTTGCCGCTCGGAGTGGCACCTCGTACGCTCAGATAGCGTGAGATTGCGTCAGAGCGGGCTGGCGGTGAAGTTCGTCCTGAGTGGGCTGGTTGTCGTCGCGGCCGCCGCGTGTTCGGGAGACGACGACGACGCGTCCGCGGACGCGTCGACACCCGCATCGTCGGCCACGACCGTGCTCGTCGAGTCGACCAC
>JANNHK010000046.1:0-21777 GCA_031404355.1 Actinomycetes bacterium
TTGTTCCATGGCGGCGAAGTGGCCGCCTCTCGGCATGTCGGTCCAGTGGGTGACGTTGTAACTGCGTTCGACCCAGGGGCGCGGGTAGCGCAGGATCTCTCTGGGATAGCGGGCGACGCCCGTCGCGATCGCGACGTATTCCGCGGGCTCGGTGCTGTTCCTGTTCTCCCAGTACAACCGCATCGAGGACGCGATCGTCCCCGTCACCCAGTACAGCATCACGTTCGTGATGAGTTGGTCGCGCGTGAACACGGTCTCGGGGTCGCCGTTGCTGTCGCTCCATGTGCGGAACTTCTCGACGATCCACGCGAGCAAGCCCGCGGGTGAGTCACTGAGCGCGACGCCCAGCGTCTGCGGTTTGGTCGACTGCTCGTGCGCGTACGCCGACTCTTCGCGCGCGAAGTGGGCCAGCGCGGCGAGTCCGGCCTTATCTGCATCGGAGAGTTCGACCGGCTCCTCGGGCCGCACCGCGATCGGCATGTTGAGGTGCAGCGCGACGCAGTGCTCGGGGTCGACGACGCCGATGCGGGTCGCGACCTGCGCGCCCCAGTCGCCGCCTTGCGCGCCGTAGCGGCCGTACCCGAGATCGGACATCAGCTGGGCGAACGCTCGGGCGATGCGCGACGGGTCCCAGCCGCGGTCGCGCGTCGGGCCCGAGAACCCGTAGCCGGGCAGCGATGGGGCGATCACGTGGAATGACTCGGTCAGCTTGGGGATCACTTGTTGGAACTCGACGATGGAGCCGGGCCAGCCGTGGGTGATCAGCAACGGCAGCGCGGCCTCGTTCGCCGAGCGCGCGTGGACGAAGTGGATCTGCTGGCCGTCGATCTCCGTCTTGAACTGTGGGAGTTCGTTGAGGCGGGCTTCTTGCTCCCGCCAGTCGTATTCGTCTCTCCAGTACTCCACGAGCTCCCGTAGGTACGACATTGGGATGCCGTAGTCCCAACTCTCGTCGATCGCATCCGGAAGGCGCGTTTGCTGCAACCTCGCCTTCAGGTTGGACAAGACTTCGTCGTCCACATTGATCCGGAACGGCTCGATCACGCGAGCTCCGGACGCGTGCCTGGCCACGTCTCGAGATCGACCTGTACTTCGTCGCGGCGGATGGGGACGCCATTCACGAGGATGTGGCGCACGCCGGTGGGTTCCTCGGCGGTGAGGCGTTCGCCGTCGGCGGGGAAGTCGCGCACACGCCGCGTCGGGCCGGTGCCGACCGTCGCCAAATCGAAGACGCAGACGTCGGCCCAGTAGCCCTCGCGCAAGTACCCGCGCCGTACGAACCCGAACATGTCGGCCGCTTCTCCCGTGAGCTTGCGCACCGCGGCCTCCACCGGCATGACCTGACGTTCGCGCACCCACTTCCCCAGCAGATCCGTTGGCAGCGGCGCGTCGCAGAGTTGGTCGACGTGCGCGCCGGCGTCGGAAAGTCCGAGCGCCATCGACTCGTGCGTCAGCAAGTGGGCAACCGCGTCGGTGTCGTCGTTGGCGATGTACGCACGGAACCGCGTCTTCAAGTCCTCGGCGACCGCGAGTTCGCACAACACGTCGAGCGGACCGCAGCCGCGCTCACGGGCCAAGTCGGAAACCCGCCGGCCGACCAACTCGGGGAACGTGTCGGACTCGGAAACCTCGAACGTCTCCCATCGCGGCTTCATCGGCGACTCTTCCAAGTCGGCCGCGGCCCGCGCTCGCCACTCCCCATCGCAGTACGCGGCGATGCGCTCGTCGCGATCGCCCTGCATCAGCTCGCCGAACACTGTGCCCGTGTTGAGGCTGTACGGGTCGGCCATCGTGAACTGCATCGTCAGCGGCCGCGGTGTCACCTGCGGGAACACCCGCGCGCCGCGTGCCAGCGCGTCCTCGTGCAGCGCGAGTGGTTCGAGGTGCTTGCCACCCGGCGACGCGAACATCGGGTACGTGAACGGCCGCCCGATCTGCGGCTGCCACTCGTACACGTCTGCGTACGTGCACTGCCTGCCCGGCGTGATGAGCACCACACCCTTGCCCGCGTCGCCCGCGGCGCGGAACAGCGCTTCGACTTCGTCGGCTTCGGAAAAACGGCTCGGTACCGGCTTGCCGTCGACCCCGCGGTGCGCGTACGAGAAGCTGGTCGAGAACCCGGCCCCGCCCGCGACGATGCCCTCGCGCACCAGCGCGGCCATCTGTGAGATCTCTTCCGGCGTCGCGGCCCGCTCGTAGGCGGCGTCGCCCATCACGTAGAGCCGAATCGGTGAGTGCCCCACGTACGCGGTGAAGTTGAGCGCCGTACCCCGCCGCTGCACCGAGTCGAGATACTCGGGGAACGTCTCGAAGTCCCACACCACGCCCGCGACGAGTGTGGCCGGGTCCATGTCTTCGACGTTCTCGAGTGTGTGCACGATCGTGTCGCGCTGTTCGGGCCGCGTCGGCGCGATCGCGAACCCGCAGTTGCCGGCGATCACGGTGGTGATGCCGTGGTACGACGACGGCCGCAGCGCCGGGTCCCAGAACACCTGAGCGTCGTAGTGGGTGTGGATGTCGATGAAGCCGGGCGCGACGATGCAGCCCGACGCGTCGAGCACGCCGTCGCCCTGCAGATCGGGCCCGATCGCGCTGATCACGCCGTCGGTGATGGCGATGTCGGCGACCACGCCAGGCGCACCGGTTCCGTCGATAACCGTTCCACCACGGATGACGATGTCAGCCATCGAAGCGTTCCTGCGGGTTGGCGAGGACCTGGTCGAGCTTCACCGGCGGCGGCCCGGCGGTCGTGCCCCCGTCGACGGGCAACACGATGCCGGTCACCTGCGCGGCCCGGTCGCTCGCCAGGAACACCACCGCGTTGGCCACGTCGGTCGGCGAGCCGATGCGTTGGAGCGGCTGCATGAGGCGCACGATCGCACCCTGGTCGTACGTCGTGTTGATGTCGGTCGGGATGTGCGCGGGCGCAACACAGTTGACCCGCACGTTGTGCTCGGCGAGATCGATCGCGATGCACCGGGTCAGGTGCACGACCGCAGCCTTGGTGGCGCGGTACGTCATCAGTCCCCCACCGGCGTTGATCCCGCCGATCGACGTGGTGTTGACGATCGAACCGCCGCCGTGTTCGGCCATGTACCGGCCCGCGCGCTGGCAGCCGACCATCACGCCGTAGAGGTTGACCCGTATCAGCTTGTCGAAGTCGCGCAAGTCGTCGTCGAGGAACCGACGACGACTCCCACCGACTCCGGCGTTGTTACACATCACGTGGAGCCCGCCGAACCGTTCGACTGCGAAGTCGACGGCGGCCTGGACCTGGTCCGCGTCGCCGACGTCGGTCTGGTGGAACACGGCCGTGTCACCCAACTCGGAAGCGAGTGCGGCGCCCCGGTCGGCGTCGACGTCGGCGATGACGACCTGCGCGCGTTCGGCGACAAAGCACTCCACGATTCCGCGGCCGATACCACTCGCACCGCCGGTGACGATCGCAACCTTGCCCGCGAGTTCGTGACCCATGAGGGTCAGTCTTCATCGATCCAGTGGTCAGGAACGGTGTCGACGTCATGGCGGGCGAAGATCTCGTCGATCTGCGCGAGGTCCGCGGCGCTGATCGTCCACCCGATCGCACCGGCGTTGTCTTCGACTTCGAAGGTGTTGCGGCAGCCGACGAGCGACGTGGTCACTGTCGGGTTCGAGGTCGTCCAACGCAGCGCAAGCTGCGGCAGGCTCTTGCCGTACCGACCCGCGATGTCTTTCAGTTCGTTGACGGCGCGCACGTTGTTCGGGAACGCGTCGGCGCCGAACAACATCTCGAACATCTTGATCGAGCCCATCTTGCCCTGGCGCGCCCGCCAGTCGGCCGAACCGAAGTCGTGGTCCTCGGTGAACGTGCCGGTCAGCAGGCCGTAGGCGAGCGACCCGTACGCCATGAACCCGATGTCGTTCTCCGCGCAGTACGGGAGGATCTCGCGCTGCATGCGCCGGTCGAACATGTTGTAGCCGTACTGCACGACATCGACGCGCCCGTACTGCATGCAGGCTTCGATCTCAACCTTGCGAAAGTTCGACACCCCGATGAAGCGGACCTTGCCCTCGCGGACGATGTCGGCGAGCGCGCTCATCGTCTCCTCGAACGGCGTCTCGCGGTCGGGCCAGTGGATCATGTACACGTCGACGTAGTCGGTACCCAGGTTCTTCAGGCTCTTGTCGATCGACGCGATCACGCGCTCACGGCTGCTGTCGCGGAACTTCGGCTTGTCCTTGTAGTTCATACCGAACTTCGTGACGATGACTGCCTCGTCGCGCCGGCGGCCGAGCGCCTGCCCGAGCGCGCGCTCCGACGCTCCCATGCCGTAGCCCTCGGCCGTGTCGAAGCAGTTGATGCCGAGGTCGAGGGCGGCCTCCACGGCCGGGCCGAACCCCGCTTCGTCGACTTCGCCGTAGCCGCCACCTACTTCCCAGCAGCCGTAGCCGACTGCCGAGACCTCGAGCCCCGTGCGCCCGAACGGTCGGAGTTCCATGAAGTGGTTCCTGTCTCTGCGGTCGTTACCGAAGACTGGGCGAGACGACGAGGTCGACCGACCGCGCTGCCTTCTTCCCGACGTTCTTCGCGTTCGTCGAGCGGGTCGACACGTCGTGGCCGACCGCCTGCGCTCGCAGCGCGCCGACCGTGCACTTGTCGCGCCCGCCCAACACACTGAACGGGTCGAACTGGAAGTGCTTCATCGCGTTGCGGTGCGACATGCGGTCGACGTCGTCGTCGCTCACGCCATTGAGATGCTCGGCGAACTTCTCGGGCGAGAACGGCCAGGTCGAGTCCGAGTGCGGGTAGTCGCACTCCCACATCACGTGATCCATGTTGAGGTACTCGCGGTTGGCCACACCGAACCGGTCGTCGATGAAGCACGTGAGCACGTTCTCGTTGAACACTTCGCTCGGGAGCCGGTCACCGAAATCCTGCCCGGTCCACGCGTGGTGCCGTCCGTAGCTGTAGTCGACCCGTTCCAGCAGGTACGGGATCCAGCCGATCCCGCCTTCGGACAGCGCGACCTTCAGGTCGGGGAACTTCCGGAAGATGGGCGACCAGATGAGGTCGGCCGCGGCCTGCACGATGTTGATCGGCGAGAGCGTGATCAGGCAGTCGATCGGCGCGTCGGGCGCAGTGATGATGAGCGATGACGACGAACCGATGTGCAGGCACACGACGACCTGCTCGTCGCTGCACGCCTGCCAGAACGGATCCCAGTAGTCGGAGTGAAAACTCGGGTGGCCCAGCTTCGACGGATTCTCCGAGAACGTCACCGCGTGCGCACCCTTCGCGGCCGTGCGCCGCACCTCGGCCGCGAGCGCGTCGGGGTCCCAGATCGCGGGGAGCGAACACGGGATGAACCGGCCGGGATGCGTGCCGCACCAGTCGTCGATGTGCCAGTCGTTGTACGCGCGCACCATCGCGAGCGCGACGTCCTTGTCTTCGGTACGGGCGAACAACTGCCCGCAGAAACTCGGGAACGACGGGAAGCACAGCGAACCGAGCACGCCGTTGGCGTTCATGTCCTTGACGCGCTCGTCGATGTCGTAACAGCCGGGCCGGATGTCGCTGAACGACGTCGGCTCCATGCCGTACTCCTCGGCCGGGCGGCCGGCCACGGCGTTGAGGGCGACGTTGCTGATCTCGGCGCCCTCGTAGACCCACGCGTTCGTGCCGTCTTCGCGGGTGATGAACTTCGGCGCCAGGTCGGCGTACTTCGCGGGGAGCCGGCCGTCGAACATGTGCGGCGGCTCGACCACGTGGTCGTCGACGCTGACCAGGACCATGTCGTCGAGCTCCATAGCGACCTCCGCGCCCGCTGCGGGCTTCTTTAGCTAACACCCGTGTCAGCGAAACGTAGCATTGCCTGGCGAACATTGCTCGGGCCCGACCGTGGCAATGCCTCACGAACTAACGGTAGTGTCACTTCTCGGAGAGGTCATCTGCCGGAGGAGCCCGGATGCCCGACAACGATCGCCAGGGCGGGCCCGAAGGCGCCGTCGCAGTCGTTCGCCGCGCCCCATTCTCCGACAATCCGCGGGTCGGGGCCAGAGGGCAGCGCACGCAGCAGCGCATCCTCGACGCGGCCCTCCGTGCATTCGGCGACGAGGGCTACCACGGCTGCAGTATCGACCAGATCACGACGCTCGCCCGTTGCTCCCGGGTCTCCTTCTACCAGTACTTCGCCAACAAGGAAGACGTGTTCCGCCAACTCGCGGGGCAAGTGGCCCGCCAGGTCAGCGCGTCGACCGAGGCGCTCGACCCGCTCACGGCCGACCTCGACGGCTGGGTGGCGTTGCGGGCGTGGGTGGCCCGGTACGCCGAAATCCACGCTCGCTACGGGCCGGTCTTCCACGCGTACGAGAGCGACGACGCGCTCGCGGCCGTTGCCGGGCAAACGGGTCAAGAGATCGTGACGAGATTCCGCACGCGGCTGGAAAGCACGACGCTGCCGCCCCGGCACCTCGATCCGGTCATCCGGCTGCTCCTCGAGTGCCTAAACCACACGCTCGACGTCAGCGGGATTCTCCGCTCCGCCGGCGATCGCTATCCGAGCCCAAACGTCGAGATCGCCCTCACCGACGTCATGCACCGCACCTTGTTCGGAACGCGCGCCGACGTGAACGTGCACCCGCCCGAGGGTTCGCCGCCGCCCGCGCTGCGGTCCGGTTCCGAGATGCTCGAAGAGCTTCGGGCGCCCGTCGGCGTCGAGCCCGATGCACCCGCCAACCGGGTCCTCGACGCGTTGCTCACATCTGGGCACGACGTGTTCGTCGACCGCGGTTACCACAGCACGCGCGTCGAAGACCTCGTCGCGGCCGCGGGCGTCTCCCACGGTGCGTTCTACCGGTACTTCCGCAACAAGGACGAGTTGGCGCGCACGCTCACGGCGCGCGCGGTGCGGTCCATTCGTGGTGTCGTGCTGGAGATGCCCGACATCTCGATGCTCGACGGGCCGACCGGCAAAGGCGTCATGCGGCGGTGGCTCACCCGCTACCACGCCGCGCATGTCGGCGAAGCCAGGATGCTGCGCGTCTGGGTCGACGCCGCGCTGCAACAGCCGGACCTCCGGACCGAGTCCGCGCCGGTGCACGACTGGGGCCGCCGGCGGATGGCGCACTTCCTCGAGCCGCGGGGCTTCGGCGACGTCGACACGGAGGCCGTCGTCCTGGTGGCACTGCTCGGCGTGTTCGGCGCGCGGCCGCGACCCGCGGTCGAGATCGACGCGGCCGTGTACATCGTCGAACGCGGGCTTCTGGGCCGTTGAAGGTCAGATTGGAGCAGTCGTGAGTAGTTCCGAACTCGACGACTTGAGTGAGATCGACTTCTTCCGCGCCCGCGACATCTGGCAGGACCCGTACCCGTACTTCGAGTACGTCCGCGGGCATGGTCCGGTGTGGCGGGAGCCGCATCACGACGTCGTGATGATCACCGGTTTCGAGGAGGCGATGGCGGTCTACAACGACCACGCGACGTTCTCGTCGTGCAACACCGTCGCCGGGCCGTGGGCCAAGTGGCCGGTGCCGCTCGAGGGCGACGACATCAGCGGCATCATCGAGCTGTACCGCGACGGACTGGTGTTCAGCGATCAGCTGCCGTCGTTCGATCCGCCGAAGCACACCGAACATCGCGGTCTTCTGATGCGGTTGATCACACCGAAGCGCCTCAAGGAGAACGAGGAATTCATGTGGCGGCTCGCCGATCGCCAGATCGACGAGTTCCTGGCCCGAGGCAAGTGCGAATTCGTGGGCGAGTACGCGAACCCGTTCACCCTGTTCGTCATCGCCGACCTGCTCGGCGTGCCCGAAGAGGACCACGACCAGTTCCGCGAGGAACTGCAGGGTGACGACCGACCGACACAACAGCGCGGGATGGCGCACAAGCCGCTCGAGTTTCTCTACGAACGCTTCAAGGTCTACATCGAGGACCGGCGCCGGGAACCGCGCAACGACGTGATGACGCAGATGGCCATGGCCACCTTCCCCGACGGGACGTTGCCCGACGTCGACGACGTCATGCTGATCGCCGCCAACTTGTTCGCGGCCGGCGGCGAGACCACGGCCCGCCTGCTCGCCACCATGGTCCGGTTCTTCGGAGAGCGCCCCGGACTCCAGCAGCAGCTCAGCGAAGACCGCGGTCTCATCCCGGCGTTCATCGAGGAGACGCTGCGGCTCGAGACGCCGCTGCACGCGCAGTTCCGGTTGGCGCGGGTGAACACCACGGTCGGCGGTATCGAGTTTGCCGCGGGCACCACGTTCATGATGCTCAACGGTGCCGCGAACCACGACCCGCGGCAGTTCGAGAACCCGGAAGAACTTCGCCTCGACCGGGTGAACGGTCGTCAACACCTCGGGTTCGGGTTCGGCATCCACACGTGCGCGGGTGCACCGCTCGCGCGGGCCGAGGCCCGGATCAGCTTCGAGCGCATCCTCGACCGCATGCACGACATCACGATCTCGGAGGCCGAGCACGGACCGGCCGGTGCGCGCCGGTACGAGTTCTCGCCCATCTACCTGCTCCGCGGGACCGAACAGCTCCATCTGGAGTTCACCGCGTGACAGCAGTCGTGCCCGACCGAGAGACGCACGACGAACAGTTCCGTGCCAACTTGCGCGCGTGGCTGGCCGAGCATCCGCCGCCGCGCGATGTCGATGTCGCGACGACACCCGACGAGGTCGAGGTGTTGCGCGCGTGGCATCGCACGCTGCACGCCGGTGGCTGGATCGGCATTCACTGGCCGATCGAGCACGGCGGGCTGGGCGCATCGCCGACCCGAGTCGCGATCTACCACCAGGAACTCTCCCGCGCCCACGCACCGCACCTCTTGGCGAGGGGCGGGCTCAGCCTCGTCGGGCCGACATTGATCGCGCACGGCACCGAGGAACAACGCCGACGGTGGATGCCCCGGATCCTCGCCGGCGACGACGTGTGGTGCCAGCTCTTCAGCGAGCCCGACGCCGGAAGTGACCTCGCGAGCCTCACGACGCGCGGCGAGAAGCGCGGCGGTGTCTACGTCGTCAACGGGCAGAAGGTGTGGTCGTCGTACGCCCGGTTCGCCAACTGGGCCATCGCACTGGTTCGCACCGACGCGGACGCACCGAAGAGCAAAGGCATCTCGATGCTCGCGATCCCATTGACGGCGAACGGTGTCGACGTCCGTCCGCTGCGCCAGATCACCGGTGAGAGCGAGTTCAACGAGGTGTTCCTCGACAACGTCGAGGTCCCGGTCGAGAACCTCATCGGCCCGGAGCACGAGGGTTGGCGGGTGACGAACACGACGCTGGGCAACGAACGCGGCGGGTCGTTCGTCTGGAAGGAGCAAGTGCTCCACGAGTTGGCCATGGACCGCCTGATCGAGGCGTGTGCATCACGGGGCCAGCTCGGCGACCCGATTGTGCGCCAGCGGCTCGCGCAGTCGTGGATCGAGGTCGAACTGTTCCGCCTGCACAACGCCCGCACGCTGGAGCGCCTCGCCCGCGGCGAGGAGATCGGTCCGCTGTCGAGCCTCGTGAAACTGTTCTGGGCGAACCTGAGCCAACGGCTCTACGAGACGGCGTTCGCGGCGCTCGCCCCCGACGTGGAACATCAGTGGACACTCGGGTTGCTCGCGACACGCGCCAACTCGATCATGGGCGGGACGAGCGAGATCCAACGCAACATCATCGGCGAACGGCTGCTCGGGTTGCCGAGGGAACCACGAGCGTGATGACCGCGGGCGTCGACGTGCTCGATCTCATCGACCCCGAGCGCTACGCGCGCCGCGGCTACCCGCACGACGTGTGGACACGACTGCGGGCCGAAGCACCGGTCGCGTACTTCACGCCCGACGGGTGGGAACCGTTCTGGGCGATCACGAAGCACGCCGACGTCCTCGAGATCTCGAAGCAGCCGCTGCGGTTCTCGAGCGCGCAGGGCATCACACTGCGCCCGGCCGGCGTCGTGTTCCCGCCGTCGGAGATGGTCGTGATGGTCGACCCACCGAAGCACGGCAAGGTGCGACGCGTCGCGAACCGGCGGTTTACGCCGCGCGCCGTGAGGTCGAAGCAAGCCGACATCGAGCGCATCGCGGTCGATGTTTTCGACGACGTCGCACCGGACGGCGAGATCGACTTCGTCGACAAGATCGCGGCACCATTCCCGCTCGGGGTGATCGCCTGGGTCCTCGGCGCGCCGCCCGAAGACTGGGAGCACCTGTTCCGCTGGTCCAACGAGGTGATCGGCAAGGACGACCCCGAATACCGGCGCCCCGGTGAGTCACCCGGCCAGACCAGCCGGCGAGCACGGGGCGAGCTGCACACATACTTCCAGCGCTTCGTCGACCAACGCCGCGCCGATCCCCGAGACGACCTGGTGAGCGAGTTGCTCAAGGGCGAGATCGACGGGGAGCCGCTCACCGAGGAACAACTCGTCTCGTACTGCGAACTTCTCGTCGAAGCCGGCAACGAGACCACCCGCAACGCGATCAGCGGCGGCCTGCTCGCCTTCTCCGAGAACCGGGACCAGTGGGAGAAGCTGCGCGACCAGCCCGAGTTGCTCCCCGACGCCGTGGAGGAGATCCTGCGGTGGGCCAGCCCGATCAGCCATTTCACACGCGTTGCCACCGAGGACTATGAACTGCGCGGTGAAACCATCCGTAAGGGCGAGCAGGTTGCGCTCTACTTCGGTTCGGCCAACCGCGACGAAGAAGTGTTCGACGACCCGTTCGCCTTCCGGGTCGACCGCCGTCCGAATCCGCACGTCGCGTTCGGCTTCGGCGAACATTTCTGCATGGGTGCGCACGTCGCCCGCGTCGAACTCGAGACGATCTTCCGCCACCTCCTCGCGCGCCTCGAGTCGTTCGAGGTCGCGGGAACGATCGAGCGCCTGAGCTCGATCACCAACGGCAGCATCAAACACCTACCCCTCAGCTACAGCACGACGGAGACACGACAATGAGCAGCACGACGGCCACGCCGGTCGCCCACGGAGACCGCTTCTTCATCGGGGGCGAATGGGTCGCTCCTTCCACCGACAAGACCATCGACGTGGTCGACTCGACCAACGAAGAGCTGTGGTACTCGGTCGCGGAGGCCGCGGCCGACGACATGACGCGCGCCGTAGCGGCCGCGCGCGACGCGTTCGACAACGGGCCGTGGACGCGCCTTACCCATGCGCAACGCGCCGAGTACATCAGTGCGATGAGCGCCGGGCTGCTCGAACACAGCGACGCGCTGGGTCAGTTGTGGCCGCGCGAGACGGGCACAATTTTCAAGATCGCCCAGCACGCAGGCCGCATCGGTGCGGGTGCACTTGCCTCGTACGCGACGCTGGCCGACACGTTCCCCTTCGAAGAGGAATGCGCACCCACCAGCGGCGGCAAGTTCGGACTGCTCGTGCGCGAACCGGTCGGTGTCGTCGGCGCGATCATCCCGTGGAACGCGCCCGTCGCGCTGATCTGCCACAAGATCGGGCCCGCGCTCCTCGCGGGCTGCACCATTGTGCTCAAGTCGTCGCCCGAAGCGCCGGGCGAAGGCCTCGTGTTCGCGGAGGTTGCCGAGAAGATCGGCCTGCCGCCGGGCGTGCTCAACGTCGTCACCGCCGACCGAGAGGTGTCGGAGCTGCTCGTCACCAACCCCGACGTCGACAAGATCACGTTTACCGGTTCGACCGCCGCGGGCCGGCGTATCGCGGCACTGTGCGGCGAGCGCATTGCCCGCTGCACGCTAGAACTGGGCGGGAAGTCGGCGGCGGTCATCCTCGACGACATGGATCTCGAGGCAGCTGCGAAGACCCTCGCTCGGGCCGAGTGCGCAATGACGGGCCAGGTGTGCTCGTCGCTCACCCGTATCGTCGTCAGCCGGAACCGGCACGACGAACTTCTCGAAGCGCTGGCCGATTCGTTCGGGTCGGTGCGCGTCGGCGACCCGTTCGCGGAGGACACGCAAATGGGGCCGTTGGTCGCCGAACGGCAACGGGCTCGGGTCGAGCACTACATCGCCAAGGGCATCGAAGAGGGCGCCAAACTCGCGGCCGGCGGCGGGCGCCCGAAGGACCTCGAACGCGGCTACTACGTGGAGCCGACGGTGTTCGGCAACGTCGACAACGCGTCGACGATCGCGCAGGAAGAGATCTTCGGTCCGGTGCTCACGGTGATCCCCGCCGAAAACGAGCAGGACGCGGTGCGCATCGCCAACGACACGATCTACGGCCTCAACGCGTCGGTGTTCACCCACGACGTCGAGCGGGCCCGCGCCGTCGCCGGTCAGCTGCGCACCGGAACGGTCGGGCACAACAACTTCCGCACCGACTTCGGCATGTCGTTCGGCGGGTTCAAGCAGTCGGGTATCGGGCGGGAAGGCGGCAAGGAAGGTTTGCTGCCATTCTTGGAGACCAAGACGGTGATCCTCGAAGACACTCCTGCGGCGTACGGAGGCCCCAATGCTTCGTGACTCGGTACAAGCGATCTCGGTCGACGACCACGTCATCGAGCCGGCGCACGTTTTCGCCGATCACATCGAACTGCGCTTTCGCGACCGGGCGCCGCGCATCGTCGAGCGCGACGGTGACCAGGGCTGGCTGTGGGAGGACCGGTGGTACCCGCTGCTGTTCCAGGGCAACGCGGCCACGCGCAAGTTCCGCGAAGGCGAAGCGGGGCGCGGCGACGACCTGTATGCCCGTCGTTACGACGACATGATCCCGGCCGCGTACGACGTGCACGAGCGTGTGCGCGCCATGGACGAAGACGGCGTGTGGGCCGAGCTGATCTTCCCGACGTTCCCGCGCTTCGGCGGTACCCAGTTCCTCCAGGCCGAAGACAAGGACCTCGCACTCGCGATGGTGCGGGCGTGGAACGACTGGATGATCGACGAGTGGTGCGCGGCGTACCCCGAGCGCTTCATCCCGCAGACGCTTATCCCGCTCTGGGACGTGCCGGAGGCTGTTATCGAGATCAAGCGTTGCGCCGAGAAGGGCTCGCGCGCGGTGCTCTTCACGGAGAATCCACATCCGCTCGGGCTGCCGTCGTTCCCCACCGGCCATTGGCGCCCCGTCTTCGAAGCGTGCAACGAAACCGGATTGCCGTTGTCGATGCACATCGGTACGTCGATGAGCCTGCTCAAACCGTCGCCCGAGACCACGCCGTCGGTCGGCATCGCGCTGTGCGGTGTCAACTCGATGAGCGCGCTCGGCGACTTGATCTTCAGCGGCGCGTTCAACGGTCTGCCGAACTGCCGCATCGCGTTGTCGGAAGGGGGTGCGGGTTGGGTGCCGTACGTGCTCGAACGGCTCGACTACACGTGGGAACGCAGCCGGTACGAGGGCCTGGAGAACACGGCCCCGCCGTCGGAGGTGTTCGCGCAGCACGTGTGGGTGTGCATGATCGCCGACAACTACGCGATCCGGAACCGCGACCTGATCGGTGTCGACAAGATCATGTGGGAAGCCGACTTCCCGCACAACGACTCCAACTGGCCGAACAGCCGCAAGATGCTGACCGCGGCCCTCACCGATGTTCCCGACGATGAGTGCGAGCGCATCGTCGAACGCAACGCACGCGAGCTCTACCGGTTCCCGCGCTCGTGAGCACCCCGCGGCTTTCGGTTGCGCTGCCGACGTTCTCGGCCGACGATCCCGGGAACTGGGATCACGTTCTTGAGATCGCGCGTGCGGCCGACGACGCCGGCATCGACCGCGTCGTCGTGTCCGACCACGTCGTGTTCGGCGAGAACCTCGAGGCGTACGGCGATCCCGCCAGTGGCGGTGTCGAGGGTGGACGACAGCCCACCGGTCCTGACGGCCATTGGCTCGAACCGTTGACGGTCCTCACTGCCGTAGCCGCGCAGACGACGCGAGTTCGCCTCGGCACCTACATCCTGCTCGCGGCCTTGCGGCGGCCGGTCACGCTGGCCAAGCAGCTGGCAACGCTCGACGTCTTGTCGCACGGGCGCGTCGACCTGGGCGTCGGTATCGGCTGGCAGCGCGAGGAGTACGAGGCGGCCGGACTCGACTTCGGCACGCGCGGACGGTTGCTCGACCATTCCCTCGAGGTGTGCCAGACACTGTGGCGCGAGCAGCGCGCCGGCTTCACGTCACCCGATCTCACCTTCGAAGCGATCCACATGATGCCGAAGCCCGCGCAAGCGGGCGGCGTGCCAGTCTGGGTGAGCGGGCGATGCAACGAGCGCGTCGCCCGCCGGTTGGCGCGCTTCGGGAGTGGTTGGATCCCGTGGGGTGAGGACGCGGCCGATCCGGTCGCGAGCATTCCGCGCATGCGGGCACAGGTCGACGCGGAGGGCGGAGACGGCGCCGCGCTCATGGTGCTGGCCCCAGTCGGTGCGACGCAGATGGACCAGGTCCCGGCGTTCGTCACCGCGGGCGTCACCGACTTCCTCGTCTACCTGCAGCCGCCCGCGTCGTACGCGGGTGCGCACGAGGCGTACTCGGAACTTCTGAGCGCGTTCGGAGAATCGCGTAGACCAACGCCATGACGGAGCCGGTCTTTCGGATCCGTGGTGCCGAGCTTCTTCAGCGAGTACGGGAACGCTCCGCCGGTGTCTTGGCCTTCATTGAGGTACTTGGGCGATTCCCGGCGCGGATTGCGTCTTCGACGAGGCCGATGACCCATGTGACGCCGCTGATCGCTTCGTTGGGGTCGAGGTCCCAGTCGACGACGAGGCGCTCGTAGGACGCGACGCTCCACAGCACGTCGAGCATCGCGGCCGCGACGGCACGATCCTCGGCCGGCCATGTTTCGGTCGCAACAGTCACCGCGGCGACGAGCGCGTCGCGCTGGCGGTAATGCGCACCGATAAGGGTCGGGTCGTCGGGTGTGCGCGACTGGAGCGGGAACGACTGCACGTAGCCGAGGGTCCGCGCCGTGTGGTCGGCGATGTCTTCGAGTGCGAGACCTTCGAGCGCGATACCGGCTTCGCCTTCGAGCCGCTCCATCACTGCGTCGCGCAGCTCGCGCTCACCCGCGAAATGGCGGTAGACGGTGCGCTCGTTCACACCGGCCTGCGCGGCCACCCGCCGGATGGTCAGCGCGCTCCAGTTCCACACCGGGAAGCCGTGCAGAAGTTCCGCCCCCGCGTTGACGATGCGCGCACGCGTCTCTGCAGCCTGTTGGCGACGGACCGGACTGTCGTAGCGCCGGCGTTGCGGGGCTGCTTCGCGCTGCGTCATCGCGTGAAGGCCGGGAGCGTCTCCCACCCGCGCACGGTCGAGGTCGGCGACAGCTTGGCGTTGTCGTAGTCGACATCCCACTCCGGGAATCGTTTCAGCACTTCTTCGAGGGCGATGCGGCCCTCGAGGCGGGCGAGCGCGGCGCCGAGGCAGAAGTGGATCCCGAACCCGAACGTGAGGTGCGAGCCGATGCTGCGATGGATGTCGAACGTCTCGCCGTTCGGGTAGCGCCGCTCGTCGCGGTTCGCGGCCCCGAGCAGGAACAGCATGACGCTGCCTGCGGGCACGGTCCGGCCGTAGAGCTCGACATCACGTGCGACGTAACGCGCCATCTGCGGCGCGGGTGGCTCGAACCGGAGCAACTCTTCGATCGCGTTCGGGATGAGCGACGAGTCTTCGACGAGTTGGCGGCGCTGGTCGGGGTGCTCCGCGAGCACCTTGCCCGCCCACCCGATGAGACGGGTCGTGGTCTCGTTGCCGGCGCCGGCGACGACGGTCACGTAGATCAGGACCTCGTCGCGTGTGAGGCGGCGCGTGACTCCGTTCTCGTCCTCGAACTCCGCATTCAGGAGTTCGGTCATCAAATCGTCGGACGGATGCTTCGCACGCCAGTCGATGTAGTCGCCGAACATGTCGCCGCTGAGGGCTTCGTTCGGCGACGAGGTCATGGGCTTCCCCGCCTCGGTCCGCAGCGTTGCGTCGACTTGGTCGCGAATCGATTCCTGATCCTCTTCGGGTATGCCGAGCAGCATGCCGATGACGCGCATCGGCATCTGCGCGCCGAGGTCGGCCACGAAGTCGAACTTCCCCGAGCCGATAATCGGGTCGAGACTCGCGGCGCAGAACTCACGGATCTGCGGTTCCAGCGCGTGCATCTTCTTGGGTGTGAAGACTCGCGACAGTAAGCCACGATGCAGGGTGTGTACGGGCGGGTCTTCGAAGATGAGCACGCCCGACGGCATCTCGATACCGGCCTTGATCAGTTCGAGGATGCCGCCCTTCCCGGAGATGAACGTCTTGTGGTCGACGATGCCGCGCTCGACGTCTTCGTAGCGGCTGAGCGCGAAGAAGTCGTACTGCTCGTTGTAGTAGAGCGGTTGCTCCTCGCGGAGTTGGCGGAATACCGGGTACGGGTCGGCATTGATCTCGACGTCGTAGGGGTCATACGTGACCACGCTCACCTCTTTGCCTCGAGGAGTGTGAAGATCTGACTCGGGCTCAACGGCAGGCGAGTCACAGTGACACCGAACGGCGAGAGCGCGTCGGCCACGGCGTTGACGACCGCGGGCGGCGCGCCGATCGCGCCACCCTCCCCCACGCCCTTGTACCCGCCGGGTCCACCACTCGGCGTTTCGACGTGCCCGAACTCGATGGACGGAACTTCGGCCGCGCTCGGAACCAGATAGTCCATGAACGAGGTCGACAACGGATTGCCCTGCCCGTCGTACACGAGGTGCTCGAACAACACGCCCGCCATCCCCTGCACCGCGCCGCCCGCGATCTGGCCCTCGACAACGTCGGGGTTGACCATCGGGCCGCAGTCTTCGCTCACGATGTAGCGCAGCAACGTGACGCCGCCCGTGGCCACGTCGACTTCGCACGTACACACGTGCGACGCGTTCACCCAGACGATCCCCGTGTCGGCGGAGTAACGCGCGGTGGCTTCGAGACCGGCTTGGATGCCGGGCGGCAAGGGTTCGAAGTACGCGGCGGCGGCGATCTCCGCGAACGAGAGGCCGATCGTCGGAGTGCCGCGGACCGACGCCCGACTGTCGCCCAGTTCGATGTCGTCGACCGCGGCTTCCAATTTGTGCGCCGCGATGGCCGCGATGCGTTCGCGCAGGATCTTCGCCGTCTCGCGCACCGCGCCCGCCGTCATCGACCCGCTGCGACTTCCCGCGACCCCCGCGCCGAAGCCGGTGACCGCGGTGTCGCCCTGGATGGTGTTCACGTCTTCGATCTTCACGCCGAGCGCGTCGGCCGTGAGCTGCACCACCGTGGTTTCGAGGCTGTTGCCCGAGGAACCGCCCGCGACGTAGACGTTGACCGTGCCCGACGGTTCGATACGGATCGTCGCGGCCTCGGTGCCGAAGGCGCCCATGCCCGGGGTCGACGGTTCGACATAGTTGCTCACGCCGACACCCAAGTAGCGGCCGGCGACACGAGCCTGCTCTTGCTCGACGCGGAACGCGTCGTAGTCGAGCATCGAGAGTGCCTGCTCAAACGTCTCCATCGGCGAGATGCTGTCGTACGGCATGCCGTTGGGATTCGCGTACGGCAACTCGTCGCGCGTGAGGAGGTTGCGGCGGCGCAGTTCGACAGGGTCGATGTTCATCTGGCGCGCCGCGATATCGAGCAGGACCTCACGGGCGAGGGTCTCGAACTGCCACGGCCCGCGGTACGCGGTGCGGCCGACGGTGTTGGTGTAGACGCACTTGGTCGCGAAGCCCGCGCGCGGCACCCGGTAGGGCCCCGGGAAGAACATGCCGACCGCGGCCGCGGTCCCGACCGGCCACGGGGAGGGGTACGCGCCGCAGTTGGAGACGAAGTCGATGTGCGCGGCCTCGATTGTCCCGTCGGCGGCGAACGCCATCTGTACTTCTGCGTGCTCGTGGCGCGACTGGCCCGCCGCGAGCAGGTTCTCGCGGCGGTCCTCGACCCACTTCAGGGGCACGCCGACCAGCGGGCCGGCGAGCATCAGGCACATCTCCTCGCGCTGCACGATCACCTTCTGCCCGAACCCGCCACCGGTGTCGCGGGCGATGACACGCACCCGATGCTCGGGGATCCCAAGCAAGCGAGAGCAGAAGAGCCGCACTTCGTGCGGTGACTGGGTCGCGGCGTACATCGTGAGATCGCCCGTGACGCGCGAGAAGTCGACGAGAAGCGCGCGCCCTTCCATCGGCGCGGGCACGTATGACTGTTGGTAGATCGTCTCGCGCACGACGTGCGCGGCCGACCCAAAGACGTCTTCGAGCGCCGAGGCGGGCAGCCCGTTGATCTCGCCGATCACGTTGGAGCCGTGGCTCGCGTGCACCAGCACGTCGGCGTGCTCGGCCTGGGTGTAGTCGACGACGGCCGGGAGCGGTTCGTAGTCGACGTCGACGAGCTCAGCCGCGTCGACTGCGACCGTGCGACTCACGGCCACGACCAGAGCAACCGGGTCACCGACGAAGCGAACCTCGTCGTCGGCAAGCGGCGGGCGCGGCGTTTCAGGGCTGTCTTTGCCGTTGATGGTGTGCCATTGCTCTTTGACGCCGGGGTTCAGGTCGGCGGCGGTGAACACGGCGTGCACGCCGGGCATCGCGAGCGCGGCCGTCGTGTCGACGCCGCGGATCGTCGCACGCGCGAACGAGCTGCGGACGAAGTACGCGTGCAGCATCCCCGGCAGCACGATGTCGTCGACGAAGACGCCGTGCCCGGTGAGCAACCGCGCGTCCTCGCGGCGATGGACGCGCGTCCCTGCGTAACGAGCTGCGATCGGGTTCACGCGAGCTTTGCGGCCCACCCGCCGTCGACCGGGATGATCGCGCCGCTGACGTACGACGCGCGGTCGGAAGCGAGGAAGGCCGCGACTTCGGCGACTTCCTCGGGCTGCCCGCCGCGACCAAGCGCTGCCTTCTCGAGCATCCCCGGAATGTTCTCGCCCCCGGCGCTCATCGCGGTGTAGATGAAGCCCGGGCAGAGGCAGTTGGCGCGAATGCCTGCGCTTCCGTATTCGACGGCGGCCGACTTGGTGAAGCTGACCACACCCGCTTTCGCGGCCGAGTAGACGCTCGTGAACGGCGACGCGCCGAGTCCACCGAGCGACGACCAGTTGACGATCGATCCACCGCGGCCCTGGTCGAGCATGACCTTGATGGCGTGCTTGATGCCGAGGAACACCCCGCGCAGGTCGACCTCGATCAACCGGTCGTAGTGCTCCATCGTGACGTCGGCGATCATCGCCGCGTCGGCGATGCCGGCCACGTTGCACACCACGTCGAGCCGCCCGAACGCGTCGAGCGCGCTCTGCATCATCGCCTCGACATCGGATTCGACGGTCGTGTTGCCGTTGAACGGCACCACGTTCTCACCCAGCTCGGCGGCGGTGTCCTTCTCGGCCCCGCTGATGTCGGCGGCGACGACCTGTGCGCCCTCCCGGACGAACACCTGCGCCGAGGCCTTGCCCATCCCCGACCCGGCACCCGTGATGACGGCTACTTTCCCGTCCAGATAACCCATCTCGATCCCACCTTCTGGCCCACCCGATTTCGTGTCAGGACACGATGACACCAATATCGTGGGGCAGGCAAGCCCGCACAAAGGAGCCCGCGATGTCGCTGTTCGATGCATTCCGGTACGACGGCAAACGAGTCCTCGTCGTCGGCGGCGCCACGGGCATGGGTGCCTCGGTCGCCGAGGTCGTCCAAGACGCGGGGGCCGAGGTCGTCGTCATGGACCGCGCTCCCGTCACGCTCGCGGGGGCGAAGGCGATCTCGCTCGACCTCTCGGAGCGGGCGTCGATCGACGCCGCGCTCGACGAGTGCGGCGGACCGGTCCACGCGTTGTTCTCGTGCGCGGGTGTCGCCGACGGCACACCCGGGATCGAGCGCATCAACTTCATCGGGCACCGCTACATGATCAACAACATGGTCGACAAAGGAATGCTCCCGCGCGGTTCGGCGATCGGCATGATCTCCTCCGCCGCCGGGCTCGGCTGGCAGAACAACATGACGCGCCTCAACGAGTTCCTCGCCATCACCGACTGGGACGACGCCGTGGCGTGGACGGTCGCCAACGGCAAGGCCGACTACATGTGGAGCAAGTTGGCGATCAACGCGTACGTGGCGCGCGAGGCCGTCAGCTTCCTGAAGCGCGGCATCCGCATCAACGCGATCTTGCCGGGTCCGACCGACACGCCGCTCGCGCAGGCCAACGCAGAAACCTGGCTCGGCTTCGCGACCGACTACCGCGCCGAGACGCGCATCGAACCGTCGACGGCGCTCGAGCAGGCCTACCCGCTCGTGTTCCTGTGCAGCGACGCCGCGTCGTACGTCAACGGCGTCACGGTCATCACCGACGCCGGCTACACCAGCTCGGGGATCACCGAGTCGTTCCCGGCCGCGGCACCGGTCATCGGCTTCCTGAACAGCGAGTTCTGAGCGGGGCTAAGCGACCTCGCGCCGATTCGACCAGCACCCGCGCAGCAGGTCGAGCACGACCCCGACGCCGCCGCGCAGAACCTGGGGCGGATCGTTCTCCTGACGCAGCACCGTGACGTCGGTTCCGTGGTCGCCGGTGAGCACGCAGGTGTGGTGCATGCGTCGCCGTTGCGGATGCAACGACGCGCGCGTGTCGATCGAGCCGTCGTCGTTGAGCGGCGCCGTCCATCCCCCACTCTCGAGGACGATCGCCACGCAATTGTCAGGTGGCACCAGCTGCCGCGGTATTTCTCGCGCCACTCCCGACCAGAACGGCAACAGCACGAAGTCGTTGTCGCCCCGCAACCGAACGCCGAAGAGCCGAGCCGGGTCGCAACCCAGCGGCAGCGCCAGCACCCGATCGTCGATTGCCCGCGCGAGTTCGTCAATGATTTGATCGTTCACCGCTACCTCCCGTGTACGTCACCGATATGAGGAGGGCGATGTGCATCGCCGCATCGGGCCCGGGAGATCGAGCGCGTCACCGGCGAACGTATCCGAACGAAACGCCAATGCCAAGGGGCACGTGCTCCCCTAACGTGGCGGCATGCCACTAGACGGTCGGTACGTGCCGAGCGCGTGGAACTGGGTGCGCGAGCAGGTCGAGACGTACGACCGCACGGGCGGGCGCGAGGCCAACACGTTGCGCGACACCGGGAAGCCGGTGATCATCGTCACGACCAGAGGCAACAAGTCCGGAAAAATCCGGAAGCTCGCGCTCATGCGCGTCGAGCACGAAGGCGAGTACGCGTAGCCAAGAACCTACGAAAACCCTTGCAGAATCAGGGTTGATTGCTCTATAATCGAACATATGTTCCCCCTCGACGATGTTCGGAAATCGGTCGAGAAACTGGCCGCCTACGAGGGGCGTATCGAAATTGCCGAGCTCGCTCGGGTGCGCGACCAGTTCGAGGCCGCGTTCACGCGCATCGTCGCCGACGCAGAACGCGCGGGCGACTTCTCGCACCCGCACAGGTCGCACGCGACCCAGCTCGCGGGTGCGGCTCGTTGCACACAGCGGGCCGCCGAACAAACACTGAAGACGGGCCGGGTGATGGCCGAGATGCCGCTGCTCGCCCATGCTTTCCTCTCGGGTTCGGTACCGCCCGACAACGTGCGGGTGATCGCGCAGGTTTGGACGCCGGAACGCGCTGCGGGGTTCGCCGAAGTCGAAGCCACGTTGGTCCAGGCCGCGACGTCATGGACGCCACGGGAAATGCGCACGCTCGTACAACGGGTGTGCGAGTGGGTCGACCAGGACGACGGCACGGCCGAGGCCCGCGACCGCCATGCGCGCCGGGAACTGTTCGTCTCCAAACTCAACGGGTCTGGCGTCCTCAACGGACGCCTCGACCCCGACGTCACCGAGAATGTGATCGCAGCCCTCGAAGCCGCGATGGCCGACGGCCCCGATGTTCCGGGCGAGAAGCGGACGCGTCCGCAGCGGCG
>JANNHK010000047.1:0-6467 GCA_031404355.1 Actinomycetes bacterium
GCCGGTGATGGCGAAGTGCCCAAGACATTTCTCACGCCGGGCGGGAGCGGTCGGTCTCGACCGCGAGCCCGAAGTCGCCGAGACGGGCGGTGCCGTCGGCGGCCATCCACACGTTGGCCGGTTTCAGGTCACGGTGCACGACGCCGCGTTCGTGCGCGTGCGCGAGCGCGAGCGCGAGCTGTTCCGCGATCCGCAGGACTTCGTCGACGGGGAGCCGGTTGTCGTCGGCCTGGGCGAGCACGTCGGCCACCGAACCTCCGGGCATCAGCTCCGAGACGATGTAGGGGGCACCGTCGTCGTCGCCGACGTCGAACACGGTGACGATGTTGGGGTGGTCGCCGAGGCGGGCCATCGCGCGCGCCTCGCGCTCGATGCGGTGACGGCCCACCTCGTCGAGGCCGTCGGTCTTGATGACCGCGACGGCGACATCTCGCCCGAGCCGGGCGTCGGTTGCCGCGTACACGACCTTGCGGGCGCCTTCGCCGAGCAGGTGCCGAACGCGATACCGGCCGGCGCCGACGGTCGCGGGCAGCGCGCGCCCCGCGCTCGAGGGCGCCGGTACACCGAGGGTCGCACCGCACGACTCGCAGAACCGCGCGCCTTCGCGATTCTCATGGCCACAGGCGGAGCAGGTCACAGGGGCGTGAGCCTAGGGCTGGTTGTCGGATTACGCCCGGTGCGTGCAATCCTGCCCGTTGTGACCGGCCTGCTGCATTCACCGTTGTCGATCGGGCCGGTCGAGTCGCGCAACCGGGTCGTCGCGGGCGCGCACTTCACGATGTACACCGAGCCGAACCCGACGTACGGCGAACCCGGCTTCTACGGCGAGCGCTACGGGCGGTATCTCGCCCGATTCGCGCGCGGTGGCGTGGGTGTAGTGGTGGCAGGACAGGCACAGGTGCACCCCACGACCGCGTACCAGATGCACAACAACGCGAACGTGTGGGACCCCGCGTGCGTGCCGCACCTGGCCCGCGTGAGTGCGCAGGTGCAGGAACACGGCGCGCTCGCGTTCCTCCAGCTTGCGCACAACGGCGGGGTCAACCACGCGACCTGGTCGAAGCTCCCCGTGTGGTCGGCGTCGGGCATCGCGAACCACTTGGAAGCCGCCGCGATGATCGAACCGGCACAGATCCGCGAGGTCGTGGCCGCGTTCGCCCGCGCCGCTCGCCACGCGGCCGACGGCGGGTTCGACGGCATCGAGGTGCACGGCGCGCACGGGTACCTCATCCAGGAGTTCCTGTCGCCGAAGTCGAACACGCGCACCGACGCCTACGGCGGCTCACTCGCGAACCGCATGCGCTTCGGGGTCGAGGTGCTCGAAGCGGTGCGCGCCGCGGTGGGCGACCGCGTCGCGGTCGGGTTGCGGCTCGTGGGCGACGAGGAGGAACGCGACGGCTCGGGCCTCGGGCCCGACGACTGCGCCGAGATCGCGGCCGCGTTCGCGGCGGCGGGCCTCGTCGACTTCCTGAACGTGAGCGTGGGCACATCGGGCACGGGCATGGTGCGCCCGATGTACGTCCCCCATCTCGTCGGCGTGCGCGCGACCGCGATCGTGAAGAAAGCGGTTCCCGACGTTCCGGTGTTCGCGGTGCACCGCATCCTCACACCCGCCGAAGCCGAAGGCGTGCTCGAACGGGGCGAGGCCGACGCGGTCACGCTCGTGCGGGCGCTGATCGCCGACCCCGACTGGGTCGTCAAGGCCAAGGCCGGTGCGCCCGAGCACATTCGTCTCTGCACGGGGTGCAACCAGGGTTGCTACGGCAATCTCACGCAGGGCTACCCGATCACGTGTGTCACCAACCCCGTCGTCGGGCGCGAGGCGGAACTCGCCGACCTCCCGCCCGCGGCGTCTGCGAAGCGGGTCGTCGTCGTCGGCGGCGGACCCGCGGGCCTCGAAGCCGCGTGGGTCGCGGCCGCGCGCGGCCACGACGTCGTGCTGCTCGAGCGCGCGACCGAACTCGGCGGCAAGATCCGGCTCGCGGAACTCCTGCCCGGCCGCGAGGAGATCGCCGACTTCGCCGACTGGCGCGCGGCCGAGTGCGCACGCCGCGGCGTCGACATCCGCCTCGGCGTCGACGCCGACCTCGCCACCGTGCTCGCGCTCACACCCGATGCCGTGATCGTCGCCACCGGTGGGCACGCAACGATCGACCAACCGGCCAAGTCGCACCCGATGCCGGTTCCCGGCGGCGACCAATCGTGGGTCGTCGACCACGAGCGCGCGTTGCGCGACCCGGAAGCAGTCGGCCCGCGCGTGCTCGTGCTCGACGCGATCGGCCACATCGAAGGAATCGGCGTGGGGCACTTCTTCGCGGCGCGCGGCCATGACGTGACCGTCGTGTCACCGATGCCGACGCCGATGCTGCTCGACGCGGAGACGATGCAGAAGGCGTTGCCTCGAGCGGTGCGCGCCGGCGCCCGGTGGCGACCCAACACCGCGGTCGTCGGGATCGGTGACCACGTGGTGACGGTCGTCGACGTGTTGTCGTACGCGATCGAGACGATTCCCGTCGACACGGTGGTGATCCGTACGCACGGTCGCCCTGACGACGCGTTGTACCGCGCGCTCGACGGCAAGGTCGCCGACCTCCACCGCGTCGGCGACGCGGTCTCGGTGCGCCTCGCCGACCGCGCGATCTTCGACGGCCACCTGGCCGGGCGCGCTATCTAGCTGCCGCGCTTGGCGGTCCACTCGGCCGGGGGCATCTCGGCCTTCTTCGGGCCCGCGCCGCCGAACACCCGTGGCAGTGCGGCGGCGAACTCGGCCGCGGTCCAGCTGCCTTCCTCGCGCCGGAGTTCGTGGTCGACTTCCCACGAGCGGACGTGCTCGAGGAAGCCGCCGCGCATCTGAAAGGTCTGCCCCGAGATCCAGCCTGCGTCGGGCGACGCGAGGTAGCTGACGAACTCGGCGACGTGCGTCGGGTCGCGCCGCGTATCGGTTTCTTGGCCCATGCGCCAGCCGATCTGCGCGAGGCGCGTGTTCGCGCCCGGCATCAACACGTTGGCGGTGACGCCGTACGGCGCCATCTCGGTTGCGACCGCTTCGGTGAACGCGGCCACGCCGGCCTTGGCCGCGACGTAGTTCGACTGGCCGGACCCGCCGTACACGAGCAAGCCCGTCGCCGTGTTGATCAGCCGCCCGTACGTGGAGCCGTGTTCCTTCGCCTGCGCGCGCCAGTACCGGCACGCGGGACGCGACACGACGAACGTGCCGCGCAGGTGCACGCGCACGACGTCGTCCCATTCTTCGGCTGACATGTTGAACGCCATGCGCGGCCGTCCGAAGCCCGCGTTGTTCACGACGATGTCGAGCCGGTGCCAGGTGTCGAGCGCGTGGGCGACGAGTTCGTCCGCCGTCGCTTCGTCGGTGACGTCGCCGCGCAGCGCGACGGCCTCGCCGCCGGCGGCGATGATCTCGGCCACGACGTCGGCCGCCGGGTCCTCGTCGGTGGTAGCCCCGTCGGTCGCGACACCGGCGTCGTTCACGAGGACACGAGCCCCGTAGGCCGCGAGCCTCAGTGCGTGCGCCCGCCCCAGCCCCCGCCCGGCCCCCGTCACGATGGCCACCCGTTCCTGCAGCATGGCCAAAGTTTCCCTCACCAACTGCTCGCGGGCGCAAGCACGTCTTGGGACGTGGGCGCGCGCTCCCCATCGGTACACTTCTCCTTCCTTATGCAAAGCACCGTCGAGTCCCTCGAGGGGAACAAGGTCCGGTTGCACGTCACCGTTCCCGCCGATGAATTCGAACGGGCGATCGACGGTGCATTCCGCAAGCTGGCCCGTGAGGTGAAGATTCCGGGTTTTCGCCCCGGGAAAGCGCCCCGTCAGCTGCTCGAAGCCCGCTTCGGTGCCGAGGCGGCGCGTGAGCAGGCACTGCGCGACGCGCTGCCCGAGTACTACGTCGAGGCGGTACAGAGCAACGAAGTCGACGTGATCGCCGCACCCGAGATCGAGATCAAGGCGGGCGAGGAAGCGGGTGACGTCGAGTTCGAAGCCGTCGTCGAGATCCGGCCCCAGGTCAAGCTCCTCGGCTACGACGAACTGCGCGTCGAACTCCCGTTCACGCCGGTCGACGATGCCGCGATCGAGCAGCAAGTCGACGCGCTGCGCGAGCGGTTCGCCGACCTCACCGATTCCGAGTATCCGCTCATCGACGAGTCGTACGCGACGCTCGATATCGCCGGAACCATCGACGGTGAAGCGGTCGAAGGCCTCACCGCAACCGACTTTCTGTACCGCGTCGGATCGGCCATGGTCGTGCCCGAACTCGACGAGAACCTGCGGGGTACGCGCCCCGGCGCCATTCTCGAGTTCGCGGCGACGCTGCCGGAACGCTTCGGCGAACACGAAGGCAAGGAGATCACCTTCCGTGTCGTCGTGAAGGACGCGAAGCAGAAGGTGCTTCCCGACGTCACCGACGAGTGGGTCGACGAGGCGAGCGAGTTCGACACCGCCGACGAACTGCGCGGCGACATCCGGCGTCGGCTCGAGATGATGCAGAAGATCCAGGCGCAGATGGCAGTGCGCGACAAGGTGCTCGAAGCCGCGTCCGACTTGGTGCCGCTCGAGGCGCCGCCCGCGCTCGTCGACTCGGAAACGCGCCAGCGGGTCGAAGACCTGGCGCATCGACTGTCGCACCAGGGTGCGACGCTCGAGGAGTACCTCGCGTCGACCGGACAGAACCCCCAGGAGTTCATCGACGAGATCAAAGTGGGCGCGGCCAAGGCCGTGCTCGCCGACCTCGCGCTGCGGGCCGTCGTGGCCCAGGAAGCCATTTCGGCGAGCGACGAGGAGCTCGAAATCGAAGTCGACCGGCTCGCGGAGCGGGTTGGCCAGAAGCCTGCACGCGTGCGGCGCGACCTTGAAAAGCGGGGTGCTCTGGAGGCGGTACGCTCTGATATCGCACGCGGCAAGGCCCTGGAATTCCTCGTGGAGCACGCCACAGTGGTCGACGAGGCAGGTACAGAAATCGATCTCGCCCTCCCGGAACCGGAGGCAGAGGAAGTCCTACAAGCAATCGACGTAGAAACGATCGAAGAGGAGTCCGAGGCGTGATCGCACGCAACGAGCCAAGCCGCCCAGCAATTCGTAACGAGTACGTTCCTATTCCGCGGTTCGTACAGGACACGCCGCGCGGCCGGATGGAGTGGGACCCCTACTCCCGGCTCGCCAGCGACCGCATCATCTTTCTCGGCACGCCGATCGACGACACGGTTGCCAACCTCGTCATCGCGCAGCTGCTGATCATGGAAAGCGACGATCCCGACAAGGACGTCGTCATGTACATCAACTCGCCCGGCGGCGAGATCACCGGCCTGTTCGCGATCTACGACACGATGCAGTACATCAAGTGCGACGTGCAGACGATCTGCGTCGGCCAAGCCGCATCGGCCGCGGCGGTGTTGCTCGCGTCGGGAACGGCCGGCAAGCGCTTCATCCTTCCGCACGCCCGGGTGCTCATCCACCAGCCGCACGGTGGTGCGTCGGGTCAGGCGGTCGACATCGAGATTCAGGCGAAGGAAATCGTCCGTATGCGCGAGCTGCTCGACGAGCTGCTGGCGTACCACACGGGTCAGGCCCTCGATCGCGTCGGGAAGGACACCGACCGCGACTTCATCATGAGCGGCCAGGAAGCCAAGGATTACGGCATCGTCGACGAAGTCATCAGCAATCGTGAACTGGCCGCGGTACCGTCGGCCGAGGGCACGAGCTGAGGCTTGAGGCCCGAACGATGAGGGCTCGGGGGAGAGGGGTCGGTCGTGGCGAAGTTCGGTGACGGCGGGGATCTGCTGAAGTGCTCGTTCTGCGGAAAGAGCCAGAAGCAGGTCAAGAAGCTGATTGCCGGTCCGGGTGTCTACATCTGTGACGAGTGCATCGATCTCTGCAACGAGATCATCGAAGAAGAAGAGCTCTCGCAGAACACCGAGGTCCGCTTCGACGATCTTCCCAAGCCCCGCGAAATCTACGGGTACCTGAACGACTACATCATCGGGCAGGAGCAGGCGAAGAAGATCCTCGCGGTCGCGGTCTACAACCACTACAAGCGCGTGCAGGCCGGTTCGTACGGCGACACCGAAGTCGAACTCCAGAAGTCGAACATCTTGCTCATCGGCCCGACCGGTTGCGGCAAGACGTTGCTCGCCCAGACCCTCGCCCGCATGTTGAAGGTGCCGTTCGCGATCGCCGACGCGACCGCGCTCACCGAAGCGGGCTACGTCGGCGAAGACGTCGAGAACATCCTCCTGAAGCTGATCCAGGCCGCCGACTACGACGTCAAGAAGGCCGAGACCGGCATCATCTACATCGACGAGATCGACAAGATCGCGCGCAAGGCCGAGAACCCGTCGATCACGCGTGACGTGTCGGGCGAGGGCGTGCAGCAGGCGCTGCTGAAGATTCTCGAAGGCACGACGGCGTCGGTGCCGCCCCAGGGCGGGCGCAAACACCCGCACCAGGAGTTCATC
>JANNHK010000048.1:0-2427 GCA_031404355.1 Actinomycetes bacterium
GTAAAACCCGACAAACGCTGACTTGAACTGTCACAGCCCGGCAGTACGGTCGGGGCCGTGACGTGGGATCGCTTCTCGGCGCCGGTGCGGGCCTGGTTCGAGGCCAGCTTCCGCGCGCCGACCGAAGCGCAGGCGCAGGGCTGGCCGGCGATCGCCGACGGCGATCACACGCTGATCCTCGCGCCGACGGGTTCGGGGAAGACCCTCGCCGCGTTCCTGTGGGCCATCGACCGGCTCGCGACCACGCCGGAACCGGCGAAGGACGCGCGCTGCCGTGTCCTGTACATCTCGCCGCTGCGTGCCCTCGCCGTCGACGTCGAGAAGAATCTCCGCGCACCGATCGCGGGTATCGCACTCGCGGCGGAACGCCTCGGGGTGCCGCTGCGCGTGCCGACGGTCGGTATGCGCACGGGTGACACGCCCGGGAAAGAACGCCAAGCGCTCGTCCGCACGCCGCCCGACATTCTCATCACCACGCCCGAGTCGCTCTACCTCATGCTCACGTCGAAGGCGCGTGAGACGTTGCGTTCGGTCGAGTACGTGATCATCGACGAGATCCACGCGATGGCGCCGACGAAACGGGGCGCGCACCTCATGGTGAGCCTCGAACGGCTCGAGGCCATCGCCCACAAACCTCCGCAGCGCGTCGCCCTCTCCGCGACCCAGCGCCCCCTCGACGAGATCGCGCGGTTCCTCGGCGGTCAGAAAGAGTGCGGACGCAGCGGAGCCACGGACGGCGCAGCGAGGGAGCCATCGGCGTGGCAGCCGCGCCCCGTGACGATCGTCGACGCCGGGTCGCGCAAGGTGCTCGAACTCGAAGTCATCGTCCCGGTCGACGACATGGCCGAACTGGGTCAGGCCGCGCCGCCCGCGGCCGACGGTTCGCTCGACCTCACGGTCGAACCGCGGGCGAGCATCTGGCCCCACGTGCACCCCCGCATCCTCGAGTTGATACGCGCCCACCACACGACGATCGTCTTCTGCAACGCACGCCGGCTCGCCGAACGGCTGGCTGCGCACCTCAACGACCTCGCGGGTGAAGAACTCGTGCGCGCCCACCACGGTTCGCTCTCTCGGGAGCAACGGTTGATCGTCGAGTCCGACCTCAAGGAGGGACGACTGAAGGCGATCGTTGCGACCAGCAGCCTCGAACTCGGCATCGACATGGGTGCGGTCGATCTCGTAGTGCTCGTCGAGTCGCCGGGGTCGGTCGCGCGCGGCATCCAGCGAGTCGGGCGCGCGGGGCACAGCGTCGGCGAACCGAGTCGCGGCAAGATCTTCCCGAAGTACCGCGGCGACCTGCTCGAAGCGGCCGCGGTCGTCCGCCGCATGCACGAGGGTCTCGTCGAGGAGATGCGCTACCTGCGCAACCCGATCGACGTGCTCGCCCAGCAGATCGTCGCGACGGTCGCGCTCGACGAGTGGGACGTCGACGAACTCGCAACGATGTTGCGGCGCACCGCCAACTTCGTCGATCTCTCCGACGACATGTACCGCGAGGTGCTCGACATGCTGTCGGGTCGGTACCCGTCCGACCGCTTCTCGGGTCTGCGCCCGCGCGTCGTGTGGGACCGCGTGCAGGGCCGGGTCCGGGCGCGCGAGGGCGCGCAACGCGTTGCGATCAGCAGCGGCGGCACCATCCCCGATCGTGGGTTGTTCGGGGTGTTCCTCCCCGGTGGCGCACGGGTCGGCGAACTCGACGAAGAGATGGTGTACGAGAGTCTCCTACGTGAGACATTCGTGCTCGGCGCGTCGACGTGGCGCATCGAGGAGATCGCGGTCGACCGGGTCGTGGTCACTCCGGCACCGGGCGAACCGGCGAAGATGCCGTTCTGGAAGGGCGACCGCCCCGGCCGCCCCCTCGAACTCGGACGCGCGCTTGGTGCGCTCACGCGCGAGATCCGTGCCCTTCCGGCCGATCGAGCCGAGGCGCGGCTGCGCGAAGACGGCCTCGATGAGCGCGCCGCATCGAACCTCCGGCGCTACCTCGAAGAACAGGCCGAGTCCACGGGCGCGGTCCCCGACGACCGCACGATCGTCGTCGAACGGTTTCCGGACGAGATCGGCGACTGGCGCGTGTGCATCCTCACACCGTTCGGTTCACGCGTGCACGCACCGTGGGCGCTCGCGATCGAGGAGCGGCTCACGCGCGCCGACATGCCGGTGCAGGTGCTGTGGTCCGACGACGGCATCATCCTGCGCCTCCCCGAAGCGATCGACGACATCGCGCTCGAACTGCTCCTGTTCGAGCCGGACGAGGTCGAGGAACTCGTCGTCGAGCGGCTTCCGAACACCTCGCTGTTCGCATCCCGCTTTCGCGAGAACGCGGCCCGCGCGCTGCTCCTTCCCCGGCGCCGCCCGGGCGAACGCACGCCGCTGTGGCAGCAACGCCAGCGCGCGGCCGACCTCCTCGAAGTCGCCTCCGGG
>JANNHK010000049.1:0-1839 GCA_031404355.1 Actinomycetes bacterium
CTGAACGCGGCCGCGTCGGAGCACGCTGCTCGCCAGCGGGCCATGAAGGCCGCGACCGACAACGCCGAAGAGTTGATCCACACGCTGACCCGCATCATGAACCGGGCCCGCCAGGACGCCATCACGACCGAGATCATGGAGATCGTCGGTGGCGCCGAGGCGCTGCGCCAGGTCGCCAAAGACGTTCACATCGTCGACGTGCACGACGCCGAGTACTTCGAGCGAACCGCACGACCCGCCACCGCTGTCTGAAATCGGGAGCACACCTCGCATGACCGCAACTGCCGAGCCGACCACCAAAGTGAACGACGCTGAACTGAAGGACGGGCGCGTCGTTGCGATCTACGGTCCGGTCGTCGACGTGGAGTTCCCGCCCGCCGCGCTGCCCGAGATCAACTTCGCGCTCGAGATGGACATCGTGCTCGAAGGCGAGACGATCGTCGTCACCGCCGAAGTCGCGCAACAGATCGGCGAAGGCCGCTGCCGGGCCGTCTGCCTCAAACCAACCGACGGACTCAAGCGGGGCACGACCGTGCGCAACACCGGTCGCGGGATCTCGGTGCCCGTCGGCGACGGCACGCTCGGTCACGTGTGGAACGTGATCGGCGAACCGCTCGACATCACCCAGGCCGAAGTCACCGGTGTCACCGACCGGTGGGAGATCCACCGCGACGCGCCCGCCTTCGACCAGCTCGAAGCGCGTGCCCAGATGTTCGTCACCGGCATCAAGGTCATCGACTTGCTCGAGCCGTACGTGCAGGGCGGCAAGATCGGCCTCTTCGGCGGCGCCGGTGTGGGCAAGACGGTGCTCATCCAGGAGATGATCCGTCGGGTCGCGCAGGAGCACGGTGGCGTGTCGGTGTTCGCCGGTGTCGGCGAGCGCACGCGTGAAGGCACCGACCTCTGGCTCGAAATGCAGGAGTCGGGCGTCATCGAGAAGACCGCACTCGTGTACGGCCAGATGGACGAGCCGCCGGGTGTGCGCCTCCGGGTCGCGCTGAGCGCACTCACGATGGCCGAGTACTTCCGCGACGTGCAGAACCAGGACGTGCTGCTCTTCGTCGACAACATCTTCCGGTTCGTGCAGGCGGGCTCCGAAGTATCGACGCTGCTCGGCCGTATGCCTTCGGCCGTGGGGTACCAGCCGACGCTCGCCGACGAGATGGGCGAGTTGCAGGAGCGCATCACCTCGACCAAGGGTCGTTCGATCACGTCGCTGCAAGCCGTGTACGTGCCCGCCGACGACTACACCGACCCCGCACCGTTCACGACGTTCACCCACCTCGACGCGACGACGGAACTCTCCCGTCAGATCGCGGCGCTCGGCATCTACCCGGCCGTCGACCCCCTGGCGTCCACCTCGAACATCCTGGCGCCCGAAGTCGTCGGTGCCCGGCACTACGCAGTTGCGCTGCGTACGCAGGAGATCTTGCAGCGCTACAAGGAGCTGCAGGACATCATCGCCATCCTCGGTCTCGACGAACTGTCGGAAGAGGACAAGATCACGGTGTCGCGCGCCCGCAAGATCCAGAAGTTCCTCAGCCAGCCGTTCTTCGTCGGTGAGGTCTTCACCGGCTTGAAGGGCATCTCGGTCCCGGTCGACGAGACGGTCGAGTCGTTCGAGGCGCTGTGCAACGGTGAGCTCGACGAGGTTCCGGAACAGGCGTTCTTCAACGTCGGCGGCGCCGAGTCGGTCCTCGCCAAGGCCAAGACGCTGCAGGAGTCGTAGGTGCTCCACGTGCAGCTCGTGTCGCCCGAGCAGGTGCTCTACGAGGGTGAAGCCGACATGGTCGTCGTGCGCACCCTCGGCGGCGGCGACATCGCGTTCCAGACCGACCA
>JANNHK010000050.1:0-16022 GCA_031404355.1 Actinomycetes bacterium
GAACTCGCCTTCCTTGGCCTCCATGAAGTCGCCCGCCACCGCTTCGGTGAGCCTCGTGCGCGCGACCGGGCAGATGCCGTTGACGCGCACGCCGATGCGCTCGAGTTCACGCGCCATCACGATGGTGAGTGAGCCGATGCCCGCCTTGGCCGCGGCGTAGTTGGCCTGGCCCGCGTTGCCGTACAGCCCGGACTCGGACGCGGTGTTGACGATCTTGGCGTTGGCGGGTTCGCCCGTCTCCTTCGACTTCGCTCGCCAGTACGACGCGGCGAACTTCGAGGGGGCGAAGTGTCCCTTGAGGTGGACGTCGATGACGGCGTCCCACTCGGCCTCCTCCATGTTGAAGCTCATCTTGTCGCGCAGGATGCCGGCGTTGTTCACGAGAATGTCGAGGCCGCCGAACTCGGTGACTGCCTGCTGCACCATTGCTTCCGCGCCCGCCCACGACGAGACGCTGTCGTAGCTGGCGACGGCCCGGCCGCCCTTGGCGCTGATCTCGTCGACGACCTGTTGCGCGGGCGTGGCGTCGGCGCCGTCGCCCGCCGCGCCGCCGCCGAGGTCGTTCACGACGACCGCGGCGCCCTCGCCTGCGAACAGCAGTGCATGGCTGCGCCCGATGCCGCGCCCCGCCCCGGTGACGATCGCGACCTTGCCGTCGAACAGCCCCACGTGTTTCCCCCCTGTGCCTTCCCTGGTGAATGTGACGTCGGCGTCAGGCTAGCGACGTCGACCTCGCTGTCGGCGGGATTCACTGACTCCAGGCCAGCGTCGCGCCCAGTTCACCGGTTTCGACGAGCTGGATGCCTGCGAGTTCTCCGCGCGTGAACCATTGCGCGACGTCGGTTGTGCCGTCGGCCTCGAACTGCAGCTCGCCCGGCGTTGTCTCGGCGCGGTACACGATCCGGATGCGGTGCATGTCGATCTCGATGCCATCGTCGTCCTGCACCGTGCCTGCCACCGAGTCGACCGCGAGCAGGTCGGTGATGTGCCCGTCGAGTCCGGTCTCCTCGTACAGCTCGCGGACCGCGGCGATCTCGGGGTGCTCGCCGTGCTCGACGCCGCCGCCGGGGAGGGTCCACCAGCCGGCACGACCGCGAACCGCGGCTGTCAGCCGGCACAGCAAGAGACGGTCGTCGTCGTCGGTGCACACGACGTACGCCGCAACGCGTTGGACGCGGGGGAGACCCGTCACGAACCGGTGAACCGGGCTGTGCGCTTCTCGCGGAACGCCGCCATGCCTTCGGTGAGGTCGGTCGAGCCCGTGGCGAGTGCCGCGTAGTGGCCCTCGCGTTCGAGCGCTTCCGAGAGCGTCGTCTCGAACGTCGAGTTCATGAGTTGTTTCGACAGCCCGAGCGAACGTGTCGGTCCGGCGGCCAGGCGTTGTACGAGGGTCTCGGCTTCGGTGGCGAGGGTCGCGGGATCGTCGCAGCATTTGTACGCGAGGCCGGCGTCGACCGCTTCCGCGCCCGTGAGGCCTTCGCCGAGCATGATCATGGCCTTGGCGCGCGGCAGCCCGACCAGGCGGGGCAACAAGTAGGCGCCGCCCGCGTCGACCACCAGGCCCCAGCGGGCGAACGACCACATGAACCGGGTCTGGCTGTGCACGAGGACGAAGTCGCACGCGAGTGCCAGGTGCGCGCCGGGGCCGACGGCGGTGCCGTTGACCGCGGCGACCGTCGGCTTGTCGAGTTCCCACAGTTCGCGAATGAATGTCTGCACACCGGAGCGCAATGCTTCGGAGGTCGTGCGCGAGGAGAAGCCGTCGCCACCGGCTTGGGCGACGGTCGACGCCGAGAGGTCCATGCCCGCGCAGAACGCGTCGCCAGTGCCGGTGACGAACACGGCGCGTACTGCGGGGTCGGCGCGGAAGTCGCGGACGGCGTCGACGATGCCGTCGCGCATCTCCGGGGTCAACGCGTTCTTGGCCTCGGGCCGATTGAGCACGATGCGGCCGACACCGTGTTCGGTCTTTTCGACGACCAGCACGCCTACCCCCACTGCCTCAAGATTCGTTGATGGTCAGGATGTTGACGACGGACACGCCCGAACCGCGACCGCCGGCGTTGTGCTGGAGGGCGAAGCCGTTGCGCATCGAGACCTGTCGCTCGCCCGCCTCGCCCCGTAGCTGCCACCAGCATTCGGTGATCTGCGCGACACCGGTCGCGCCGATGGGGTGACCCTTGGCGAGCAGGCCTCCCGACGTGTTGACGGGAATGCGGCCGTCGAGCGCGGTCTCGCCCTCGAGGCTGGCGATGCCGCCCCGGCCCTTCTCCACGAACCCCAGGTCTTCGATGTCGAGGATCTCGGTAATCGTGAAGCAGTCGTGCACCTCGGCGCAGTCGATGTCGCCCGGGCCGACGCCCGCCATCTCGTACGCACGGTGCGCGGCAAGGCGCGTGGCCTTGATCTCGGTGAACGAGTCCTTCTCGTGCAGGTACGGGTGATCGGTCGCGACCCCGAACCCGGCGACGAACACCGGGTTGTCGGTGAACTCGCGCGCCCGTTCGGCGCTCACGAGCAGTACCGCCGCCGCACCGTCGGTCTGCGGGCAGCAGTCGAGGAGGTGGAGCGGGTGGCACACCGGCGCCGACGTGATGACGTCGTCGATGGTGATCTCGTTCTGGAAGTGCGCGTACGGGTCGCGGGCGCCGTTGTAGTGGTTCTTCACCGCGACCGACGCGAGCATCTCGCGTGTCGTGCCGAACTCGTACATGTGTCGGGTCGCGAACGGTGCGAACAACACCGGTGCCGTTTCGCCGCGCGTGAAGATCGGGTGGCCGGACGCCGCACGCGACAACAAACCTTCCTCGGTCGACTTGTCGCGCATCTTCTCGACGCCGATCACGAGGACGACGTCGTGGACGCCGCTGGCAACGGCCATCGCGCCGACCCGTACCGCGTCAGAACCTGACGGGCACGCGTTCTCGATGCGCGTGCACGGGATGCCGACGAGGCCGATCGCGGTCGGGACCGTGTTGCCGCTGATGCCCTCCTGGCCCCACAACGTGCCCCGCTGGGTCGCGACAAACGCGGCCTCGACCTGGGCCGGCTCGAACCCCTTGTCGACGCTCGCGACCGCGGCATCGAACGCGCCCGCCGCCATCTGCTCGTAGCTCTGCTCGAACAACTCACCCATCTTGATGAGTCCGGCCCCGACGATCGCCACTTTGTTCCATGACATCGCGGCTACGCCCTCCGGTCCTCTATCTCAACTGAACTTGGTGCCAATGTCCGGACCTCCGGTCTGCGCCCGGCCCTCATGGGGTCAACCCGTCTTCCTTCCGGGGGCGGGCCTTGAAGCCGTAGACCGGCGCGCCGCGCTCGTGGGCGTACTTGCGCAGGACGAGGTCGACGCGGCGTCCGATCTCGACGTCGGAACCGTCGCCCACGACCTGCAGCATGAGCCGGGCGCCGTCGTCCATGTCGAGCACCGCGATGGGCAGGGGTGCGACGAACGGAGCGGGCATCGTGTAGTTCACGACGTACGTGTAGACCACCCCGCCGCGCGCCACCGAGACCGGCTCGAGCTTGGCGCCGCCGCAGGCGATGCAGGCCGGGTGGATCGACGGGGGGGTGCTGATCGTGCCGCAGTCGACGCAGCGCCCGCCGAGCAGACCGAACATCTCGTCGGCCCCGCGCGCGAAGAGCGCACTCTCGGGCGGCACGCCCATGGGGATCGTCTCGCCGCCGGGCACGAGTTGGCCCCGGGACCGCAGCACCTCGGTGTACGAGGCGTTCCGGCCTGCCGCGAGCGCGTCGAGTGCGAGTGCGGCACCGGGTACGGGTGTCTCGACGTCGACGAGCACGCCCGTCGTGCGGCCGCCGCCGGTGCCGACCACCGCGACGAGGCCGGGGGCGTCGAACGCCGCGACGGCGCCGAGCAGCGCGGCCGCGGCACCGGTGTCGCCGACCGCGCCGTACACCGCGGCCGACGCCGGTGCGCCGCTGCCGACGAGCTTGGCAACGACCGCGCCGAGCCGGCCGTCGGGGTCGGGCAGGGACCACGCCGCGATGTCGAACGACGCCAGGGCCGACGCGACCTCCGAAACGGCGGGCAGGAAGATCTCCTCCCGGAACAACCGCGCGTCGTACAGATCGCGGTTGTCGGTCTCGCCGTCACCCCGGTAGCGGTCGAGGAATGGGCGGCTGCGCGTGACGCGCGTACCGAGCGCCGCGTGGCCTCCTTCACCTCCGAGTACCAGCGCCGCCGCGCCCGCACCGCAGCGCGCTTCGAAGCCGGTTCCCGGTGCGGGCCGCAACGCGTCGGACACGACGACCAGCACCGTCTGCGCACTCCCGGCCGCGATCGCGTCGGCGCCGGCGAGCAGGGCGTCCATGCCCGCGTGGGTCGATCCCGAGCAGAGCGCGCCGGCCGCGTGCGACGAGAGCCCGAGGCCGGCCGCGAGGAACGCGTGGCTGGGCCCCTCGGCGAACGGCGGTCGCGAGGTGCCCCAGTAGCACGCGTCGATCTGCGTCGGTTCCAATCCGGCGGCGGCGAGTGCGGCCATCGCGGCTTCCCAGGCGAGCGTGAGGGTGTCCTCGTCGGGCGCGCACACACCCACGTGGCCGCGTCCCGTGCCGCGTCCCCAGGCGGCCGAGATCTCCGTTGCGGGCAGGCGCAGGTCCGGTGCCGCCGCGCCCGCACCCAGCAGTCGAACGGTCATCTGGCGTTGCCTCGATCGTCAGCGCGTCTGCCGCGTCGCGCGTGTGACTTTTGCGACAAGCCGGGATGATACCCGTGAGGTCAAGCACGGCCCGAGCCATGCCGATACGGCGCAATGGGGGAGTACGGGCGAACCGGGCGAGAGGTGGGGCAGCCGTCTCCACGCGCACTGTTCATGACGGGGATCGTCGCCGCGGCCGCGGTCGCTCCGGTCTTCGTTCTCGGCCACAAATACGGGTTCATTGCCGACGTGTCCATCTGGGCGCTCTTGGCCGCCCTGCTTGCCTCGCTCGTGATCGGCAACGTGGTCAAGGTCGTGTTCCCTCCGGGTGTCTCGACCGCGCGGGTCTTCGTGCGCGGGCTGCTCATGGCCTTCGGGACCGGCGCCGTGATGTACCTCACCGGATGGGGTGCGGTGTTGTCAGTCGGGTTCGTTTTCGTCGCGGTCGAGCAGGTCCGCCTCGACGGGTCCCGGGCGGCGCGGCCCGCCGCGATCGCGACCGCGCTCGTCATCGCCGTCGGCGAAGGACTCGTTGCGTACGCCGGCCTCCCGACCCTGATGCCACAGCCCGAGGGTCACGGGCTCGCGCTGCTCGCCGTCGTCGGCGCATGGACCATGATCGGTGTCCTCGAGTTCGCCGCCCGCGAGAAGGAAGCCGTCGCGAGTTCACTGCGCAACAGTGAGGAGCGGCTGCGGGCGCTCGTGCAGCACGCGTCGGACGCCATCGTCGTCATGGCACTCGACGGCAACGTCATCTACGCGAGCCCGGCTATGGAACGGGTACTCGGCTACCGCACGGGAAGCATCGAACGGTTTCAGAGCGAGATCGTCCACCCCGAGCATCGCGAACAGTCCCGCGAATTCTTCCGAACGATCTCCGAGCAGCCCGGTGCGGTCGGCTGGCTGGAACTGCCGATGCGCCACTTCGACGGCACCTACCGCTGGTTCGAGATCGGATTGTCGAATCGCATCGACGACCCGTCCGTCGCGGGCATGGTGCTCAACATGCGCGACGTCAGCGAGCGGCGCCGCGCACAGGAGCAGCTGACGTTCCAGGCGTACCACGACGCGCTCACCAAGCTTCCGAACCGCTGGATGTTTCTCGAACGGCTCGAGCAGGCCCTGTTCGCGGCGTCACGGTCCGACCGCCATGTCGGTGTGCTGTTCCTCGACATCGACCGCTTCAAAGTCGTGAACGACAGCCTCGGGCACGACCTCGGCGACCGGGTGCTCGTCGCCGTCGCGGAGCGCCTCGCGAGTTGCCTGCGCCCGTCCGACCTCGTCGCCCGGTTCGGTGGCGACGAGTTCACGATCTTGCTCCCGAGCGTGCGCGACGCCGAGACCGCCACCCGAGTGGCGGCGCGCGTCACCGAGCAGTTGCGCCGGCCGCTGACGATCGGCGACCAGGAGTTGTTCATTTCGGCGAGCGTCGGGCTCGCGCTGTCGCAGGCCGGCGGGGACCGCGCCCGCGACCTGCTACGCCACGCCGACCTCGCCATGTATGTCGCCAAGGAGAAGGGCCGAGCCCGGTGGGAGATGTTCGACGCCACCGCGGCGCCCCACGTCGTCGACCGCCTCGAACTCGAAGGGGATCTTTGGCGAGCACTCGAGAACAGCGAACTGCAGGTGTATTTCCAACCGGAGATCGACCTGCAGACGGGCACCGTGGTCGCAACCGAAGCGCTGGTGCGGTGGCTGCACCCCCGCCGCGGGATGCTCGAGCCCGACTCGTTCATTCCGTTCGCCGAAGAGTCGCGCCTCATCGTGGCGCTCGACCGTTACGTCTTGCGCGAGGCCTGCGCGTGGGCGAAGAAGTGGTCGGGTGCGCGGCCGAACGGCCAGCCGCTCGTCGTGAGCATCAACCTCTCGCCTCGGTTTGTCCGCCAGACCGAGGTCGTGACCGAGGTGACCCAGGTGTTGCGCGAGACCGGCGTCGATCCGCGCTGCATCCAGGTCGAGTTGACCGAAAGCAGTGCGCTGACCGACCTCGACTCGACATGTGCACAGCTGCACCAGCTCCGCGCCATCGGCGTGCGCGTCGCGGTCGACGACTTCGGGACGGGCTACTCGTCGCTCGCGTACCTCAAGCGCCTGCCGATCGACGTGCTCAAGCTCGACCGGTCGCTGCTCGACGCGATCGACGAGAGCGAGTCCGACATGGCAATCGTGCGCGCGGTCGTGACCATGGGCCACGCCCTCGGCGTGAAGGTCACGGCCGAGGGTGTCGAACGGCCCGAGCAGGCCGCCCGCCTGCGCGAACTCGACTGTGATTCGGCCATGGGCTGGCTCTGGTCCAAGGCGATCCCGCCCGAGGAGCTGGGCGCGATCGCCGCCAACGGGTTCGAGGTAGAGACGGGCGAGTCCGCCCAAGTGCTCCAGATGCGGCGCGCGACATAGGCGACCCACTTACGGACTGACGGGCTTACGGGCTTGCGGGCCAGATCCCGATGCCGTCGGGGAACGCGAGACCCTCGTCCATCTGATCGGGAGGGAGGGGCGTGCCGTCGTCGGCGAACGCGATCCGCCGGACCCGGCCGGTCCCGCGTCCCGGGCCGATGCCCGAGTCGCTGAACACGATGCCGATGTCGGCGTAGTAGACGCTGCCGTCGGGCCCGAGTCCGATACCGAGCGGCGTGCCCGTCGAGTACGGCTCCGGTCCGAGCGCTTCACCCGCGGGCGGTTCGAGCACCGTGCGGATGAACGTGCCGTCGGGCTCGAACTCCGAGATCACACCGTTGAACACGCTCGTGACGAACAGTGTGCCGTCGGGGCCTTTGGCAATCGCGTTCGGTGTCGCGAGGTGGTTGGCTTCGCTCGGTTCGATGAACAGTTCTTCGGTGACGGCGGTGGTCATGGGCGCGCCGGTGCCGTCGGTGCTGTCACACCCGCCCACAGGCGTCGCGTCGGTAGGGAAGTCGGCAATCGCGTAGCGCCAGATGCCTGCGGCCGGGGGCCGTGCCTGCGCGACGTAGACGTAGTCGTCGTCGACCAGCACGCCCTGCCCGGTGACGAGGTCGACGTCGATCTTGCAGTACGGGACATCGTTGAAGGGACGCGTGGAGTTCCGGATCGGCGGGAACCACACGATGAGTTGGCCGTCGCCGTCGCCTTCGGCCTGGTTGCCGACGTCGGTCGTGACGATGCGCCCGTCGGCGAGGAACCCGCAGCCGTAGTTCTCGGCGTTGTCTGCACTCGACTGGTAGGTCGGTAGGAGCTTGGCGACCTGGGTGGCAGACAACTCGCCGACCTGGTCGCCTTCAAGGCGAAAGAGGCCCCAGCCGGGGTGGCCGGTCGTCGTCTGCAACGTGTCTTCACCCGCGACGAACCGCCGCGGGTCTTCAGGGTCGAAGCAGATCTGGCCGTTGATGTCGAGCCCGTCCGGCTGTTCCGCCTCGTCGTAGTGCGGGATGACGATCTGCTTCGTAAACGGCGGTTCCGACTCGTAGGCGGCGAGGTCGTTGCCCTGCCCGTTGAACACGATGAACGACGCGTCGGCCGTCTCGGGTGCAACGGCCGTGCTCGTGTCCGTGCTCGTGTCCGTTTCGTCGTCGTCGCCGCTGCACGCGGTGACCAACACGATGACCGTGAGCGCTGCAATCAGTCGTCTCATTGCTCGAACTCCACGGGTTCGGAAAGGCCGACGGTCGTCACGATCCGGCCCGCGCCGTCGGCCGGTGTCGGAAGCTCGGGCGTGTCCGTGATCGCAAGGATTGTGACGCGGTTGTATCGCGAAGTGGCATCAGAAGGCACGTCCTCGTTCACGCAGTCGAACGCCTCGTCGAGTACGCAGAGCAACGCGCCGCTGAGCGAGTCGTCCGACACGAACACCCCGTACGCCACCGCGCCCGCCTCGGCCGACACGCTCCCCGAGCGGATCCACGCCGCCGGATCGCCCAACCCGGCGGCCCGCACCTCGATGCGGAACGGGTTGGGTGTGAGCCGCAGCGTGAGTTCGGGAGTCGTGCCCGGCGGTGGGCTCACGAGCGTGAAGCCCGGGGAGCACGCGGACGCGAGGCACGCCGGACCAACGGCTGGTTCCCGGAACGCCGGTTCTTCGGGCGGCGCCGTCGGTGTCGGCGGCAGTGTGCCGGCGGTTTCCGGCGTCGTGGTCGTCGGCGCGGTTCCCGACGCGAGCGTGAAGCCCGAGATCCCCGACTTCGTCCCCGCGGGTTCGAGTCCGGGCTCGCGGATGCCGGCAACCGCGATCACCCAGTCGTCGACGATCGCGACTCCACCGGCCACGGAGCCGACCATCTCGTGTGACCACAACACCGCGCCGTTCTTCGCGTCTACCGCGCGCAGCGTGAAGTCGATCGTCGAACCCGAGAACGCGACACCGTTGACGATCGCGCTGGACGCGAACGTCGCGCTCGCCGCCTCTTGCTGCCAGGCGATCGTGCCCGTCGTGGCGATGCCGTGCAGGCACGGGCACGGTCCGTCGACGGCCGTTCCACCGACGATGATCCCGTCCTGCACCGCGGCGGCGCCGATGAACCCACCCGTCGAGAAGTTCGGCGCTTGCACGCGTGGCGTCGACGCCTCGACCTTCCACACGAGTTCACCCGTGCCGCGGTCGAGCGCGTAGTACACGCCGTCCTTTCCGCCCAGACCCACTACGTCCTGACCATCGGCGGTGAAGAGGTTGGGCGCGCCGGCGAAGTCGAAGTCGTTGTTGCTCGGCCCCCGCGGCTGGAACTGCCACTCGGGCACGCCCGTCTCGAGGTCGACGGCGAAGATTGCTTCGCTGTGGTCGCGCCAACCTTCGGGTGAGGTCGGACAGTTCGCCGTACCCGCGAACACGAGGCCGCGTTCGACGTCGACCGTGGGCGACCCCCAGATGCCGACGCATCCGCTCGCGGCCTCGCCGCGATCCGGGTCGAAGTACCACCGCTGCGTACCGTCCTCGGCGTCGAGGGCGATGAGCCCGGCGCGCACTCCCGGGATGTCGTGACCGTCGAACCCGAAGATCACGACCGGACCGTCGGCGGTGTCGACGACGACCGGCGACGATTGGATCTCGGTCGGGTCGTTGGCGTCACCTTCGGGGTTCAGTTCGTGCTCCCAGAGCAGTTCGCCGTCGGATGCGCGCAGCGCGTACAGCGTCTTGCCCGACGGGACGAACACGCGGCGTTCTCCGCCGACGTCGGCGACGGCCGCCGATCCGACGATCTGACCCGAGTACACGTTGCGATGCTGCGGCGCCTGAAAAGTCCAGCGTTCGGTGCCGTCTTCGAGTGCGAGCGCCGAGAATGTGCCCGACCAGTCGCCGACGTAGACCGTTCCGTCGACGACAGCTGGTGTGGCGGTGACGACATCGTCGGTCGGGTGGAACCACTGTTCCCGGAGGCGCGGCACTGTCTCGGGCGCGAGTTCGGTCTCACATTCCGCCGGGTACGCGAACGGCCGGCCTTCGTCGTGTCCCCACATCGGCCACTCGCACGTGAGCGAGGCGGCGGGTGCAGGATCGGACGCGGTATCGCTGTCGTCGTCACCGCTGCAACCGGCGAGCGCGATCACGACTACCGCCACGACGAGCAGCACAGCCAGGCGACGCACCGCCGTACGGTACGCTTACCGGCTCCGGCGGCGTAGCCGAGTGGCCCAGGCAGAGGTCTGCAAAACCTTCCACGCGGGTTCGATTCCCGCCGCCGCCTCCAAATCTCCCGCAGGATTAGCGAGCTGCGGCGTTGCTCTCTTCGACGGCAGCGCCGAACGCGTCGGGGGCGGGCGCGTATTCCTCTGCCTCGCGCTTCTGCTTCAGGTAATACGCCAGGGCGGCGCAGCCGACGACGACGAGCACGAGGAACAGCAGACCCTTGCCCCGGCGCCGCCGCTTGGGCTCGGGGAGGATGTGCAGCTCGTGCACCCGCTCGCGCACGTCCGACAGCGTGTCGGAAATCGCTTCGAGGGCGGCTTCCTTGGCGTCTTCGGCGACCCCGGCCATTGTTGCGAGCGCAGTGCTGACCACGTCATGCCTCCCGTTCGGTTCCGGACAAGTGTTCCCGAATCTCAACCGACCGAAACGGCTCTGCTCGCGACCCGCAACGCCCGGTACAAGACCTTGGCGTCACCGAGGCGTCGGCGCAAGTGCCGCTCGAGGCCCGCGATCGGGTACAGGTTCTGCGGCGCGCGGGGGTCCTTGTGCGGTTCGGACGCGAAACCGGGCAGGGTGGCGGCGATCCGGTCGGCCAGTCCGATCACGGCGGCGGTGTCCAATGCGCTGCTCGCCTCGCAGCGGACAATGCCCGCCCACGGGCCCCCGCTCGGGCCGGGCAGACGCAAGTACCACGAATACCGCGGGAAACGGGCTTCGATGCGGAACACGGGTGTCCGCTCACCGTCGCCCAGCGCGGCGATCACTCGGTCGAGTTCGACGGGCAGGTACTTCGTCTCGTGCGACTTCACGACGCCGACCGCCTCGGCCAGGTGCCGGGTCGACTCGCGCAACGGGCCGTCGAGCACGACGAGTTCGTCGGTCTCGCGGCGGCAACGCTGCGCGACGCGCGCTTCGCATTCGGTCATGCGGCGGTTGATCGCCGTGTTCAACGTCTCGGGGCGGGCGTTCTCGGTGGACGTCGCGATGTAGCGGCCGTGCTTGGTCGTCACGTCGCCGACCGCCGCCGACGGCCCGAAGACACCCCGCCCCACTTCGACATCGATGACCTTCGCAACTCGGTCGCACCGAATGACACCGGCCGCCCACGACGCGAACACGCCGGGGACGGGTTCGATGCCGCCCTCGATCCACGTGCGCGCCTCGATACGGCGTACCCCGTCGACGAACAGGACGGCGGCGCTGCGAACCCCGCGGGGCGCGACTGGTGCCCACTGCGCGTCGGCGCGTTCGATGTCGGTCGTGGCCGGCGACATGGCCTCGCCGAGTTCGGTCTGAACTGACGCGCCGTACGACGGATCCCACGGGTCGACGGTGAACCTCACGCGTCCTCCCGGGTGACGACCGCGGTGCGGCCCTGCTTGTGCACCCGAAAGCGCGTCGGCAGCCGTTCCGCGAGATCGGGAACGTGCGTGACGATGCCGACGACACGCGTGCCGTGGCCGAGCGACTCGATCGTGCTCGCCACGACGTCGAGCGTTTCCGGGTCGAGGGTGCCGAATCCCTCGTCGAGAAAGATGGATTCGAGCGAGGCCGCGCCGTCGCTCGCGAGTTCGGCGATGTGTTCGGCCAGTGCGAGTGCGAGGGCGAGCGATGCCTGGAACGTCTCTCCACCCGACAGGCTACGCACCGAGCGGGTCTCGTCGGCGTTGACGTGGTCGACGACGACGAGTTCGCCGTCGGCGACTGCCGCGAGGGCGTACTGACCGGCCGAGAGCCGTTCGAGAAGTTCCGACGCGCCGGTGACGAGCCCGTGCAGCGCCTCGTCGACGAGCCACTGGCCGAAGTGGCCCTTGTCGAGCAACCGGCCGAGTTCGGCCGCAACCTGTTCGCGACCGCGTTCCTCGGCGATCGCCGCGTCGAGTTCTTCGGCCCGCGCCAGTTGCTTCTGCGCGTCCGCGGACGCGTGTTCGGCGTCGCGCACCGCGGCCGCGACGCCGGCGAGGAGTTGGGCAAACGTGCTCGGAGTTGCCAACCCGGCCCGGGTGGCGAGATCGCCGAAGAGCGCGTCGCGTTCCGCGGCGTAGGCACTCGCCGCGTCTTCGGCGGCGGCGACGCGCTTCTCGAAATCGGGCTTCGTGTCCGCGGCCCAGTGCGCCAGCGCGACCCAGTACCGCGCGAGATCGGAAGCATCGGCTGCGACCGGTACCTCGACGCCGGCCGAGACGATCGCGTCGCGCGCTGCGCTTGCAACACCCGCTCGGCGTCGCGGATGGCAGTGCCGAGCCCCCCGAACGCATCGGCCGCGGCCCGCGCCAACCCGCGTAACTCGGTGGCGTGTCTGCGCGCGTCCGCGGCGCCTCCCTGCGCGCGCTGGACCCGCTCGATCTCGGCCGCGAGAGCCGCGACATCGGCATTCGGGTCGACGCGCTCGAGCAGCTCGCGCCGGCGATCGTTGAGCTGGGCGAGCAGGGCTTCGGCCTTGTGTAACTCCGCGTGCGCGGAAGTGTTCGCCGTCTCGGCGTGTTGGAGGGCCAGGCGTTTCGCGTCGCGGGCCTTCCGCGCCTTCGTCACCGTGGCCGTCGACAGCGCCTTCGGCACCTTCGTGACGATCTGTTCGCAGACCGGGCACGGCTCGCCGGGCGCCAGTTCGGTGCGCAGGTCGGCGTGGGCGTGTGTTCGCTGCGCCTCGTCGAGTGTCGTTTGTGTGTGCTCGGCTTCGGTCTGAGCCGAAGCGCGCGTGGCGCTGGTGGTCGTCGCGACGTCGGTGCGCGCGGCGAGCACCGCCGTGCCCTTGGCACTGCGTTCGGTCACGCCGTCGTACTCGCGTCGCAGCTCGACGCTGGTCGCGAGCGCGGCGATGTCGGGCAGGGTGTCGCGTTCGGCTTCGAGCCGGCCCGCCTCGGCGTCGGCCGCGTCGGCGGCGGCGGTTGCGGCATCGACGCGCTCGCTCGCGTCGTTCATCGTGCGCGTCAGGTCGGCGATCTCGTCGGGAACGTGAATCGTGTCGAGGGCGGTGAGCGCGCGCCGTGCGGTTGTGGCCGCCGCCTCGGCCTCGGTCACGGCCGCGGTGAGCGCCGCGTCAGCGGGTGCCGCCGCCTCGGCGTCGGCCAGCGCGACCGCGAGTTCGGCGTGCCGGGCCTGCGCGCCGGCAATGGTCGTCGCCGTGACGTCGCCGAGGCGGGCCCGTTCCTGTTCGAGTACCGCCCGGCTCCCGGACGATTCCCTGGCGCGCTCGCGGGCCTTGGCGGCCATGCGGTCGTAGCGGCCGAGGTCGAGGAGGGCGCTGAGGATCGCGGTGCGGTCACCGGCGGGGGCGTGCAGGAACTCGGCGAAGCGGCCCTGCGGGAGCACGACGCACTTCGTGAACTGGTCGAAGTCGAGCCCGACGAGGCGCTGGATCTCGTGCTGGAACTCACGCACCGAACCCGCGAGCACTTCGACGGAACCGTCGGCACCGACCAGTTCGAGGCGCACAGCTCTTGTCTTGGCGCCCGGGCCGTTGGGGTCGCGCCGGAGCACACGCGCGGCGCGGTAGGTCCGGCCCGCGAGTTCGAACGTGAACGCCACCTTCGCCTCGTTGGAGCCCAGGGTGACAACCGGGGCGATGTCGCGCTCGCCGTGGCGCGGGACCTTGCCGTAGAGCGCGAAGCAGATGGCGTCGATCAGCGTCGATTTGCCGTGACCGGTTGCGCCGACGATGGCGAACAACTCGGCGTCGGTGAAGTCGACGGCGATGCGTTCACGGAAGACTCCGAATCCTTCGAGGTCGAGCTCGAGCGGGCGCATCAGCGGCCCCCGGTGTCGGCGTCGAGGAGGTCGTCGAACAGTGCGAGCAGGCGTTCGTCGCGGGCGCGGTCGGTGGCGTCGAGATACGCGCCGAACAACTCGCGTGGAGCCGCGCGGCGCGAAACGGCGACACGCGCGGGCATCTCCGTCCGTTCGGGTGCCGTCACCCGTACGTCGACGGCGCGGGGGAGCAGGAGCCGCACGTCGTCGGCGAGCCCGGGTCGCGCCGCTTCGCGCACCTCGACCCGCAGCCACGCGTCGCCGACCGTCGGCGCGAACGCTTCGATCTCGGCCAGTGTGCCCCGCAGCGTGCGGAGTTCCCAACCGCGTGTGAGTGGCACCTTGGTGACCTTGGTTGCGCCGTGTTCGGGGATGTCGGCGAGCAAGACGTGTTTCGTGTCGCGTTCTTCGCCGAAGTCGACTTGGATCGGCGAACCCGAGTACCAGATGGGTGCGGCGCCGGGGATGGCCTGGGTGCGGTGCAGGTGGCCGAGCGCGACGTAGTTCGCCGCCGCCGGGAACGCGTGCGCGGACACCGCGTACTCGTCGATGAGTTGCGCGTCGCGTTCACCGCCGCCGAGCACGCCGCCTTGCACCATGCAGTGCGCGGCGATGATGTTGACGGTGTCGGCGCGAAAGTCGCGGCAGAGCCACGCCAGGAGCCGGGCGACGCGCGCCGCGTAGTACTGCGTCGTCTCAGACGCGCGCGCCTCCATCAGTTGCTCGCTGCGAATGGCCCAGCGCTGCGACATCCACGGCAGCATCACGACCTGCGCGCCGGCGACCTCGACCACCGCGTGCTCGTGGGTGGCGGGCAAGCCGAGCACCGTGATGCCGAGCCGGGCGAACACGGGCGCGACCGACTCGAGTTGCTGTTGCTGGTCGTGGTTGCCTCCGACGACCACGACGTGGGCACCCGTCTCACGGAGCGCGAGCAGCGCATCCCATACGACGGCTACGGCTTCGGGTGGTGGCGCCATCGACTCGAACAGGTCGCCGACGACCAATACCAGGTCGACCTTCTCGCGCTGCGCGACTTCGGCGATCTCGCCGAGCACGGCCCGGTGCTCGTCGACGCGCGCCATACCGCGCAACAGTTTCCCGACGTGCCAGTCGGAAGTGTGGAGGACGCGCACGGCCCGCCTACTCGCCCGGACCGCGACCACGCGGCCCGCGCGGGACGCCTTCGAGCAGGTCGTCGGGCATCGCGAGCACACCCGTCTCGGCCGGATTCGTGCCCCGCTCCGACGGCCGCGTCGCCCACGACGGGAACGGGAACTCGACCACGAGCGGCACCGGGATCTCGGGCTGCATCACGAACATGGTCCCCGGCTTGGCGATGATCGCGCGCTGCTGGTGCGCCTTCGGCAGGTAGCCGTACTCGGGCCGGGTTGCTTCGGCGGGGTCGAGGCGCCCGACGACGCGAATCGACGAATTGGCGATGATGCGGCGCTCGACTTCGCTGGCAGTTTGCTGCGCGCCGATGAGCACGATGCCCATCGAGCGGCCGCGCTCGGCGACGTCGAGCAGGATCTCCTTGATGGGCGACTCGCCGTCGCGCGGGGCGTACTTGTTCAGCTCGTCGAGCACGACGAACAGCAACGGCCGGGCCAGGCCGCTGCGCTCCTTGTCGTCGAACGCGCGCCGCAACGTGACTCCCACGACGAAGCGCTTGCCGCGGTCGTCGAGATTGTGGAGGTCGACGACCGTCACCTGGGCGTTGGCGGTGTCGATGCGGTGTTCCTTCAGCGCCTCGGCCGACACGTCGGCCCGGATCAGCCGGGCCAGCGACCGTTGCGACGACAGCAAGCGCCGGATGAACGCGTTGATCGTGCCCGTGCCGATGGCGGGCCCGGCCCAGTCGCCGTCCTGGTCCCGTTCGACGATGAGGTCGACGAGGTCGCGGTACGTGCGCACGGTGACGCCGTTGATGCGCCAGCCACCGTCGCCCGCGGGCGCGCCGTCGCGCCGCAACGCCGCGGCGACGTTGTATACGACCATCGTGTACTGCTGGC
>JANNHK010000051.1:0-13605 GCA_031404355.1 Actinomycetes bacterium
GTCGCGCGTGCTCGAACGAGCGTTGTGTGCCGAGGATGCCGCGGCATCACTCGCTCGTTCCGGGCGCGGCGACGAGGCGATCGCCCAGCTCGGCGATGCGCTCGGCGCATACGAAGCGATGAGGCTCACCCGCTTCGCGACGCGTACCCAAGCCTCCCTACGCACCCTCGGTGTGCGCCGCCGGCGGCGCGCCACGCCAACCAAGGCCCGGATCGGGTGGCAGAGCCTCTCGCCCACCGAGCACAAGGTCGTCGCCCTCGTTGTCGAAGGGCTTACCAACAAGGGAATTGCGGAGCGCCTCTTCATCTCTCGCCGGACGGTGGAGACCCACCTGGCCCACGTGTTCGTCAAACTCGGCGTGACCAACCGAGCCCACGTTGCTGCCATCGCGGCCGCCCGGCTCGGTGGAACGTAGCTCGCGCGTTTCGTACTCAGGATCCGTGATCTCCACGATGCCACCGCCGCAGGGTCGGCGTAGCGTGGTTCCCATGCAGGACCCTTCGATACAGGACCCCTCGATACAGGACAGCGTGACCTTCGACCCGCCCGGCCGGGGCCGGTGGCAACGGGAAGTCGCTCACTTCCCACGTGGTCAGACCCCGCTCTACCGGGCGATCTACGCGCCCGCGTCGGCCGATGGGATGCGCGCGTCGCTGGCCCGGTACGGCGTTGCCGGGTCGCATCTGCAGATGGCGTATGTCAACGACTTCTCCTACGTCCGCCTCGTGCCGCTCGTCGAGACCCCGCGAGCCCTCGCCGGCCGGCCGGCACCGAAGGCCGCGACCTGGCTGCTCACGCGGTTGGTTCCGCTCTTCCGGCAGCGCACGCGTGCTGCTCGAATCGCGTTCGAGACGCGAGTGTGGCGAGATGACGACCGACGCTGGCGCGACGCGCAAAAGCCCGCGGTCGAGGCAGCCAACCTCGCGCTGCAAGACGAGCCCGTTGACGCGATGGACGACAGGGAGTTGGTCGACCACATCCAGCGCGCGCTCGACAACCTGCGCAATGGCATCCACCTTCACTTCGATCTCGCGATCGTCAACCTCGTCACTGTCGGCGACTTCCTCGTTGCCGCCGAGGCCGAGGGAATCGAGCCGGCGGTCGCAGTGTCGCTGTTGCAGGGCGCGTCGCCCGCCTCCGCCGAAGTCGTCGCGCTGCTGGAACCGGTCGTACGAGCGGCGGTGACGGCCGGCCGGCCGCTGACGACCATCGACGATCTGCGATCCCTCGGGCCCGAAGCCGCCGCCGCGATCGACGATTATCTGCGCCGCTTTGGCCACCGAGTCGTGGCCGCGTTCGACATCGACCAGGCGACGCTGCGGGAGCAGCCGCACCTCATCGTCAACGCCGTACGCATGCTGACCCGCAACGCGAAGGACTCCGCGCCCGCGGCGTCTGCGCCGGCGCCCGATGTCCCTGACCGACTCGCCGGTCCGCTGGCCGAGGCAACCGCCGGCTACGGGCTGCGCGACGACAACTCGGGCCCGACCTTGCACTGGCCGGCCGGGCTCGCGCGGCGAGCGGCGCTGGAAGCCGGCGCCCGCCTCGTGAACAGAGGAGGTCTCCACGCTCCAGAGCACGCGTTCGAACTGCAACCCGCCGAGCTGGTTGCCGCGCTCGACGGCGCGTCGCCGGACCCCGACGCGATAGCCGCACGAGCCGCGCGGCGGCGGGCGAACCTCACGCTCGACGCGCCCGCGACTCTCGGCCCCGAAGAGCCCATCCCCGACCTGGGCGCGGCGCCCGCCCCGCTTCGTCGAGCCGCAGCCGCGATCCTGATCGCCTCTTCACTTTTCGACACGGATCCCAAAGACGATCCGCTCGTCGGAACCGGCATCGGCGACCGAATCGTGCGCGGGCGCGCTCGGGTTGCTGCCGACCCCCTCGACGCGTTGGCGGTCCTCGAACCCGGCGACGTGCTCGTCGTGCCGTTCACCACCCCGGCGTACAACGCGGTGCTTCCCATCGTTTCAGGGTTGATCGTCGAAGAGGGCGGTGCGATCAGCCACGCCGCCATCGTCGCACGCGAGCTCGGCATCGCCGCGATCATCGGCATCCGCGGCGCGACGCGCCATATTCCGGACGGCGCCGAGGTCGAACTCGACCCCAAGCGCGGCAGCGTGCGCGTGGTTACCGCGGGCGTGTCATCAGGTGCAGAACCCGCAGGCTCCTAAGCATCCGAGTCGTCGACGGGCCACGACAGCTCCAGGTCGGCAGCACGCTGACGGGACGGCATTGGATGCCCGATCACCTGACTACGGAATGATCTCCGTTCGTCACGCGCAGGGGAATGTGCTGGCCAGCGCATCGCCGCGCAGCCGATGGCCGCGTAACTCGTCCGTGATCTCCTCGATGGCGAGCCGTAGCGGGCGCCATGAGGGCCGAACGAACATCCCCGGGTCGGCGGCGGCGACAGGATGCCACCACACCCCGGTCGCGGTGACGCACACCTCGGGCAGGAGCGACGCGCGCGATACCACCAATCCCGCGTTTGCGGCCCCCTGCGCGGCGACGCGCCGCATGACGCGCTGGTCGGCAGACAACTCGAACTCGTCGAACAGCTGAGCGAGACGAGATTCCTCGTCGCCGGCGTCGGACCCGAGCGTGGCCGCCACCCGCACCGCGAACCCGAGTTCGATCGCGAGGCGGATTCCGTCGAGGGCACGCCGATGGCTTCCAGCGCCCCGATGCCGATCGTGCAGCGACGGAACCGCAGAATCGAGGCTGATCTGGAATGTGAGGCCGTCTCGCGGAAGACCCTCGAGCCGTCGCCGCCGCTCACCCGTCCACACCATTGCGTTCGTGAGTACGGTCGTCGGCAGCGCGGCGGCGGCATAGCTCAGACGCTCGTCGAGGTCGACCAGGAGGAACGGTTCGCCGCCGGTGACGAACAGCTCGCGTACGCCGGCCGCCACGGCCTCGTCGACGAGCTCGCGGAATTCGTTCACGCCGATCACACTCGGTTCGGCGCGCGGTGACGACGACACGCAGCAGTAGTCGCACGCGAGATTGCAGTGGAAGTTCGTATACACCCAGAGCCGGTAGCCCGGACGGCGCTCCGGCGGCAGCGCGGCAACGGGGTCGGGTGCCCGTCCTCGGTGAACCTCGACCGCGTCGGGGTAGACCGCGAGGATCTCGTTGCCGGTGGCCGCGCACCACGTGGCGACGATATCGACGTCCGGTTCGCTGTCGACCGCAACCATGCACGTCGAGCCGGGCGGGGTGGAGGCGACATCTTCGACCAAACGACTGACGAGCGTGAATGCAGTCGATGTCATCGCAATCACCAGCCGTCGGCGATGCCCTGCGACTCCATCGCTTCGATCAGCGAGGTGTAACCGTCGAGCTCCGGTCGCTTCCACTCGCGCAGGCCTTCGAGCTCGAGGATCCGCCGATGTTCGGGGTCGTCCCACGACATTGCGAGCAGGTGCGAAACCCACGCCTCGCCGCGGGTGTTGTCGAGCGACTCGAGCGCGGTGAAGTTGCAGTGGTTGTAGGGCTCCGACTCCCAGATCACTTCGAGGTCGCTGGTCGCGGCTTCGCCTCCGGCCGTGAGCGCTTGCCACGTATTGATACCGACCGCGGCGATGTCGGCGGCCTCGTCGGTGACTGCGCGCAGGGCGTCGAGATCAGATCGACCGGTGTCGCCATGCTTGCCGACGTCGGAGTCGAAGATCACGAGGCTCACGTCGTCGAGAGTGATGCCGGCGCGTTCGAGGAACCAGAGCGGAAGGATGCGGGCCTGGCCGGAGTCGCGCGACCCGAGGGCGACTCGGGCTCCGGCGAGCGATGCCAAGCCGTCATAGCCGGAACCCTTGCGGGCGACCATCAGCGTTTGGAACGTGAGGTCGGTGTCGCGCATAGCCAAGGCTCGCGCGGTGCCCGCGGTGCGCCGAGACGTCCGCACCCATGCGACGTTCGTGTTCCAGGCGATATCGATGTGGCCGGCCAGCAGCGCTTCAACCTGGCGTTCGTAGTTCGAGAACAGCACGAAATCCATGGGGGCGGCGCTGCCGCGGAAGTAGTCGCGGATGCCCTCCCAAATGGGTACCACGCTCGCGTTGTATGCCACCGCGCCGACGAGCAACTCGTCGCTCATTGCGTTTCTCCTCGCTGCCGGTTCAGAACAGGTCCATGCCGCACAGCGCCCGGCCCGCGAACTCGAACAGCGCGTCGGAGGTCGGGGCCATCACGAAGCCGGCTCGGGCATCGCGGTAGGGGCGGTCGACGCCGACCTGTCGCGAGAAGGCGGCACCGCCGCACACGCGCAGCGCGGTTTCGGTGACCGACAGTGCCATCTCGTTGCAGCCCGCCTTCGTCGTGAGGACGGCCAGTGCGGTGCCTTCGTCGGGGTCGGCCACGCTTCGGGCCGTCTCGTTCAGGAGCGCTTCGTGCGCGCTCAGTGATGTCCATGCCTTGGCCACGTAGGCGCGGACGGTCGGAAGGTCGGCGATCGACGAGTCGAGGTGAGCGAACTTGGCTCGGCTCACATGGGCGATGGCGCCGCGCAGCGCGTTGCGTGCGAGGCCCACCGAAACGGCCGCGTTGCCGAGCGCGAACCACGGCAACACCACCTGCATCATGAGTTCGAATCCGCTCCCCGACTTGCCGAGACGGTCACCTTCGCTCACGTTGACCGCAACGTGTGCGGGGGCGGAATCGTTGCCGCGTAAGCCGAGCCCGTCGAAGGCGCCCACCACGGAGACGCCGGCGTCGTTGGCGGAAACGAGGTAGAGCTCGCTGTCGGTTGGGCCTGTGGCGTCGGCGCCGAGCACCGAAGCGACCCAGACATCGGCGTGGTTGGCCGACGTGACCCAGCTCTTGTCGGCCTCGAGCAACCATCCGTCGGACGACGGCCGGAGGCGCGACACCGGCGCCCAAAAGTGGCTGCGGGAGCCGCCCTCGGAGAACGCCAACGTGCCGAGCTGCTCGCCGCTCGCCAGCTTGGCCAGCACGTCGTCGTGTCCGAGCGGCGTGGCCGCCGCCAACACGTTCGCGGCCGACAAGTGCATGAGATACACCATTGCCGTCGAACCGCACGCCTCGGCCACCTTCCCGAGTGCCGTGGCGTACTGCTCGGGCGATGCGCCGAGCCCGCCCACGTCCTCGGGCAAGGTCAAACCCAACAAGCCGGCGTCGGCCAGGGCCTGCACCGATGCGGCCGGGAAGCTCGCGTCGGCGTCGACCGCGTCTGCGTGGTCGCGGATCGTCGCGAGCGCCGTTGCTACCAACCGGTCGAGGGCGGAGACTTCGATCACGCGAACTCCTCGGGGTCAGGCCGATGCGAGCGACTGTCCGCCGCGCGCACGCCGTGTTCGTCGGCGCGGAAGAGTATGCGCTGAGGAGCGGGCGCGACAGCGTTCGGGTGCGGGAGTTTCGCGTTTGTTCAGAACTTCGGCGGTGCGGATCGCGTGAAGCCGCGCCGTCAATCCGACGTGCGCCGACCTCGGAGTCAGGTCGCCTCGAGGATCGAGCGGAGCCGAGCGAGATCCTTGCGGTTCTCGCGTCGCATCGCGGCGGCCATGAACGGAGCCACCAGCTTCGAGAACCCGGCCGGCTCGCCCCGGTTGCGCAACGTCATGCGCGTTGCTCCATTTTCCGACTCGGACCAGGTATAGGTGGTCTCCATCGGGAACGGGCCCTGCGCGGTGCGCATGACGAGTCGCGCCGCGGGAACTAGCTCGACGAACTCGTAGGTGTACGCGAGGCGCCGCCCGAGGAACCGGGCGACGAACGCGACCTTGGATCCGACCTGAGACGGCGGGGGCGTGACGAACTCGACCGACTCGATGTTGACGTACCACTCCGGCGCGTTCGCGGGGTCGGCGGCGTACGTGGCCACGACGTCGATGGGACGGTCGATCGTGACCTCGGTCGAGACGTCGACGGCCACAAGCTCACAAATCCGTCGCCGCGGCGACGAGTCGTTCGGCCAGGAAATGGTTCCAACCCTTTTCGTGGTCAGGGGCATGGGTCGCGGGCATCTCGAAGTGGCGCAGGACGAGCACGGTCTCGTCGCCATCGGGAGTCATCGTGACTTCGACGCGGGTCGATCCGGGCGCGAGCAGTTCGCCGGGCGCGTTGTTCTCCCAGCCGAACGTGAACGCGAGGCGGTGCGGCGGGTCGAGCTCGGTGAATGTGCCCCGCATGACCGGGCCGCCGTCCATCGTGACGCGGAACACGCCGCCCGGTTCGGCGACGACTTCGGCGTCGGTTCCCCACCATTGCGCGAGCCCCTTCGGCTCGGTCCAGAGCGCCCACAGGGTTTCGGGTGACGCGGCGATCCGTACCGTGCGCTCGATGGTGACGGTGTCGGCGGTCGTTCCGGTCACGGCTTCCTCCGCGTCGGTCGCGTGCGTTCGGAGGTTTCCGCCGCATCCTTCAGCTTGGCCAGCCGATCCGTCCACATGTCGTCGACGAACTTCCACACCTCGGCCAGACCGTCGACGCGGGCGCGGTACATGCGGTGGTTGCCGTCGGGGCGAATGCTCACGAGGCCCGCCTCGCGCAGGACGCGCAGGTGCTGGGAGACCGCGGGTCGGCTCATCTCCGGGAACGCAGCGGCAAGCTCGCCCGCGGAACGCTCGCCGTCGCGCACGAGTCGCAGCAAGCTCCGGCGGGTGCCGTCGGCGAGGGCGCGCGACGCGAGGTCGATGGGGTCTGGCGCGACGGCCGTTGGCATGTAAGTATTCTCTTACATAGATTGCACCGACGCAAGTCGATCCACAAGACCGAGAGAGGGTCACCATGGAACTGATCGAAGCGCTCGCACAGTCGTTCGACCACGCCGCCAAGATCGTGGGCGGTGTCCAGAGCGATCAACTCGCCGCTTCTACCCCGTGTCGGGAGTGGAACGTGCAACAGCTCCTCTCGCACACGATGGGCGTCGTCGCCAACATGGGCCGCGGCGCGAGGGGCGAGGCGTTGCTCGCCGACGTGAACGCGTTCCCCCTCGAGACCGACCTGGGTGCGCAGTTCCGCGCCGAGACCGACCGCACGCTCGCGGCGTGGAAAGCGCGTGGACTTGACGGCGAAGTCGACATCGGCGCGGGGCCGATGCCTGTACCCGCGGGGCTCAGCATCAACCTGCTCGACACCGCGACACATTCGTGGGACCTCGCGCGGGCGACGAACCAGGACGGAAGCCTTCCCGACGAACTGGCCGACACCGTGCTGGCGGTATGCCGGGGTTTCATCACCGACGAGATCCGAAGCTTCGCCGGATTCGCCCCGGCCGTGAGCATCTCGAGCGACGCGAATCCGACCGACCAGCTGGTCGCATTCCTCGGCCGCCGGCCGTGAGTGCGCAGCCGACCGTTGGAACGCGCGACGAGGCCGACCTCGAATGGACGATGGCGTGGCTCCACCGCCACGACGCCTACCCCGACGGTCCTGACGCGCTCGGGTGATCGAGGTCGGTCGATCCGGCCTTCGGCGACGTTGCGCGGCGGCGCGCCCAGGAAAGCGCGCCGCGAGCGCGGCGTAGTGACAGCAGATCGATCATGTTCCCTCCTTCAGGTCTCGACGAGTATGAGTTGCTCCCCGTCGCTGACGGCGAGGCGACCGTCCCCCAAGCGCGCCGCGCCGGTGCGACAGCCGTCGTCGAGAATCGTTCGGCCGACCGCAGGTTCGGTGTCGTCGACCGCGACCTCGACGAGCTGTCCGTCGAGGAACCCGCACAGTCCGAGCCGACCCGGTTCCAGCTCGATCAGCGCCGACGGCGCACGCGCGCCGGGGAGTTCGACGAGCGGCCCGGCTCGGTCGCCGCGCCCGATGCGCTCGGGTTCGTCGCCGGGAGCGTTGTCGGCAACCCAGATCTCGCCGTCGCGAGTGACGGTGAACGCGAACGGGTTGTTCCATCCGCCACTGAGGATCTCCGGCACCTGGTCGGTGGCACCGTCGGGATCGAGCGCAAGCAGTTTCCCGTTTGGCGTGGCCGCGTCGGCAACGCGTGTCGGGTCTTGCAGGTCGCCGATCCCGATGACAAGGCGGCCGTCTGACATCACGTCGAGATGACCGCCGTTCGCGAGGTCGGACGACGGCGGCCCTTCCCAGACGAGTCGCGGCGAACCGGGCGCGACCTGCCCGACGACGATGCGACCGTCGGTTGCCCGTGTCCACGCCGCGAACGTGCGGCCCTCGATCGACGCCAGACCGAGGAGGCCGCGTTGACCGTCGGTTGCGACGTCGACCTCGGCCAACGGATCGGGCCGCAGCCGGCCGTCGTCGTCGACGACGCGCACGCGACCCGTCGCGCGCTCGCCGACGAGAAGCGTGCCGTCCGGAAGAGGAACGAGAGCCGCGGGTGCGGCACCCGCCGAGAACTCGATGACGTCGGCGCGCTCTTGCTCCGCCGACTCGCCACCGCACCCGGCGTTGGTGACGACGAACGCGACCACGAACGCGACTACGAGCCTGGCCGCGCCCGCTCGGGTGGCGATCACGAACGCGATGTGCTCGCCGCCGCCCGCATGCCCCAGACGAGCGCGGCGAGGCCAATCGACAGCCCCGCCCACATCGACAGGTTGCGTCCCCCGCTTCCGAGCACGTTCGCCCCGCGTCCCCACTGCACGAGCACCTGGACCGCCATCAGCGCGAAGCCGGCCGCCGCACAGGCCAGCAGAGCGCTCGCGCCCCGCCACGCGCCGACCAGCGCGAGGACGCCGAGACCGATCGTGAGCAACGCGCCGAAACGATTGAAGCTTCCCAATGCCAGCTCGATCTGCGACCACCCGATCTCCTGGCCCCGGCGGTTCGTCAGGGAGCCCTCCGCGACCACGAGGCCGACCAGTCCGTACACGACAGCCACCGTTCCCAGCACGGCCGCCGCGACCCGGAGGCGGGTCACGAGCACCGCAACGCTAACCGAGAGGCGCGCGTCGGGCGTTGCGACCAGAGCGGCCGCAAGACGCCGTCGAGCCCGAAGTACCGACCGGCCGCCGTCGCGTACAAGCTGAGGTTCGCGGCGATCATCAGGTAGTACGACCACGGCCACTCGTCCGGAGCGTTGAGGACCGACAGCGCGATCGCGACCGACTGGGCCACGCCGACCAGAGCCCAAAAACGCGTGAAGAGTCCGAGCAGCAGGAACGCTCCCAGCGCGGCCTCGGTGAGCAATACCAGCCACCCGAAGGCCGTGAAGTTCGGGAGCACGACGTTGTCGACGACCCATGCGAACGGTCCGAACACCTCGTGCTCGACTGCGTCAGACGTGAACCGGTACAGGCCCTTCCCCGCGTCCTCGCCGAAGTCGGGCGGGCGCTTCCATCCCGCGTTGACGAACCACATCGCGCCGACGGCGATCCGTACCGCGGCGAGAATCGCGCGGCTTGCGCGTTCTTCCGCGACCTGAGCTGCGAGCGGGGCCCGACCGGGCCCGGACGTCGTCACGCTCGCCTGATGTTGAGCGCGGTGTCGTCGCCCGGCGGCCGGCCCTCGACGAGGCCGAGCAGGGTCTCGGCGGCGCCGGCCTCGAACAGGGCGTGCGCGAGCAGCGGCGCGTCTTCACGACTCATGAGCGGGATCCGGGCCGTCATTCGGGCTGACCCTAGAGCTTCGAGTGGTCGGCCCGAGGCTCGTTGCGGTGAGTTCAGCGAATTGTTCGATCTGCGCGCCCGTCGCGGTCATCGGGTCACGCCGTGCCTTTAGGAGGCGCGAAGCGGGGCCTTGGCGAACTCGCGCATTCCGTCGGCGAAGCTGATCTCGGCGCGGAACCCGATCGCGCCGGCCGCGCGTTCCGGCGACGCGACAATGTGGCGTACGTCGCCCGGTCGCCACTCGCCCGTCACCACCGGCGCCGGCGGGCCGGGTCCGGCCTCGCCGGCGAGTGCGGTCGCGAGGTCGAGCACGGTGTGCGGCGTGCCGCTCGCGACGTTGAGCGGACCGTCGTAGGCCACGGCGCCGGTGAGCGCGAGCACGTTTGCGTGAGCGACGTCGCGGACGTGGACGAAGTCGCGGCGCTGGCCGCCGTCTTCGAATACGCGCGGCGCCTCGCCGCGTTCCAACGCGCTGCGGAAGATGCTGGCCACTCCGGCGTACGGCGTGTTGCGGGGCATCATCGGTCCGTACACGTTGTGGTAGCGCAGCGAGGTCAGCGTGCAGCCGGGATGTTCACGCGCGTAGGACGCGCCCAAGTGCTCCTGCGCGAGTTTGGTGAGCGCGTACACGTTACGAGGGTCGGTCGGTGCGTCCTCGTCGATCGTCACCGATGCCAACGGGCGCGCGCACACCGGGCACGGCGGCTCGAACGCGCCGGCAACGAGCGCATCCGGCGGCCGCGGCGCGGGCCGCACGCGGCCGTGGGTCGGACACTCGTACATTCCCTCGCCGTACACGACCATGCTGCTCGCGAGCACGATGCGTCCTGCGAACCGGATGTCGTGCAGCGCGGCGAGTAGCGCCGCGGTGGCACCGACGTTGTGATGGGCGTACGCGGGGGCGTCGCCGAAGTCGAGGCCGAGCCCGACCATCGCGGCCTGATGGCACACGAGATCGACGCCGGCCACCGCACGCGCGGCCCAGTCGGGATCGGCGACGTCGCCCCACAGGTACTCGACCTCACCTTCGAGCGTCGGCGGCGCGGCCGCGTGGGCTGCGGGCAGCACGGCGTCGACGACGCGCACCGAGTATCCCGCCGCGAGCAACGCCTCCACGATGTGCGCGCCGATGAAACCGCACCCTCCCGTGACCAACACGTGAGCGGTCACGCCGGCTGTACCGGATGCAGGGGCAGGACAATGGTGAAACGAGCGCCGCCGTTCTCGTTGGCGACCGAGATTGCACCGTTGTGCGCCTCGACCAGACTGCGGGCGATGGCGAGGCCCAGACCCGCGCGGCCGCTGCTGCTGCGCGCGGGGTCGCCCCGGAACGCCACATCGAAGACGCGGGGTAGATCCTCGCTCGGGATGCCACCACCGGAATCGAGGACCGACACGAATGCCCCGTCGCGTGCAGTGCCGGCTTCGACGATGACGGTTCCGTCGGCCGGGGTGTGGCGGATCGCGTTCTCCAGGATGTTGCGGAGCACCCGCAAGATTTCCGGCGCCGACGCGGTGAGTTCGGGGGGAGAACCCTCGAGTTGCCCCACGAGATGCACGCCCTTCGCCGCTGCGACCGGGCTCGCGCCGGCGAGCGCGTCGGAAACGAGATCGCCGAGCGAGATGCGTTCGAGCTCGAGCTGGATCACCCCGGCCTGGGCCCGGCTCAGCTCGAAGAGGTCGTCGACCAGCGCGGTCAGGTGATCAGCTTCCTCGCGCAGCGTCCGGTGATAGCGCCGCGTGGTTTCGGCGTCGGCGACGACGCCGTCCTCCAATGCCTCGGCGATCGCCCGGATGCCGGCGAGCGGTGTGCGGAGGTCGTGCGACACCCAGGCCACGAGTTCCCGTCTCGACGTCTCCAGTGCCCGCTCGCGTGCTCGCGCGTCGCGCAATCGTGTGGACGTCTCGTCGAGCTCCCGGGCGAGCCGGGCCAACTCGCGTGGCGCGTCAGCCCGGGTGACGTGGACGGGGCCCGCGGTGCCGACCTGCCGGGCGGCCGCGACGAGCGATTCCTCCGCGCGCCCGACCCGGCGACCGAGTAGGAGCGCGCCCGCGACGGCGACGGCACCGGCGGTCGCGAGGGCGACGTCGAGCACCGCGACGTCGTCGGACGAGACGAGCATGCGATGGGCGGCGACCCTGACTCCGACGGCCACCGAGCCGATGGCGCTGAGCGCGACCACGACCGTTTGCGCGGCGACGCTGCGACCGCGCAAGGCCCGCAACGCGATCGCGCCGAGACACAGCGCCGCCGCCGCGGTCGCGCCGGCGACGACGACGAGTTCGAGGGCGTGGTCAAGGGTCATTCGTCGAACCGGTATCCGACACCCCACACCGTGGTGACGAGTGCGGGCTGGGCCGGGTCGGCTTCGACCTTCTCGCGCAGCCGGCGGATGTGGACGGTGACCGTCGCCGTGTCGCCGTAGGTGAATCCCCAAACGTGTTCGAGGAGTTCCTCGCGCGAGAAGGCTTGGCGCGGGTTGCGCATCAGATACACCAGGAGGTCGAACTCGCGAGCGGTGAGCAGCACGAGCTCGCCGGCCTTGCGTACTTCTCGGGCCTGGACATCGACCCGCAGGTCGGATGCTTCGAGCACCGACGGCGCGATGTCGGGGAGGGGCGCCGCCGCGCGTCGCAAGACGGCCTTGACGCGCGAGACGAGCTCGCGCGGCGAGAAGGGTTTGCTCATGTAGTCGTCGGCGCCGAGTTCGAGTCCGACGATCCGGTCGTCCTCGTCGCCGCGCGCGGTGAGCATGATCACCGGGACCGACGCGCGGTCGCGCAGGCGCCGGCACACTTCGAGGCCGTCGATACCCGGAAGCATGAGGTCGAGCACGACGAGATCGGGCCAGTTCGCGTCGGCCCGCTCGAGGGCCGCGGTTCCGTCGGCCACCGTCTCGACGTCGTAGCCCTCGCGCTCGAGGTAGCGGGCGACGACCTCGGACACCGTCGGGTCGTCCTCGACCACGAGCACGCTCACCATCCGGTTCTCACCAACGTCTGTAGGGCCAGGGCCCACGCCATCTGGAGCGCGAGCCAACGACTCCCCATGTTCGCGCTTCCACGGAGCGCGGCTGCCGCCGGGAGCAGCCAAACGGCAAATGGCAGCCAGATCCGCTCGACCTCGAGCTTCGACATCCCGCTGAGGTTGGCGATGACGACGGCCGCGAGGGCCCCGCCCACCAACCACAAGAGGTTCCCGCGGAGCCGGGTGAGGCCGACGACCGTCGCAGGTCCGACGACGATCGCGAGCGCGGCGACGTTCGCGAGCAGCGCGTAGGAGTACGGCCGGTCGGCCGAGACGCCGAGTTCGTAGATGTCACGCGTTCGCGCCAGCCCGTCGAGGTAGTCGAACCCGGCCGCGAACGCGACCAGCAGCACCGTGCCCGTGGCCACCCCGGCCGTGACGAGCGGGACGAACCGCCGCTGCTTGACCGCGACGAAGCCCGGTATCGCAACGAGGAGCACGGCCCCGTACGAACACAACATCGCCAGGCCGAACAGCACGCCGCCGACGACCGACGCGCGCCGCCGTTCCGGCCGCATGAGCCCGCGCACGATCGCCGCGACCGCGCACGCGCCCAGGCCGGCAAAGAACGCATCGGCGCTCGACGCGACCCACAACGCGGCCGGCGCGAGCGCCACGAACGGCAACGCGTGGCGTGCGATCTGTTCTCCGGCGACGTCACGGACCGCAACGAGTACGGCCACGACGGCCGCCGCGCCACCCGCAATGCAGAGCACCGCGGTCCAGTTCGCGCCGCGCAAACCGACCTGGTCGAGGAGCCACAGCAGCAGCACATACCCGGGCGGATGGCCCTGCGTGTGGATCGCGAAGCTATCGAGGTTGGCCGTGAAGTCGCGCACGAAGGCGAGGGGGGACGAGATCGCCGCAACGTCGCGAAGAGAGTCGTGGTCGCTCTGCAATGGGCGCACCAATGCCCCAGCGCCTCGCGTGACGTTCAGGGCGACCGCCCACGCGGCCGACGCGACGAACGAGACGGCGAGCGACGTTCGCCACGGCGCGCGACTCGCGACCTTCGGCACCCAGACCAAGAGTGCTACGCCC
>JANNHK010000052.1:0-29575 GCA_031404355.1 Actinomycetes bacterium
ACCGGCCCGGTCTCCATCATCGAGGTCGCCGTCACCAACACCGCCACGATCAACAAGACCGGCACCGGTCAACTCTCCATCGACAACCTCACCGTCACCGACACCGGCACCGTCAACATCACCGACGGGAGCCTGCGAATCGCCGGCGCAGTGGGCGGCACCCTCGCCGGGACCATCACCGCCCCCGCCGTCACGTTCGCGAACGGGAACTACACCGTCACCGGCACCGTCACCACCCCCGCGTTCGAAGTCAACGGCGGCACCATCACCTACACGTCGACCGCCACACTCAACGGTGCGTTCGTCCACACCGCCGGCGGCACCCTCACGTTCAACACCACCGACGCCAACACCACCATCGACGTCCTCGTCATCACCGCCGGCACCGTCAACGGCACCACCAACCTCGCACCCGCCGGCAACATCCAATGGACCGGCGGCGACCTCACCGGCGCCGGCACCCTCACCATCGCCGCCAACCAAACCGCAACCATCTCCGGCACCAACATCAAGACCCTGAGTCGCACCATCGTCAACGACGGCACCATCAACTGGACCGGCGGACGGTTCCTCATGCGCTCCGACCTCGGCGGCGTCGCCGGCATCGACAACAACGGCCTGTTCATCGTGTCGAGTATCGGCTTCGGCGCCGACTGGTGCTGCGGCGTCACGCCCCCGCAGATCATCAACAACCCCGGCGGCGTCATCTCGAAGTCCGGCACCGCCAACACGACGCTCGGCGCCGGGTTCGACGTCGTCAACGCGGGCACGCTCGTTCTCGACGGACCACTGACGCTCGGCGACAACGTCACGCTCGCACCCACCTCGCAGGTGTTCATCAGCTACGACGGGGAGGTCAACGGTCGCCTCATCGTGCCGCGACACATCACGATTGACGGGACGCTGTCGATCACGAACCTGTCGGGCAACGACGATCCCACCGTCGTCGTCGACGCGGGCACGTTGAGCGGCACGTTCGACTCTGTCGCGAACGCCGACGTCGCGTACGACCCGGCCCAGGGCACGGTCACCGTCACGCCATCCGCGCCGCCCGCGCCGACGATCACGATCGACGATGTCACGCTCGACGAGCAGGACGAAGAGGCCGTGCTGACGGTCTCGCTGTCGTCGCCACTGCCGTTCGACGTCGGCATCGCCTTTGCAACGCAGGACGGCACCGCCAACGCCGGCAGCGACTACAGGTCCGTGAACGGCAGCACGTCGATCCCCGCGGGCACGACGTCGATCACGATTCCCGTCGCGATCACGAACGACCAGAGCGACGAGGACGACGAAACCTTCACCGTCATCCTCTCCGAGGAGGGCACCGCGCCCGCGGTGATCGTCGACGACACGGGTGTTGTCACGATCATCGACGACGACGGTCCTGTGTGCACCAAGACCTGGATCGCGGGTGCGGGCGCATGGGACAACCCGGCCAACTGGAATCCGGCCGGCGTGCCCGGAACGACCGACATCGTGTGCACTCCCGCCGGCGCGGCCATCACGTTCTCGACCGGCACGCACACCGTGTCCGGCCTCGACACGAATGGCGCGTTGACGGTGTCCGGGGGCGTACTGAACGTCACCGGACCGGCCACCGTCGCCGACCTCACGGTCAGCGGCGGCACACTCGGCGGCGCCGGCGACATCGACGTCACCGACGCGTTCATCTGGTCGAGCGGGCTCATCTCGGGGCCGGGGACGCTGACCCTCCGCGCGGGCACCATCGCGGCGATCATCACCGGCAGCACCAAGGCACTGTCGAAGCACCTGGTCAACCAGACCACGATCGAATGGACCGGCGGCCAGATCCTGATGCGCACCGACCTCGGCGTCGTCGCCGAGATCGACAACCAATCCATCTTCAACATCACGCTGCCGGCCGAAAGCAGCATCGCCGACTGCTGCGGCGACACCGCACCGAAGCTCACCAACTCCGGCACCATCAACCTGAACGGCGACGCACTCATCAGCCTCGACGGCCTCGACATCACCAACACCGGCACCATCGACATCGGGACCACGACGCTGCGGATCCAAAACCGGACCGACACCATCGGCGGCACCATCACCGGCACCGACACGTCGGCGCTCATTCTCGTCAACGGCAGCCAAACGTTCACCGGCACCGTCACCGTCGAGATCTTCGACGTCAACAGCGGCACCGCCACGCTTGCGCCGACCGCGCACTTCGACGCCGACTTCGCCCGCACCTTCGGCGGCACACTCGTCTTCAACAGCGCCGACGCCAACACCGACATCGACGTCCTCACCCTCGCCGCCGGCACCATCGACGGCACCACCAACCTCGCGCCCAACGACGCCTTCTTCTGGAACGCCGGCACCCTCGGTGGAACAGGAACACTCACGCTCGAACCCGGCGTGTTCACACCCTGGGCCACCGGCAGCACCAAGGCACTGTCGAAGCACCTGGTCAACCAGACCACGATCGAATGGACCGGCGGCCAGATCCTGATGCGCACCGACCTCGGCGTCGTCGCCGAGATCGACAACCAATCCATCCTCAACATCACGCTGCCGGCCGAAAGCAGCATCGCCGACTGCTGCGGCGGCGTCCGGCCCAAACTCACCAACAGCGGCACCATCACGAAGATCGGATCCGCGCTGCTGCGCGTGGACCGTTTCGACGTGAGTAACACGGGCACCATCGACGTGCGGGCCGGCACGTTGCGCTTCGACAGTGAGCTCACGAACGCGGGCGCGATCGAGCTTGGCAGCGGCGCGCAGTTGGCGACGACGGGCGCGTTCACGCAGCTCGCGAGTGGACGCTTCGCCTCCACGATCGGCACCGACGGCCCGGGCCTGCTCGCTGTCACCGGCACCGCGACGCTCGACGGCACCGTCGCCGGAGCCGTGGCGGAAGGGTTTGTCGCGCCGACCACACCGTTCGTCGTCGTCGACGCCGCGTCGTTGAACGGCACGTTCGCCAGCGTCGAAGGCGCGTTCGCCGTGAGCTACGACACCGTCAACGGTGACGTCCTGCTGACAAGCAACGATCCCTTCGCCGGGTGCCAGGCGGTGTGGGACGGCGACGCGGGCAACGGCCTCTGGACCACGGCCGCCAACTGGAGCGACGACACACTTCCCGGCAGCGCCGACACCGCGTGCATTCCCAATGGCGCCGGCCTCGTCACGCATGCGAGCGGCACAACTGCGGTCGGCGCGGTTCGAGTGTTCGGCCCCGACAACGGGACCGGCCTTCGGGTCGAAGGCGGCACCTTTACGATCAACGGTGCGAGTGAGATCGCAGGCTTCCTCGAGGTCGCGGGCGGGACGCTCTCGGTCGACGACGAGTTGCTGTTGAGCCTGGCCGACGGCACCGACGCGTTCTTCTGGAACGGCGGCACGCTGGCCGGCGCGGGCAGCGTGCGGCTCGTCCCCGGTTCACTGTCGACCGTCGTCGGCGCGGCCGCGAAGAACCTGCGCGCGCATCTCGTGAACGAAGGGTCCATCGACTGGTCCGACGGCGACATCGTGTTCGCGGGTGCGGGGCATCTCGACAACCACGCCACCATCAACGTGACCGGCGGCGACTTCACCACCAAGACCGGCACGTCGACCGAAACCAAGATCACCAACCGGCCCGGCGCCACCATCGTCAAGAACGACCCCGCCGCGACCATCATCGGCGACGTCGGCATCGACGTCATTAACGACGGCACCATCCAAACCGACCTCGGCGGCATCGGCCTGCGCGGCACCGGCAGCGGCAGCGGCGACTTCGTCGCCGCCGGCGACGACATCGAATTCCTCAACGGCAACTGGGAACTCACCGGCAGCATCTCCGGCCTCGGAGAACTCGCCGTGCTCGGCGCCACCGTCCGCCTCAGCGGAACCGCGCTCATCTCCGTCGGCGTCGTCGGACTGTTCGGCGGGACCCTCACCCTCGACACCGACGACCCCGATTTCGACCACACCACCGCCAACCTCGAACTCCGCGGCGGCACCATCGCCGGCACCGACAACCTCGACGTCGTCACCAACCTCGACTGGACCGAAGGCACCATCGCCGGCCACGTCGTCCTCGACCGCTTCGACGTCGACCTCACACCCACCGGCACCATCAGCGGAACCGAAACCAAAACCCTCACCGGCACCCTCACCAACGAAGGCACCCTCACCTGGACCGACGACAACATCGATCTCGGCGCCACCGGCCAGTTGGTCAACGCGGGCACGCTGACGGTGACCGCCCCCGATCTCGTAACGCTGAACGCGGACGATGGTGCGCCGCCGTTCGTCAACACGGGCACGCTGACGATTGCACCCGGTGTGCTCCTCGTCCGCACCGACGTGATCAACGACGGCACCATCGACCTCGGTCACGACGGCGCGCTGAACACCACCCACAACTTCACGCAATCGGCGACGGGCACGCTCGCCGTCGACATCGCCGGCACCGAGCCCGACACCGGCCACGGCCAGCTGCGCGGGGCCGGGAACGTGACGCTCGGCGGGACGTTGGCGATCACGACGGTCGCACCGTTCAGCCCGACGAGCGGCTCGTTCACAATCGTCGACCTGTTCACCGCGAGCGGCGCATTCGCCACCGTGACCGGAACTGCCATCGGCAACGGCTCCGACTACGTCGTCGACATCGACGAGCCGAACGGCGACGTGTTCCTCAACGTCAGCAACGTCGTGCATCTCACCATGGCCGGCGACGTCGCGGTGTCGGAGAACGGCTTCGACCTCACCGTCGACTTCTCGATCGATCGCGCGCTGTCGGAGCCGCTGCACCTCGTGTACGTCAGCGAACCCGGAACCGCGACCGAAGGCGAAGACTTCGAACCCGTCATCACCGCAACGACGATCGCGGCCGGTGAGACCACCGGCGTCGCGACCGTGCCGCTGTTTGAGGACGCCTTCGCCGAGCCCGACGAGACGCTCACGGTGCGTATCACGAGCGCCGAGGCGGGCGCGACGCAGGTCGTGATCGACGACGACGATGCGCGCGTCACCATCGTGAACGACGACGGCCCGATCCCGCAGCTCGCGTTCACGGGCGACGTCGCGATCTCCGAAAATGATCTCGACCTCGCCGTCGACTTCGAGCTCGACAACGCATTCCCGGTCGACCTCGACATCACGGTGGCCACCGAGGATGGCACCGCGACCGCGGGATCGGACTACGACGCGCTGGCGACGACCGCCACGATTCCGGCGGGACAGCTGCAAGGCGCCGCCACCGTGCACCTGCGCGAGGACTCCGAGGTCGAGCCCGACGAGACGCTCACCGTCCGCATCACCGGCGTCGACGGCCACGGCGGAACCGTCGAAATCGCCGACGCCGATGCGGTCGTCACGATCGTCGACGACGACACTGCCGTGCCCGGGTGCCAGTCGCTCTGGGACGGCGACGAGGGCGACGGTTCGTGGACGACCGCCGCGAACTGGAGCAACGACACGCTGCCCGGCGCCGCCGACACTGCGTGCATCCCCGACGGCTCCGGTCTGGTCACACACTCGGCGGGCATCTCGGAGGTTGGCGCGGTCCGCGTGCTCGGCTCCGGCAACGCGACCGGCCTGCGCGTCGAGGGCGGCACCCTCACCGTGAACGGCATCGACGACGGCGACCCCGCGACGCCCGACGCGGGCGAGATCGCCGGTGGCCTCACGCTCTCGGGCGGCACGCTCTCGCTCGGCGCCGAGCTGCTGGTGAGCCTCGCCGACGGGACCGACGCCTTCTTCTGGAACGGCGGGACGCTGGCGGGCGCGGGCAGCCTGCGGCTCGGCGCCGGCTCGGTCTCCACGGTCACCGGTACCGCACCGAAGAACCTCGCCGCACACCTCGTCAACGAAGGCACCCTCACCTGGCAAGCCGGCGACATCGTGTTCGCGGATGCGGGGCATCTCGACAACCACGCCACGATCACCGTCACCGGCGGCGGCTTCACCACCAAGTCCGGCACCTCGACCGACACGAAGATCACCAACCGGGCCGGCGCCACCATCGACAAGACCGCCGAGACCACGACCTTCCTCGGCGACACCGGCATCACCTTCGTCAACGACGGAACCATCCGCACCGAAACCGGCGGCTTCTCGCTGCGCGGCGGCGGCAGCGGCAGCGGCGACCTCGACCTCAGCAGCGGCGGCGCCGTCCTCTCCGACGGCACCTGGGAGCTCACCGGCACCATCAGCGGCCTCGGCACCCTCGCCGTGTTCGACGGCACCGTGCGCCTCAGCGGGCCCGCCGCCCGCCTCGGCGTCATCGGCCGCATCCAACTGTTCGGCGGGACCCTCGACCTCGACACCACCCACCCCACCCTCGACAACGCCACCTTCGACCTCGACCTCTTCGGCGGCACCCTCGACGGCACCGACCACCTCGACGTCGTCGACAACTTCGACTGGGCCGCAGGCACCATCGCCGGCGACCTCCGCCTCGAACCCGCCGACCCGAACACCACCACCCGCACCATCAGCGACCCGATCGACACCCGAACCCTCACCGGCACCCTCACCAACCAAGGCACCCTCACCTGGCAAGCCGGCGACATCGACCTCGGCGCGACCGGCCGCCTCGACAACCAGGGGACCCTGACCGTCACTGCGCCCGGCATCCCGACGCTGAACGCGGAAACGGGCGCGCCGCCGTTCGTGAACAGCGGCACGCTGACGATCTCCCCCAACGTCCTGCTCGTCCGCAGCGACGTGATCAACAACGGCACGCTCGACCTCGGCCGGGACGGCGCGCTGAACACAACCCGCAACTTCACGCAGTCGGCCACCGGCACCCTCGCGATCGACATCGCCGGGACGCAGCCCGACACCGGCCACGGCCAGCTCCGCGGCGCGGGTGAACTGACGCTCGGCGGCACGCTGGCGATCGAGACGATCGCGCCGTTCAGCCCCACGAGCGGTTCGTTCAAGATCGTCGACCTGTTCACCGCCACCGGCGCGTTCGCCACGGTGACGGGGACCGACATCGGCAACGGCTCCGAGTACGCCGTGCGGGTCGATCCGCCCGACGGCGACGTGTTCCTCGACGTCGAGACCGTCTCGCACGTCGCGTTCGAGGGGACAAGCGTCGCGGTCTCCGAAGGCAACTTCGGCCTCGACGTCGGGGTCGTGATCGAACCGGCGGCGACGGTGCCGCTCGAGATCACGTTCGAGACCGTCCCCGGCTCGGCAACTCCGGGCGTCGACTACGACCCCGTGGTCGCGGTGGTGACGATCCCGGCGGGTGAGACCACCGGCGCCGCGGTCGTGACGCTGTTCGAGGACGCCTTCGCCGAGCCCGACGAAACGTTCACCGTCCGCATCACCGACGTGACGGGCCCGCCTTCGGTGGCATTCGCCAACGAAGGCGCGCTCGTCACCATCGTCAACGACGACGAAGCCGTCCCGCCGGCGATCACGGTGACGCCCGCGCTGATCGGCGAGTCCAGTGGCGTCTTCCCGATCGAGGTCACCGGCACGGGCGGCACCGTCGCGGTCGACGTGGTCGTGAGCGCGTTCGACGGCACTGCGGCATCGCCGGCCGACTACACGCTGTTGACGCAGGTCGTGACCGTCGCGCCGAACACCACCACGCCGGTGCTGGTCGCCATCGGCGCCGACCTCGCCGACGAGGAGGACGAGGTCTTCACGGTCTCGGCCGGCGGCGCGTCGGCGCCGATGAGCATCGTCGACGACGACCTGCAACCGATCGCGGTGATCGACGGGCAGAGCATCACCGAAGGCGACAACGGCCAGATCAACGCGGACGTCGTCGTGCGCCTGGTCGACCCGTTCCTCGGCGCACTGCCGCAGGAGTCGGGGAAGATCGTAACGGTCACCGCCGACACCATCGACGGCGCCGCCATCGCGGGCGCCGACTACGTCGCGACCGGCGGGGTCGTCACGTTCTCGCCCGGTCAGACCACCAGGACGTTCGCGGTGCCGATCATCGGCGACACGGCCGACGAGCCGAACGAGGACTTCACCGTCGATCTCGACGCGCTCACCAACGCGACGGTCTCCGACACCGAGACCGCGACGGTCCTGATTATCGACGATGACCTTCCGGTGGGCGGCGACGCGGCGACGCGCGAGGCGCTCGAACAAGGGAGCGAGTCCGTCGCGAACGCGCTCCCGCAGTGGGGCGAACTGTTCAACCTCGACGACTTCGACTTCGACCAGCTCGGCCTCGACCCATTCGAACTCCCCGTCGTCACCGACGACCTGGGCGACCTGTTCGGCACCGGCGACGAACTCGACGCGGCTCGCAACACGATCCAGAACCCGTTCCAGAACCTGCCCGACCCGCTCGACGACCTCCTCGACGAGATCGAAGCCGCGGGCTGCACGACCGACTGGGCCGAGAACGGCGCGGGCGGGCGTCCCGCGCCGCCGACCGGTCCCGACATCGTGCAAGTGCGCTGCGTCACAACCCTCGCCGACCTGGCCGAAGACGCCGGCTTCACCGCCGACGAGTTCAACGACGACATGGCGGGCGTGCTCGCCGGACTCGCGTCAACGCTCGGGCTCGACGCGTCGCTCGCGATCACCGGCGACCTCACCGTGGCGCTCGTGCTCGGCGTCGACGAGACGGGCTTCTACCTTTCGGACGAGACGGGCCTCACCCTCGCCGTCGACGCGACCGGTACCGTGAACGGAACCGCCGACGTGGGCGGCGCCGACAACCTCACGGTCGACGGCACCGGCACCGCGACCATCGATGTGTCACTGCTCGCCGACGGCGGCGGCGCCCGCCTGCGGATCGCCGACCTCGCGGGCGACCCGCACGGGTACTTCCGGCCGTCGGCAACCGGCGTCGCGAACCTCGACCTCGGCGTCGACGTCGACCCGCTGACGTTCGACTGGTCGAGCACGCACACCCTGACGGTCGACGCGCAGCTCAACACGACCGACACCATCGACGCGACGCTCGACGCGACATTGACGCTCCCCGAGTTCGAGATGCTGTTGCACGGAACGTTCGACGGCACGACCTGGCTGCTGCACGGCGAGGGCGACGACACCGACGACGCGCTCGACGGCTTCGACATCGAAGGTGCGACGGTCGACGCCACCGTCGCACCCGACAACACCGGAGTGCTCGTGCACGTCGACGCGCTCTCGGGCTCGATCGCGGACACGATCGAATTCGAACTGACCGACGTCACCCTCGACTACTCCCCCGGCGCGACCGGCCCGATTTTCTCCGTCGCGACCGCGGTAGCGACCGTGCCGACGCTCGGCGACCTCACGATCACGCTCACCGGCTTCCACATGAACCGCGACGGCACGTTCGGGGCGACGAGTGTGGTCGTCACGCCCGGCGACATCGCCGAAGAGGTGGGCCTGGCGGGCATCCTGCCCTTCGACCTCGACGAAGTGGCGATCGTCTTCCCCGACACCGACAACCTCGACGCGTTCGACGTCACCGTCACGGGCAGCTTCGATTTCGACGCGATGAACGCGCTCCCGTTCGACCCGATCATCGCAATCGACGGCAACGACGTCGCCGCGGGCGAACCGTTCTCGTTCACGGTCGCGGTCGACTCGATCGCAAACGGCGAGTTCCGGCCCAAGGATTTCGGGCCGATCACTCTCGGCTTCGCCAATCTCGAAGTCGGAACCGTCACCGTCGACGCCGCGCTGGCCCTCGGCGGCTACGAAGACGGCGAGTTCGTCGGCGCCTGCGGCGGGCTGCTGACGATCGGCGGTGAGATCGACGTCGTCGAGGGCGAGGCCACGGTCGAGGTCGACTGCGCGCTGGACGCCGATGCGGGCACGCTCGACCTCCTCGGTACCTTCTCGATTTCGGCCGACTTCGGCGACGACATCTCGATCGAGGGCGCGTCGATCGACTTCACACTCGGCGTCGCGTTCGGCCCACCGTTGACGATCACCGGCCCGACGCTCACCGGCGCCGGCATCGACCGGTTCGCGATCAACTTCGGCGACTTCATGACGCTCGTCGCGACCGAGGTCGACGTCGACTTCGACCCGGCGCCGGGCGAACCGCTCGTCACGTTCGGGTCGCTCGGCGTCGAGTTCGACGACGAGGGCGACTCGCCGCTGGCGGGCTGGGGCGGCACCGCCGGCAACTTCGCGATCGCGGCCGACCTCGCGCCGACGATGTTGCCCGGCTTCTTCGTCGACATCACCGTCCCGGCCGACGAGCAGTTCGGCCTGCCCGATTTCCTCCCTGTGTTCGTGGAGGAAGTCGGCATCACGTTCCCGGACATCGACTTCGCCAACATCCCGCCCGGCGGATTCCCGATCACCGATCTCGCCGCGTTCAAGATCCGATTCTCGGGCGGCATCGAGAGCACCGACGAGTGGCCCATTTCGGCGAGCGTCGACGGCCTCGAGATCGACCTCGCCAAGTTGATGAACTTCGAGTTCCCGATCACGAACCTCGAAGGCTTCAAGATGGGCGTCGAGCCGTTCGAGCTCGTGCCCGGCTTCGTGATCGGCGGCGGGCTCGAGCTGGGCACGATCGACGTCGACGGCAGCAGCGCACCCGGCGTGCAGACCGAGGAAGTCTTCTACGGCCGCGTGTTCGGCACCTTCGAGTTCGAAGGCATGGGCGCGGGTGTCGACCTCGTCGTGTCGGAGTACGGGCCGGTCCTCGCCCAGGTCACCGTGCCGCTCGGCATCCCGCTCGACGGTGGACTCGTCGGCGGCGTGATCCTCTCCAACGTCACTGGCGGCCTGAAGTTCGGCGGGCCCGCGTTCCCCGACCCGCAACGGCCGCTCGACATCCTGCACGACCCCGCGTTCGACACCGACTTCCCCGTCAACGACGACACCATCAGGTCGTCGGTCGAACCCGCGGTGCAGGACGAGGAGCTCACCTGGGACAACGGCTTCACCCTCGCGCTCTCGGGCACGATCATCCACGCGCTCGCACCCGGCATCATCACCGGCGAAGTGACGCTCGGCGCGAACATCGGCCTCGGGTCGCAGGCACCGGGCCTGAAGCTGATCGGCGGCGGCGACATCAACGTGTTCGGCATGCCGATGGCGGGCGCGGCAATGCTGCTCGACCTGCGCGACCCGATCGCGCCGAAGTTCGACCTCGCGTTCGAAACGCCGCAACCCGGCAACCCGCTCGGGTTCCTCATGCCCGCGCAGACGACCTTCGAAGTGAGCGTCGACACCAAGGGCATCATCAGCGGGTTCGGGATCGCCATCGACACGTTCGTCAACCGGCTGGTGTCGGGAAGCCTCGGCGTCGGCCAGGCGTTCTTCGACGACACGCTCGACGCGCTCGCCGCCGAGCTCGAAGCCGACAACTCACGACCCCTCGCGCGCATCATCCTCGCCGGCGGCGTCACCCACATCACCCGCCAGGACATCATCGACGCGGTGTTGGGTGGCGACCTCGCAACCGGCCAGACCTTCCTGTTCGAGCTCCTCGACGTCGCCGGTAGCCTCCCGGGCGCCGATCAGGCGCTCGTCGATCTCCTCACCGTGCTGAGCGACGCGGTGCAGGACGCGGGCAACGCGTTCCTCGACCAGTTCGACCCGTCGTTCCACCTGAAGGGGCTGATCCAGCCGGTCATTCTCGGCATCCCGCTCGGCGCGCCCGCCGACTCGGTCGAGGTCATCATCTCGAAGGACGGCCTCGGCTTCGGGTTCGACACGTCGATCACCGCGATCGGCCAGAAGCTCGCCAACCTGGTGTTCCCGTTCGTCGGCGGCGCGGTCGTGGACGCGTTCTCCCTCGGGATCGACGACACGCTGGGCATGACCGTCGAGCTCCCGATCGGCGGCCTCGTCGACGGCCTCTTCGGCGGCACCGGCATGCCGACGTTCGACCCGATGGACGGCGACTGGGCGATCGAGCTGCGCGGCGGGCTTACGTTCCTCGACTTCAAGATCGGCGAGATGACCGGCCTCGTCGTCGCCGCGCACAACCAAGGCTTCGTCGACTCGCACGTACAGAAGCTGTTCGAGCCGCACGCGGGGATCGACCCCGACCGCATCCCGATCCAGACCGAGGAGCACTACGACTCGCTCATCGCGCACGGCGGGTTGTTGTTAACCGGGCGGCTGTTGCTGCCGGAGCTGCTGACCGATCCGGCCGGGCTGTTGGCGTCGCTCAACCTTGAAGTGCCGGCGAACCCGTTCGACATCCCCGACTGGATCACCGCGATCGCGAATCATCTCACCCGGACCGCGCAGCCCGCGTCGATGCAGGTCTTCATCCCGAGCGCGGCCGACATCATGGTGCAGGACTTCGACAGCCCGATCACGTTCAACCTCGCGGGGCAGGCGCTCGCCGACGCGGTCAACGAGATCTTCGCCGACGCCTACATCGAGGGAACGTTCGACGGCACGCTGCTCAGCCTCCCGCTGGGCGAGGCGGCGGTCTCGGTGCAGGCCGACAAGATCGCGGTGTCGGGCGAGATCCCGGTGATCGGGCTCGACGGCACGTTCGTGCTCGACGTCAACGACACCGCCGGAACGGGCGGCGTCACCGTGCCGCTGCCGCGCGCCACCGCCGAGGTGACGATCGACAGCGACGACCTCGACGACGTGCTCGCCGGGTTCGGGCTGCCACCGCTCGTGTCGGCCGTCGGTAACGCCGACGCGACGTTCCGGGTCTTCTCCCCCGGGTACGACCCGACGTCGTCCGACCTGCTGGAACAGCGCGGCGGCATGGAGCTGACCGGGCACCTGCAGATCAACGGGATCCTCGACGACGCCCAGTTCCGCGTCGCGCTGACCGCGGGCGGACTCGACGCGACCGCGTCGATCGGGTCCTTCGAGCCGATCCCCGGCCTGATCCTTTCGGACGCCGAGGTCGGGTTCGCGGTCGACGACACCGGCTTCTCGGGCTCAATAGCCGGTACGGCGACGCTCCCCGACTGGCTCGCCGCGTTCGTCGGGTTCTCGACGGCGTCGGTCGACGGCAGCTTCGACTCGAACGGAACGATCACGCTGCTGCTCACGATCGACGGCGAGACGTTCGATCTGGTTGCCCTCGCGAGCGCCGGCCTCGAACTGATCGTCGACTCGCTCCTGGCGCTCGGCGCGTCGATCAACCAGATCGCCCAGATCCTCCTCGACACGACGACCGCGACGATCAACCAGATCGCCGAGGCGCTCTTCGACTTCGCGAACGCGAGCTTCGGCGCCATCGTCGACGCATTGGAGTTCATCGGCGTCACGTCGCTCGGGGCGATCATCGACGTGCTCGAGTTCCTCGGCGCGTCGCTGAACCAGATCCTCGCCGCCCTCGACCAGTTCACGAACGCGTCGATCAACGCGATCGTCAACGCCATCGACGACTTCACGGCGTTCCTCGACGGCGCCATCATCGACGCGTTGGAGGCCGCGAACTACGCGATCGGCGTGATCGCGGGCGCACTGGAGTTCATCGGCCGGTCGGCGACCCAGATCCTCGCCCTGCTCGACCAGTTCACGAACGCGTCGATCAACGCGATCGTCGACGCCATCGACGACTTCACGACGTTTGTCGACGGCGCCATCGTCGACGCGTTGGAAGCGGCGAACTACGCGATAGGCGTGATCGCCGGTGCGCTCGAATTCATCGGCCGGTCGGCGAATGCGGTCATGGATCTCCTCGACGACTTCACGACGGCAACCATCAACAACATCGTGAACGCGATCGACGACTTCACGACGTTCGCCACGGGTGCGATCGTCGACGCACTGGAGTTCATCGGCCAGACGTCGCTCGAAGCGATCACGGGTGCGTTGGAGTTCATCGGCCGCAGCGCCAACGAGATCATGGACGCGCTCGACGACTTCACCTCGGCGTCGATCAACAACATCGTGAACGCGATCGACGACTTCACGGCGTTCTCGACCGGCGCCATCGTCGACGCCCTCGAGTTCATCGGCCAGACGTCGCTCGAAGTCATCACGAATGCGTTGGAGTTCATCGATCGCAGCGTGAACCAGATCATGGACGCGCTCGACGACTTCACCTCGGCGTCGCTCGACGCGATCGGCAATGCGCTCGACGACTTCACGTCGGCGTCGCTCGAAACGATCATCGACGCGTTCGAAGCGGCGGGCCGGGGGTCGCTCGAGATCCTGACCAACATGATGGAGTTCATCGGCCGCACGCCGAACCAGATCCTCAACGCGCTCGACGACTTCACGACAAGTTCGATCAACAACATCGTGAACGCGCTCGACGACTTCACCGACTTCACCACAGGTGAGCTGATCAACGCGCTCGAAGCGGCCGGCCACACGTCGCTCGAGACCATCATCAACGCGCTGGAGTTCATCGGCCGCTCGACGAACCAGATCCTCGACGGCCTCGACGACTTCACGAGCGCGTCGATCAACACGATGGTCAATGCGCTCGACGATTTCACTAACGCGTCGACCGGAACGATCATCGACGCCATGGAGTTCGTCGGCAAGGGTTCGCTCGAGACCATCATCAACGCGCTGGAGTTCATCGGCCGGAGCCTGAACCAGATCATCGACGGCCTCGACGACTTCACCACGGCGTCCCTGAACGCGATCGTCGATGCGCTCGACAGCTTCACAACGGCGGCGAACGGTGCGCTGGTCGACGCGATGCAGCACATCGGAGCGTCGATCAACCAGATCGCCGGCGCGCTGCGGTTCATCGGCCGGTCGTTCACCTCGATCGTCACCGCGATCGACGACTTCACCGGCTCGTCGTTGAACACGATCGCATCGGCGGTGCGCGCCGCCGGGGCCAGCTTCCAGCAGCTGATGCAGGCGCTCGAAGACGGCATGAACGTCACCCGCCAGCAGACCGCCGCCCAACTCAACCGCCTCGGCGCCAGCGTCAGCCAGATCGTCGACGCCCTGATCGACGTCTACAACGCCGGCTTCGACGCGGTGATCGACGTCCTCCTCAACCTCGGCTACGCCTTCGACGCCATCATCGACGTCGTCTGCGACTTCTTCGGCTGTTAGAAGGAACCGAACTAGCCGCTCTTGCTCGGGCGGCCGGGTTTCCGGGCCCATGAGTCAGCGAAACTCGTGATGTGCGCTCGCACCCACACGGGACCGGAGCGAAGTTTGGCGATCGGCGCGGGAAATCCGTCGTGCGTCCGTTGCATCGTCGACACGCGCTGGGCGCTGACATGCAGCGTCTCGGCTATTTCCGCGACGCCGGCGAGTTCCGGGTAGGCAGGTTCGGCTAGATCGCGGTCGTGTTCGTCCCACGTCATCGCGTCGGCGCGCACGATCGGCCAAGACGGGAGGCCGACACGCTTTGCGTGCGTCCGGTGGAGCCGGGCTCCTTCCTTGACCGCATCGGCAGCGGCACGGGCACCCGGAAGCGAGACGGTGAGCACGAGTCTGGAGTTGTCGGGCGCGATGGCGACAACGGGGTCGTAGTCGACGAGCTGGTCGAGAAGTTCGGCGACTCGCTCCTCGTCGATTGTCGAGCCGCGTCGCGCCGCGCTCGTCGCCGCGCTCGTCGTCGTGATCGTCCACCCGTCGCTTGTCTCACTCATTGCGGCGTCTCCCGTGTCGCATCAAAGATCGGCGCCGGAGCGTCGAAGCACCGAGATCAGGTTCTGCTTCCAGCGCGTGCCCGATGGTGTCGACGAGATCGTGACCATCGGCTTGGTCGGATCGGGTGGAAACGCCTTGTGATGCTTCCGTCCGCTCTCGATGCGCCACCCTTGCCTGGCGAGCTTGTCGAGAATCTCCTTCAGCTCGTCAGCCACGATAACCCTTTCCATTGATGATGTAAATAGATTCCGCGCGCGGGCCAACCCCTAGATCACGCGCAGGCACACGCGTCGTTGATCGAGCAGCTTCTGGCAGAACTCGCAGTAGCCGTCGCGTCGAATGCGATCTTCGCGAGGGCGTCGTCGGGCGACGACGAAATGAACTCCATGACGAACCTCCGGAGTGAAGCGGGTGGGTCCGAGTGGAGTCGGGCGCGTCGACCGCGAAGTCTCGAATCGCACCCTACGAGGAGGGGGCGACAACTACGGATTGGGCAGCACCTTGATCGTCACGGGGTTACCCAAGTACCCGAGCGCAAGCGTGTAGTCGCCGGGCGGGATGTGCCCGGTCGTGAGCAACATCCGCACCGACAGCGTGCGTGTCACTTCCCCGAACGCGGGGACCGTGAGCAGCTTCGTGTAGCACTTCGTGCCGGCGGAGTAGTCGGCGTACATGGTGTGCGGATCGCTGTCGTGGATGTAGAAACGACGCAGGAACGGGTCGCACACCGCCAGGCCGTACGTCTTGTCGATCGCGGTGTTGTTGTGCACCGTGTAGGTGAGGTCCATGACCGGGGTCGTGCCCCATGCCATCTCGGAGAACGACTGGGTCGCGGTCCACACGACATCGGGTTCCGGCGCGGGCGGGGTCCGGTGGCGGCGTCGGCGCGGGCTCGTCCGCCGGGTCGCCGGCGAGCGGGCCCGGCGAGGGCGAACCGGCCGGCGGTGCCGACGGTGCGGAAGGAGGATTCCCCGGTACCGGACGCGCCGGTGGCGGCGCGGGCGGCGCGTCGTCACCTGGCTGCGCCGGTACCGGGTTGTCGCCGATCGAAGGGTCGGACGGGCTCCCCACATTCCCGTCACTGTCCTCAATCGATGCGAGGTCTGGAGTTGCGACCACAGGCGCGGCCGTCGTCGCGCTGGTCGATGCCGTCGCCACAGTGGTCGTCGACGACGATCCGGGCGCGGCGGTGACAACCGAGTCGCTCGCGGGCGAGTCGGGTATGGCCGCGAACCAGCCGACGGCGACGACGGCGACGCTCGCAACGGCGACGCCGATGCGCTGCTGCTTGCGGTACCGGCCCGCGCGCCAGGTGCGCAACGCGTCGACGTCGAGCGGTTGGGGCAGCGGCGCGGTGTCGTCGAGAGATTCGAACATCAGCGCTCGCCCCCCGGTTCGAGCGCCGAACGCAGCGCGGCGAGGCCGCGCGCCGCATGGGTTTTCACGGTGCCGGGCGCGCACTTCACGCGGCGCGCCACTTCTTGTTCCGAGAGGTCCGCGATGTACCGCAACAGCACCACTTCCCGCTGGCGGGCGGGCAGCGCGTCGAGGGCGCGGTGCAGGTCGACCCGTTCGGCGATACAGACGGCAGCCGCGTTCGTCGTCTGCGGTCCGCGGGTGCGGGCCCGTTGCGTGTGGCGCCAGCGGTCGCGCGCGAGGTTCGCGCTCACGTGCGCGACCCACGGCCCGGCGTAGTCGCCGTCGGCGAGGCGGCGCCAGCGCATGCAGGCACGGATGCACGCTTCCTGGGCGATGTCTTCGGCTTCGTGGCGGTCACCGAGCAACCGGAAGGCCACCCGGTACGCGCGGCCGCGGAGGTCGGGGTAGGCCGCGACGAAGTCGTCGCAGAGGGAGGTGCCGAGCCGCGCCCCAAGCAGCGGCGCGACGTTCACCTCTCCGTGTGCCGTCGACCATGCCGCCGTAGACACGCCTCTCCCCAGTAGCCGTTTTGTCCCTTTCGGGAATAACGTTCGGGACGGCAGAAACCCATACCGGAGGGGACAATTTTGACAAACGTCACAGTTCGTTCGGTAGGGCATGCGGAAGCCGACGACGGTCTGGGGAGACTTGTTCGTCGCCGGCGCCGCATGCCCAGTGGTCACTCCGCCCAAGTGACCAACCTGGAAACGATTGGGCAGTCGATTCGGTGGACAAGCCGGACAAAAAACCTGGGCCGGCTCGGCCCGTAGGATCACTCACAACCGCGTCCATACGAATTCTTCGTGGCGGTTCTCCAACCGCCCCTCAACCTGAAGGACGTCGCCACACCGTGGACCGCCCAGGTCAAGGCCGCCCGGAAACGCATGGCCGCGCAGGCACGGTCGTGGCGCCCGGTGTAGCAGCAGCTGCTATTCGGTGACCCCGGCGCACGTGTTGAGCGACCAGAGGCCTCGGTCCGCGTCTCGCGCCTCGGCTTCCGCCGCCTGAAACTCGTCCTGATACCGGTACGGGAGTTCGTACGTGTACTCGTGCGCGTACCCCTGCGCGACCATCTCCTCGTTGACGTGGCGGCCGTCGGGTAGCCACACGTACGCGAGCACGCGCCCGTACCGGTCCAAGTCGCCTTGCGTCGGGTCGAGTTCGAGGTACACCGACTCGCCGTCGAGCAGGTCGCGCGCGTACTCCGACGCTTCTTCGCCGAAGCACTGCACCGGCTTGCGCGGGTCGACGGTCTCCGGCGTGTCGATGCCGATGAGCCGCACCGAGTCGCCGTTCGTCAACCGGACGGTGTCTCCGTCGACAACGCGTTCGACGTCGTACGGCCCCGAAGCGCTGTCCGGAACAGTCGTCGCGCGGGCGACGTCGTCGTCACCGCCGCCGCACGCGGCGAGTGTCAACGCGAGCGTCAGGATGACGATCGCCGACTTTGCCCTTACCAACCCTGCTCGGCAATGCGCGTCATCAAGTTCCTCTTGAGTTTGTGTTCCGTACGCACACGCTCGACGTACGCTGCGAAGTCGTTCGGGTCCTGAAGCGGTTCGATCCGCGCCATGAGCTTGACCGCGTCGCCGTACCCCGAGTTCTTCTTCGTTGCGATGAGGGTGCTGACTTCGCGTTCGTAGATCGGGATCGCGTCTCCGGGATGGGTTGCTTCCCGAGTGCGCGCGAGCTGCATCCACCGCGACTGGTGACAGCCGTGCTCGTTGGCTGCTACCCAGGCTCCGTCGGTGTCGCCCTCGTACAGCAGGACTTCGACGAGTGTCGACGCCGTCACCGGCAAACCGGCCCGCAGCCGGTCGGTCGCCCGCGCCCGCCACAACGCACCTTCGCCCGCGGCATCGGCCTCGCGACACAGCAGCCGGTAGGCGTCGATCACGGGCGTCGTGTCGAACCCGGCCCAGAACACGTCGACCGCGGCAGCTGCGTCACCGCGGTCCCGCAGCAGCGCGGCCAGCAACTCGCGCACCGGAACGAGCTGCCCGGTGCGGTCCGGGAAATCGGCGATGCCACGCTCACACCAGGCGATTGCTTCGTCACTACGGCCCACGGCGAGAAGCGCCAACGCGATCTCCTCGTGGTCGCCCGGGTAGCGGAGGTCGCGTTCTTTGACGGCGATCAGTTCGTCGGGATCGCGGGCGGCCAAGGCCACGCCGATGCGAGCGTTCGTGATGCGGAACCGCTCCGACGACCAGTGTTCGCCCTCGTTCCCGAGCGCGTCGAAGCGGGGTGCGACGAGGCGGCGGTAGTCGTCGATGCCGGTCGGGCCCAACACGTCGGCGTACGTGAGCGCGGCCCGGTGAAACGTGTCGAGCTCACTCGACAGTTCGAGGTCGAGCAGTCGGCGGGCCAGTTTCTTCGGATCGGGCCCGGCGAGCGAACAGGCGACGAGGTGCAGTTCTCCGATCTGGGCGCTGATACCGGAGAACCACCCGTCGGACCCGTCGACGCGTTGCACCGCGCTCTCGGCGCGCTTGTGCGCATGTTCGGCCAACTCGACGGTCTCCGGCGCGTGACCGGCGTCGAGCAGATCCTGGAGTTCGTCGAGCGCCTGGTGCACGCCATGGGCCCAGCCCGGCGCGGCTCGATAGTCGACGTAGCGGCTGCGTCCGAACGCACGGTCGATCCGCCGCCGCCACTCTTTCGTGTCGATAGGCGCGCCGCTGGTGGCCGCGGCGCGAGCCGCGAGCCGGTCGCGGAACGTCGGATCGCGGTCGGCCTGCTCGACGATCAGTTCGACGAGACCCTTCTCGCCGAGGTCGGCGAGGTAGGTGTCGAGCCCGTCGGATGGTGAGGCAACAGGTTTCGGCTCGACTTCATCGCCGCCGACCTCGAGCGCGACCGCGACGCAGTGCTTGCAGAATGCGCCGTCGGCACCGACCGGACAATCGCATGCCCAGTCGAGCGCCCCGCTGCGCACCTTCAACTCCACCCAGTACGGCATGGTGCCGCGCACGACTGCTCGACAGCGTCGCTCCGAGTGGTCCAGCCGTTCGACCCGTCCGTCGCGTGCGTAGGCGACGCCGCGCGCGTACGACCGGTCGCCGGCGAGGCGTGCGATCGAGGTTCGCGACAGCAGCGAAGCGAGCTTCACCGTCGGATTCTCGCCGATTCCGCACGTGGAGCCGACGCCTGCATGCCTGCTAGCATGCCTGCATGACCCAGATGACCTGGCGAACCGATCCGGAGCTGCTCGAACGGGTTCGGCGGGCCGCCGAGCAGCGAGGTTGGAGCATGAACGAGTACGTCACCGCCGTACTGAACGCCGCCACCGACCCGGCGCTCGCCGGCGACGACGCGGCTCAGCTCCGCGAGCGCCTCGCGCGTGTGGGCCTGCTCGTGACGGCGTCGACACCCCGTCCCCGTCCCGACCCGAAGGCCGTCACGCGGGCGCGCCGGCGCGCGGCCGCCGGTGCGCCCCTGGCCGAGCACGTGACCGACGGCCGGCGGTGACCGGTCCCGTCTTCGCCGACTCGTCCGCGCTCGTCAAGCTCTACGCCGACGAAGACGGGCACGAGATCGTGCGCGCGCTCGCGCCGATTGCCGTCTCCCAGATCGCGCGCGTCGAGGTTCCGGCCGCGATCTGGCGCAAGCAGCGAGTCGAGGGCATCGACCCGGTCGACGCCCGTGTCCTCATCGAGGAGTTCGAAGCCGACTACTTCGGTACTGAGTCGGAACCCTCGCGGTTCGCGGCAGTCGTCGTCGACGCGTCGGTGCTCGACGATGCCGCCCATCTCTGTTCCGTCCACGGACTGGGCGCCTACGACGCGGTCCAACTCTCGTGCGCGCTGGCCGCGCGTACAGCCGATCCCGATTGTCGCACGCTTGCCGCCTACGACGACGCGCTTCGAGCCGCGGCCGCCCGCGAGGGCTTCACCCTCGTTCCGTGAGTGGGAGCGCTACTCGTTGCAGAGGTCGCAGAGTCCGGTTGCCGGCAGCGCGAGGTGGTGGATCGGACAGACCGGCCGCACGAAGTCTTCGCGGGTCCGGCGCGCCGTGGCGGCGCGGCTGCGGGCGATCTGCGGCGACAACATCGGGCGACCGCCGTCGGCCGGCATCTTCGCCCCGAAGTGCTTGTGGCCTTCGAACCGTTCCTGCGCCGCGTACAAGTCGATATCGGGCGGTGTCGTACCGAGCAGCTCGGTGACGGCTTCCGCGTAGCCGGGCCCGATGGTGCCGTCGGCCTTCACGCAGAACGCCGAAAGCATCGGCTCTTCGCGCTTGCGGCACTCCTGCCCCACCGCTTCGAGCACGCCGCCGATCCAGTAGTGGGCGAGGCGCTTCGTGCGGACGTCGCTGGCGTCTTGCACCTGGAGGGCGAGTTCCTTGGTCGTGATCAGCGCGCCGTAGCGGGTCGCGATCTGCGTCAGGATCGGTCGCGCCGCATCGGCCCACGCTTGCTGATCAGATTCCGTAGTCACGCAAACACCCTCCGGCCTGGCCCGATACGGGCCGCGGCGCACTCGACGACTCCCCAACCGTAGCGCCCGGACGCCGAATTCCGGTGCAGGCGGCGCAGAACGGCCCCGGAAACGCTCCGGACCGTTGCCTCAGTCGTTGTCGGTGATCCGTCCGATGCCGGTTCCGTCGACGACGGCGACGTTGACCACGTTCGACAGGTCGACGGCGAAGGTCTCGGCGAGTTCGGGGACCACGTCGCCCTTCACGTACACCGGGATCGTCTTGGTCTGGGCGCCGACGCTGATCGAGAAGGTCGTGTTCTTGGCGACGAAGTCGGTCCCGGCGAGTGCCGTCTGGCTCCGTGTCGTGAACCTCCCCGTGACCCGTTGGGCGGCGGGCGTCGACAACCGGATCGTGAACAGCACCTTCTTCGTACCGCCGTCGCCCTCGACCACGGTGACGTCGTCGACGCTCATGCCCGTCGCGTCGTCGTCGATGATGGTCCCTATGCCGGAGCCGTCGGCGACCGTCGCGTTCGTCGGGGTCGACAGCGCGACAGTGAAGGTCTCGGTCATCTCACCGAGCACGTCGCCCTTCACGTTGACGGTGACGTTCTTCGCCGTCTGGCCCACGCTGAATGTGACCGTGCCCGTCTTCTTGACGTAGTCGGTGCCGGCGATCGCGGCACCGTTGGTGGTTGCGAACTTGACCGTGACCCGTGCGTTCGCCGGTGACGACAGCGTCACCGGGAACACCGCGGCCGCGACCTGGCCCGTGTCGCGTTCCGTGACGGTGACGTCGCCGATGGCGATCGTCGCGCCCGCAGGTGTTGTCGTGGTCGTCGTCGTCGGCGCGATCGTGGTCGATGTCGACGTGCTGGTCGTCGTCGTCGTGGGCGCCGGGGCGGTTCCGGGCGCCGGGTCGAGGTAGAGGTCGAATTCGATGTAGGCGTCGCCCGCGGCCACCGGCAGTTCGAGCGACAGGTTCATGTCGGCGACGACCGCGGCACCGCCACAGCCCGGCGCGGTCGCCGGAATCTTCGCGATGCCGAAGGAGTAGTTGAGGAGGAACGCGTTACCCGAAGTCTCGTCGTACGGGGAGCCCTCGTCCTCGTCGACGCCGATGTTGAACGGGCCGATCGGGCAGTTCACGAGCACGCCGGCGTGGTCGCCGACGGACGTCATCGAGAGTTGCAGCTTCCCGTTGAGTGCCATGTTCCCGGTCTGCGGGTTGACCGTGCCGGTCAGGTCCTGCGTCATTTCGGGCCGCACGACGACATCGACGTCGACATCGGGGTCGACGGACGGGATGTAGATCGAGAAGTCCTCGGTCGGGAACACGAACCCTTGCTTCGGGAACGCGAGGCTGCCCGATGGGCTGACGGTGCCGGGCGCGGGGAGGTCGGGCCAGAGCGAGAACCCGAACGTCGGCGCGTCAACGAACCCGACAAGCTCCATCGTGAGCGGGCCCGGGTTCCCCACCGCGGCGCCCGCCGTGTGGGCACCGAACGCACCGATCCCGGCCATCGACGCGACAACGAGCGCGCCCGCGACCACCTTCCGCCTCATGACGTCTCCCCCCCGGGACCGGGCCACGCGTTTGGCAGCTCGGACCAGCACGCTAGGGGGCGCCCCGACCAGGGTCAACGCGGGGTCGTCCGGGCGCCCAGATCACGCGCCGCCCTACGGCGCGAGCGCTCCGATCGGGATGACGACGACACCGTCGTCGCGCCGGTAGCCGAGGCCGGTGCTGGTGATCACGCCGAGGACGGCCGGCGTGCCTCGCTTGGCCGTATCGATCAAGCCGGCGAACTTGAGGAGCGATGCCGCGCCGGCATCCACATTGCCGGCCCCCAGCTTGACCTCAAAGGCTGCCCAGCGACCGTCCGAAAGCTGGACGATCGCATCGACCTCCAGGCCCGTGCTGTCTCGATAGTGCAACACCTCGCCGGCGAGCGGCTGGGAGTGGACACGGAGGTCACGCACGACCAGCGATTCGAACAGCAACCCGAGCAAGTTGAGGTCGCGCAGCAGCGACCCCGGCGCCGCGCCAAGTGCCGCGACCGCAAGAGATGGATCGACAAAGTGGCGCTTCGGCGCCGAGCGCAGAACCGCCTTCGACCGCAAGTGAGGTGCCCACGCGCGCTGATCTTCGATGATCATGAGCCGTTCGAGAACCGTGAGATAGTCGGCGACGGTGTTACGAGCGAGTGATCCGTCGTCGCCTCCGGCATCTACCGCAAGTACCGCGGTGGCGACCTCCGTCGCCACGTTTCTCGCGAGCGAATGCAACAGCGCCGCCACCTTCAGCGGGTCTCGTCGAGAGCCCGCGACGCGACCCATGTCGACCTCGCGGAGCTGGGCGAGGTAGTCACGCGCGGCGCGGGCGGCGTCGGCAACCGGCCGGTTGTGCTGCGCGGGCCAGCCGCCGACGGTGATGCGGTCGGCAATGTCGGCGACCGTCAGCCCGGGGTCCGGACTCCGCGGCGGCTCACCATCCATCAGTGACCGCAGTGAAATGCGGCCGTTGGTGTGGCCCGACTCGTACAACGTCATCGGCCGCAAGCGCAGGAAGGAGAACCGGCCCGCGCCGGTGTGCCGATCAGCATCGTCGCGGGGCACCGACGAACCGGTGAGGACAAACTGGCCGGGATCGCGGCGATCGTCGACAGCACGACGCACGTGATTCCAGATCGACGGCTCGACTTGCCACTCGTCGACGAGGCGCGGCGTGGGGCCTTCGAGCACGAGCGCCGGGTCGACGGCCACCGCGTCGCGCGCCGCCCGGTCGACGTCGAGAAGCACCTCGCTCGCGCATGCCTGGCGAGCGGTCTCGGTCTTTCCGCACGCTCGCGGTCCTTCAATGACCACAGCGCCCGCCGATCCGAGGCGTTCTCGAAGCTCGTGATCGACAACCCTTGGCAAGTAGGTCAATACGCACCTCCGACCCGATTGACTGAGCAGATTGTAGCCATTCTACTGAGCATTTTGTAGAGATTTTACTGAGCACTTTGCGGTTTCTACCGGTTGACAGCTCCTATCCGTACTGCCAATGTAAGTACATGACGACCCTGAAGGACGACCGGCTCCAGATTCGTGTGAACCCGGACGAGAAGCGGTTGCTGGAGCGCGCGGCGCAGGCTGCGCACCTGAGCGTGTCGGCGTTCGTGGTGCAGGCCGCCGCGGAGCGGGCCGAATCGCTGCTCGCCGAACGGCAGGTCATCACGTTGTCTCCCGCCGCCGCCGAAGCCTTCTCGATCGCGTTGAACCGGCCCGCCGAAGTGAACGCTCGGTTGGCGACCGCGTTGAAGCGCAAGCGCGGGTTCCGGTTCGTTGATTGAGCTGCGCCGCCCGGAGGTCTTCGACCCGGCGGCGCATGAACGGGCCCACTTCGATTCGGGTGCGCCGGCGTTGGACGAGTGGCTGCGCCGCTATTCCGGTCAGAACCGACGCCGCGACACCGCCGCGACCTGGGTGATCACCGACCTACCGGGCGAGGTGAAGGCGTACGCCGGCGTCGCGATGACCGGCATCGATCGCGCCGCAGCTCCCGAGAAGTTGGCGCGGCACTCGCCCGATCCGATTCCGGCGCTGCTGCTCGCCCGACTGGCGGTCGATCGGCGAGTCGCCGGCCTCGGCGTTGGTACCTCGCTCGTCGCCCACGTGTTGAGCACGGCGGTCGAGCTCAATGCGAAGGCGGCGTGCCGCGCGGTCGTCGTCAACGCCCTCAACCCAACCGCCAGGTCGTGGTGGGAACGCCTCGGCTTCACACCATTCGATCCCGCCGACCCAAACGGGCTCGACCTCTATCTCCTCACGAGCGACATCGAGGCGACGCTGCGATCCTTGCGATAGCGGGTTCGATCGTCACCTTGGAGCTACTCGAAATTATTTAGAGTAGGCACCAGTAATCGAACGAGCGTTTCACTCGAGCATCAGGGTCCAGTACGCGCGAGGGTCCTTGCGGCTGTGGCCGATCCAGCGAATGAGACCGGCGCCCTCGAGCGCGCGCAGTTGCCGAAGCACGACTGGTCGGGAGCGACCAGTCGCGTCGACCACGTCGCCGGTACTCACGCGACCCTGATCTCGCACGAGTCGCAGAACCTCCCGCGCGCCTGCCGGGAGCCGGGCTTCCAGTGCCCGATCGACGGGCGCCGACGACAACGTGACGCGTGCACTGCCCGCCGTCTGCACATATTCGGGATCACCCAGGCCCGCCAGCCTCATCTCCTCGTAAATGCGGCGGATCCCCTCGCCCAACTCTTGACCGAACTGAAGATCTGCGCAGACCCGGGCGATCCGTGGATTGCGCGCGAAACGCGTGATGTGGAACGGGTCTCGAGTATCGGCAACACCCGGGAATCGGCCCGGGCTCTCGATCTCGACGCGGTCGTCGAAGATCGAGATTCGCACGTGGTCACCGCTCACGCTGTACGAACGGTGGACGACCGCGTTGACGAGCGCTTCGAGCCATGCGTCGTGCGGAACGAGTTCGACACGATGAAATCGTCCGCCGGATCCGAGCGCGCGGCGCGTCGGCATGTGCTCGAGGACGACCTCGCGTGCCTGTTGCAGCTGCATAGGGATAGGTCCGTCGATACGGATGTCGTCCAAGAGTTGCTGACGAGCCCCCGTGCCACGCTCGGTCCCGCGAGCTCTACGTGAAGATCGCACCGCACTCGCACGGCTTCGCCGACTTCGCGCCCGTCGCCCGCGCCGCGTACAAAACCGGCTATGCGTACGAGAACCAGATCGCGACCTGGTGCCACGAAGCCGGGGCGACACCGCATCAGGTGTGCTCGCTCCTCATCGACGCGGGCACGCCCCTGCGCACACTCCCCGGCGCGCTCCACGCCGCCGGCTACACCGAAGAAGAGATCGAACTCTTCGACGTCGTACAGCATCCGTAGCGCTCACCCATTGCCCGGTAGGGATCGGGCTTCTACGCTCCGGGCGTGGGATGGCGGTTGGGGCGCCTGGCAATAGCTGGACTCTGCGTCGTCGCGCTCGCCGCCTGCTCCGGCGGAGACGATGACGACGACGACGTCTCGTCGGCGACAACAGATACGACCGTCGCAACGACGACGACCGCGCCGCCGGCCCCGACGACAACGACGTTGGCACCGCCGCCGCTGTACTCGTTCGACGGCTCCGTCCCCGCGCCGCCGCTCAACATCACCGGCGACGACTTCGACGCGATCTTCCGGAGCCTGAACGCATACCTGTCGTGGCTCTACGCACACAACCCTGACATCGAACTTGTCTCTGAAATAGCCAGTCCCGGGAGCGCGCAACACGACACGATCGTCCAAGACCTCGGAAGTGTCGCGCAGCGCGAATTACGCATCTACGACGACGCGTTGGTCGAGTCGGTCGAGGTTGCCGATACGGCCGAAGGAATCGTCACGCTGCGGGTTCGCTATTCCGGAGGTCGCCGTGTCTTGGTCGACAACGCCGGGAACATCGTTGACGACACGCCCTTCGCGCCTCTCGACCAGATCGTGCTGCTCAGCACGTCGCCCACAGGGCAATGGCGGGTTTCATCCATCTCGAACTCCGGTGACACTTCAGTCGGAGTCGGCCAATGAGACGGTTGTCGGTGCTCCTAGTGGCTCTGCTTGTCTTGGCACCAACAGGGGTGTCCGGCGTGCCGTTCATTCCCGACGGCGGCGCGAACATCGAAGAGGGCGAAGACAACACAACGTTGTCCGTCGCGATCGGTTCCAGCGAGGACGGAACGGTCGTGGTCGTGCCCGCGGATTCGCCGAGTCTGCGGCGCCCGATCCGGTACACGTCGGAACCCGTCCCGTACGTGGTCGAAGATCCCGACGTCGCGCTCTGCCAGAACGGCGACGGCACGTGGGGGTGGACGTTCGTCGTCACCGCCTACGACACCGTCACCGGCGAAGTCATCGGCGACCGCCAGATCGTGTGCGTCCCGATCGACGACCCCGACACACCGACCGTTCCGCCTCCGCCACCGCTTCCCGAACCGCCGACGATCGGCGAGATCTGGAACGCGGCCGCGATCCCCACACCGACGCTCTCGACGAGTCCGATCACCGACGGTGTCACCGGTCTCGAAACGTGGCTGTGGGCGACTGGGCCCGACACGATCACCGTCACCACTGCGCCGCTCGACGGCTACGTCGTCACCGGTACTGCGACCCGCACCGGCTACACGTGGGACTTCGACGACGGCCCGGTACAAACCAGCACGACCGGCGGCAGCGAAGCCGAACCCGCCGCCCGCCACACCTACGAAACCAAAGGCCCCTACACGCTGCGCGTCACGAGCACCTGGACCGCGACGTTCACGATGACCGGCCCCGGCATCACCATCCCGTTGCCGATCGACACCGGCACCGCGCACGTCCGCACCACCCGCGACTACCGCGTCGTCGAAATCCGCGGCGTCCTCGTCGGGTAACGCTTCGACCGCGAGCGCGACGGATCAGCGAATTGGGAGATCACGTATGCGGATGCGAGCGGTCTCGACGACGACGATCGCCCCCCGATCGAGCGCCTCACCGATCTACTCGAGGTTCTCGAGAAGGACCCGGGCTTGCTCGGCCGGCTGTCGATTCTCACGGCGAAATAACACGAGACTCGGGAGGGCGTCGCCTCCTCGTGCGAGTAGTTCGCCGAAATCGGTATCGGCAGAGATGAGTACGCGGCCCTCGGTTCGCGCTCGCGCCACAACGTCCTCGTCGACGGCTCCAGCTAGTCCGATGCGCGTCACATGCACTGCGTCATGCCCCACGGCGGTCAGCGCATCAGCCACGCGAAAGGAGAGGCCTTCGTCGACGAGGAACTTCACGCGCTATCGCGCAACGGAAGATGCCGTTCGTCGACCGCAGCCGCGGCATAGCGAAGCGCATCTTGAACATCCTCGGAGACCAGCTGCGGGAAGTCGGCAACGATCTCTGCAGTCGTCAGTCCTTCAGCGACCATGCCGACAACGGTCGCGACGGGAATGCGCGTTCCGCGAATACACGGAACACCACCCATGATCTCGTGGTCGATGGAGATGCGATCGAACGCCATCGCGAAAGCCTAACGGTCGGAGGCAGTTGCGCCGGTCGAAAGGCAGGAGGGCGGTCAGCAACGCAGTCGCATCCCGCAAGAAGGCAGGGAGCGACCTCGTTGATCACGTGCACCAGGCGTAGCAAAGGCCCGCTACTGCGAGTCGCGGGGCCACTGTCCGATCGACCACGCGCCGAGCGTCTCGATTCCGAGGCGGTGCACGGCGGGCCAGAGTTCGTCACCTCGAGGGTCGCCCGTTGGCCGTCGGATACCGAGTTCGGCGAGGTCGCCGTCGATGCGGTCGAGTGTTTGGCGGGCACGAACAGCCAACGTTCGTTGCGTACCCGACGATTGCCGTTCGAGGTCGACGAGTTCACGCGCGACGTGCAGCAACGCCGGCCAGTCAGGTCGCACTCCGGGCAACACGCCAACGAACGTCTCGAGCTCGCGTCGGCGCGCGATCGAGTACTCGTGCCTGTTCCCACTCGTGCGTACGGCGAGGACACCCGCGCGTTCGAGCATTTCGCATTCGTCGGCGGCGTTTCGCTTCGTGTATCCGACGGCGTCGGCCAGGACCGAGACGCTGACGCCGGCGCTCGCCGTTCGGGACAGGAAGTAGCGCAAGATCTCTGTACGCGCTCCGAGTCCGAACATCGCACGCAGACGGAGCCACACCAGCGACGGTCGATGCAGCGGAGGAAGTTTCGATCGGCCGGTCACGCGGTAGTCCCGCGGCGTCGTTGCACCCAACCACGCGGCGCCGCCGTGCGCGCCGACGGTCGCGGCGAACTCTCCGAACGACGACCGGACCGGCTCCGGCTGGCTGCGGAGCAAATTCTTGAGGCGGGTCTTGGATACGAAACGCCCGTACCGGATGCACCAGTCCGTGGCCTCGTCCCGAAGGCGAGGATCGTCGTCACCGAGATAGGCCGTGAAGACGATGAGTGGTTCGGGGTCGATGGCCCAGTCTCCGTGCGTCGCGGTCCAGCCGGAAACGCCGAGTTCCGTCCACGCGCCCCAAGCGAGCGCGCGTGCCTGCTCGCCGAACGTATCGGCCGGTCGAGCCGGTCTAGAGGTCGCCATCTCGCGTCTCCACGTCGAGCAGAGCGAGGATCCGCTGCAGTTCGCCCAGGAACCCGGGCGAGGGATCGTGCGTGCGCGTCCACCGCCCGGCGAAGAGCAGCTCGTCTCGGTTTGGCGCCATTCCAAGAAGGTCGGCGAAATGTTTGCTGCGCTCGCCTTGGTCGACCGCGGCATACAGCTTGAAG
>JANNHK010000053.1:0-5349 GCA_031404355.1 Actinomycetes bacterium
GTCGCGAACGCCGACCCCGTCGGCGCCTTCGTGAACGACAACGTCATGACAACCGGCACGCTCGTGTGTCACGAAGACGGGAGGCGGGCGCGCGAGATCGCGTGCGACATGGGCCTCGGATACCTGCAAAGCCTGGTGTTCCACAAGCTCGACACGTTCCCGAAGCCGCCCGAGGTTCCCGACTGGCCCGCGTTGATTCCCGAACCGACGATGGACGACATCGACTGGCGCATCTCCGAGGGCTACCTGATCTGCGGGGATCCCGACGAGTGCGCCGAGCAACTCCGGGGTTACGCCGACATCGGGTGCGACCAACTCGTGTTCGGCACACCCCTCGACATGGCGTGGGAAGACGCGCGCAACTGCCTGCGCCTCTTCGGCGACGAGGTGATCCCGCGCTTCGACAAGGACCCCGTCCACAGCACGGACCACTACCGCGACGCGGCTGCGCGATGAGCATGGCCAGGCGCAGACCGGAGGTGCGGACCGCGGAGCGACCCGCTGTGGAGATCGAGCACCGGAGGCCGTAGCCGCATGAATATTGCACTTCGCTATGACCTGCGGGCACCGGCGGGTGGCTCGGTTTCGCACGCCGACATGTACCGGGCGTGTCTCGAACAGTGTGCGTGGGCCGACGAGCACCTCTTTGACGTCGTCGTGCTCTCGGAGCATCACGGCGTCGACGACGGCTATCTCCCGGCGCCGCTCACGCTCGCGGGCGTGATCACCGGTCGCACGCGACGACTGGCCGTCAACATCGCGGCCGTACTGCTGCCGATGCACGATCCGGTACGTATTGCCGAGCAACTCGCCGTACTCGATCTCGCGAGCGGGGGCCGCGTGACGTTCGTCGCCGGGCTCGGGTATCGGGCCGAGGAACTGGAGATGGCGGGGATCGAGCCGAAGGACCGCGGTCGCCTGCTCGAGGAGTACGTGGAGGTGATGCGGCGGGCGTGGACCGGCGAGCCGTTCGAGTGGCGCGGCCGCACGATCCGGGTCACTCCCCGGCCGCTCACGCAGCCGCATCCCGTCATGATGATCGGCGGGTCGACCGAAGTCGCGGCGCGCCGGGCGGCGCGGCTGCGGTGCGGGTTTTTCCCTGCGGTCGGCGACCCCGCCCTTGCGACCGCCTACGCCGACGAAGCGGCAACCGTCGGGTTCACCGAAGGGTTCTGCAGCCTGCCGTCGGGTCTCGGGATGGTTCACGTCGCCGAAGACCCCGACGCGGCGTGGGCGCGGATCGCGCCGCATGCGGTGTACGACGCGCAGACGTACATGTCGTGGCAGACCGGTGGCCAGCGATCGGCGGTGCACGTCGAGGCTCCGGATGCTGCCGACATCAATGCCGATGGCGTGCGCGCGAGTGGCGTGTACCGAGTGGTAACTCCCGACGAGTGCGTGGAGCTCGCGGAGGAGATCGGCGACTTCGGGACGCTGTTGCTGCATCCCCTCATGGGTGGCATGCCGATCGACCTCGGGTGGGAGAGCCTCGAGTTGTTCGCGGCCAAGGTGTTGCCCCGCTTGCGTCCGCCGGAAATCTGATACAACGTCAGATTCCGAGGCCGAAATTTCCGGAGGGAGACGTGGCCGTAGCGCAACGCACTGCAGCCCTCGCGGCCCGAGCGGTCAGCGTTCGCTTCGGCGGCGTGAGTGCGCTGACTGACGTCTCCCTCGCGTTCGCTCCGGGCGAGGTGTGCGGGCTCATCGGCCCGAACGGAGCCGGCAAGACGACGCTGTTCGACGTGCTCTCCGGCGTGCGCCCGCCCACAACGGGACGCGTCGAACTGGGCGGCACCGACGTGACGCCCCGCTCGGCAACCTGGCGGGCGCGCCAAGGGTTGCGCCGTACGTTTCAGCGCCAGCAGACGTTCGGCTGGCTCACGGTCGAGGAGAACCTGCTGGTTGCGTTGGAGTGGCACGGCGGTGGCGGCGGCCTCCTCGCCGACCTCGTCCGCCTGCCACCGCGCGTGAAACGCGAGCGCGACCGCCGGGAACGTGCACGCGAGGTGTTGGAACTCTGCGGGATTGCGCACTTGCGCGACGAGCCCGCGGGCCGGCTCCCGATCGGACGGGCCCGGATCGTCGAACTCGCGCGCGCGATCGTCGATCGGCCCACCGTGCTGCTTCTCGACGAGCCGACGTCCGGGCTCGAGCAGTCGGAAAGCGCCCATCTCGCGCAATGCATCCACCTCAGTGCCGAGGAAGGCACTGCGATCGTCCTCGTCGAACACGATGTGGGCTTTGTCATGCAACACTGCGCCCGCATCGTCGTCTTGCATCTCGGCGAGGTGCTGGCCGACGACACGCCGGAATTGGTTCGAAGCAATGCCGCGGTAGGCGCGGCGTACCTGGGGGGATAGGGAAACATGAAGCGACGCTGGTTCAGGGTGGCAACCGCGGTTCTCGCGATGACGCTCGCCGCCGCCGCGTGCTCGTCGGCAGACGACGATGACGACGACGTCAGCAGCGAAGAGACAACCGCCGACGACGACACCGACACGACCGATGCCGGCGACGACGACGCGCCGGTCGAAGGCGAGGAAGGCTCGACCGAAGCCGCCCAGGCCGCGGTCGACGAGATTCTCGATCGCCCGGAGGCGGTAGAGGGCGAGACGATCCGGGGCATCAGCGACACCGAGATCACCATCAAGGGTGTGACCGCGCTGACGACGCCGGCGGGGATCGAACCCTTCCCCGGGATGTGCGAAGGCGCGCAGGCCCGGTTCGAGCGGTACAACCGCGAGAAGGCGGCCGACGCCCGCGCGATCAACTATCTCGGGTGCGAAGACGACACATCCGACCGTGACCGTAACCGACAGTTGATGCAGGAGGCAGTCGAGGAGGACGAAGCGTTCGCGATCGTGCCCGTCACGTCGCAGGGCTTCTTCTCCGAGGACTACCTCAACGAGGAACACGTGCCGTACATCGGCTTCGGCTTCCAGCCCGGCTTCTGCGGCTACGAGTACCCGTTCGCGTTCGGTATGAGCGGTGCGGCATCGTGCGACGCCCTCGATGACAACTACCTCGTCAGCCAGACCCTCGGCGGCGTCTACATCGACGGCGCGGGTGTCGACCCCGCGGACATGAAAGTGGCGATCATCGCCGAGGACAACCCGGCCGGCGAAACCGGTGTCGTGGTCGTGGCGCAAGGCGTCGAAGCCGCGGGCGGCGAGGTCGTCTACAGCGACAACCCACTCCCGCCCGCGTCGGCGACTCCCGTCACCGACTACACGCCCTTCGCGACCAACATCCTCGACGGCGACCCGAACCTGGTGATGTTGGTGACGTCCGATGCCCCGATCATCGGGCTCACGACGGCGCTGCGGGCCAACGGATACACGGGCGACATCATGAACTTCGTGTACTCCGACGGCCGCATCTTCCTACAGCCGGGGAACAACGAGACGTTGAGCGGCGTCTACACCGTTAGCCAGGGAGTCGGTGCCGCGGTCAACGGTGGCGACGCGTTCACGCAGATCGCCGACGACCTGCAGGCGGCCGGTGTCGAGCAGTACGGACAGTTCCCGCTCGCGACCGACCCGACGACGCTGACGAGTGGCGTCCTCTACGGCTACGGCTCTGCCGACCTCTTCCTCGCCGCGCTCGCCGAGACACCGGAGCCACTCACGGCCGAGGCGTTCGCCAACACGATCAACAGCGGATTCTCGTATCCCGGCCTGGGTGAAGCGCTGTGTCCGACGCTCTGGCCGCTACAACACCTGATCGGCACGCCGTGCGCCTCGATGATCAAGGTGATCAGCGACGGTCAGAACCCGATCACGAACTCAGCCGTCGGTTTCTTCGAACCGGCGACCGAGTTGACCGTGTATCCGCTCAACCTGGTCGAGAAGTAACACCAGTTCCGGTCCCGCCCCACTGATGGAAGAGTTCCTCACACTCGTCGTCAGTGGGGCGGTCACCGGAGCCATCTATTCGCTGATCGCGGCCGGGCTGGTGCTGACGTACACCACGACCCGGATCTTCAACTTCGCGCACGCAGCCATCGCCTTCGTCGTGGCGCTCGTGTACTTCGAACTGAACTCGGGCCACGGATGGGACCAACTTCCGGCCGCGCTGTTCGCACTCTTCGTCTTCGCGCCCCTGCTCGGTCTCGTCCTCGATCGCCTGCTGTTCCGACGACTCGCCCGGGCACCCGAGACCGCCCGCATCGTCGGCACCATCGGACTGTTGATCGCACTGCCCGCGCTCGCGTTGTTCCTCGTCGAGATCTTCCAAGACACGTTTCACTGGGGCGGCTGGGTCGGCACCGAGATCGCACCCGACCCGCCGGGCGTCGGGCCCGTGCCGCCGGACCGCTATCAACTCGCGAACACCGTTCCGATCGACTCGGACCAAATCATCGTGTTCTTTTCCGCGGCGGCCGCGGGACTCCTGCTCTGGATCGTGCTCAACCACACGCGCCTCGGGCTGCAGATGCGGGCCGCAATCGACCGGCCCGCGCTGGCGGCGCTGCGCGGCGTCGACGACGCTCGCACGTCGTCGGTCGCGTGGGTTTTCGGCGCCATCCTCGCCGGACTGGCCGGCATCGTCGGTTCGACGTTTCCGGCGTTCGCGCTGAACCCGTTCAACTACACGCTCATGCTGTTTGTCGCCGCGACCGCCGCAGTGATCGGCGGGCTGCGGTCGATTCCGTACGCGTTCGCGGGCGGAATGCTCATCGGCGTGATCCGCAACCTCGGCGTCGGCTACCTGGAATGGGGGAAGAGCATCCCCGGGCTGCGTTCCTCCGCGCCGTACTTCTTGCTGTTTCTCGCGCTCTTCGTCCTCGCGCGCGACCGCTCGCGCCGGGCCGCCGTCTCGACGGGCGAGGCCCCACCACCCGACTACCTCGCCGACCTGCCCGCGTGGCGGCGCCTGCTGCCGTGGACGATCGCGACGGCCGCCTTGATCGCGTGGGTGTTCTTCTTCTTCGACAACATCTGGCTCGACATCGTCTTGCGCGGACTCGCGCTCGGGCTCGTGTTTCTCTCGTTCGTCGTCGTCACGGGCCACGGCGGCATGGTGAGCCTCGCGCAGACCGCGTTTGTCACGGCCGGCGCGCTGACCGCGGGCTACTTCTTCGATCGCGGCTGGCCCTTTGTTCCCGCGCTCGTCGTCGGCGCGCTGGCGGCGTGCGCGCTGGGCGTGATCGTGGCGTTGCCGTCGTTGCGGTTGGGCGGGATCGCGCTGGCGTTGTCGACTCTCGCGCTCGCGTACATCGGCGACCAGGTCTTGTTCCAGGTCGACTCGTTCCGGAACGAGTCCCGGGGCTGGGCGGTCCCGCGGCCCGCGATCGGGTTCCTCGACTTCGAGGACAACCGCAGTATGGCGATGTTGCTGCTCGCGCTC